>NZ_JBDJMI010000001.1:0-480300 GCF_039673825.1 Luteimonas sp. TWI662 | reverse complement strand
GCCCGGCAGCGGGTGGCCACCGTGGCGGACCGGGCGGCGGCGCGCGCGCGCTCGATCCCCGTCTCCAGGCACAGATCCGGCAGCGCGTGACCGAGCGCGTCCAGCAGGATTTCGCCGAGTTTACAGCGCAGCTCGACGACACCCAGCGCGCGCAATGGCAGCGCACGCTGGCCTCGCTCGTGGGCGCGACGCGGACGACGCTCTATCGCCTGGTCGACGGGCAGCGCGAGGCGGTGCCGGTACGCATCGGCGCCAGCGACGGCAGCAGCGTCGAGATCTCCGGTCCGCTCGCCGAGGGCGATGCGATCGTCATCGGCGAACGCGCGCCGCGATGAGCACGTCCACGCCGGCGCCCGTCATCGAGACCCGCGCACTCAAGAAGATCTACGCCGAAGGCAGCGAGGCGGAGGTCGTGGCCTTGCGCGGCGTCGACCTGCGCATCCGGCGCGGCGAGTTCGTCGCGATCATGGGCCCGTCGGGGTCGGGCAAGTCGACACTGATGAATCTCATCGGCTGCCTCGACACGCCCAGCGATGGCGTCTACTTGTGCGATGGCATCGACGTCGCGACGCTCGATCGCGAGGCGCTGGCGGCCCTGCGCCGCGACACGATCGGGTTCGTCTTCCAGGGCTTCAACCTGCTGCCGAGAATGAGTGCGCTCGACAACGTGGCGATGCCACTGGGATACGCGCGCGTGCCGCCGGCCGAACGGCGGGCGCGGGCGCAGGCCGCGCTCGAAGCGGTCGGGTTGGGGGCGCGAACCGCGCACCGGCCCAGCGAGCTGTCCGGCGGCCAGCAGCAACGCGTCGCGATCGCGCGCGCGTTGATCAACCGGCCGCCGGTGCTGCTCGCCGACGAACCCACCGGCGCACTCGACACCCGCACCGGCGAGGAGATCCTCGCGCTGTTCAAGCAACTGCGCGACAATGGCCATACGGTGGTGCTGATCACCCACGACCCGGAGGTCGCCGCGCATGCCGACCGCACCTATGTGATGCGCGATGGCGAACTGCACGAAGAGCCGGGTTCCGGCGATCGCGGACCGGATGCCGGTTCCGATGCCGGGCTCTCGAGTCAGCGCCCGGGAGCGGGACCATGAACTTCCTCGACGTCCTGCGCACGGCGATCTTCGCGCTGCGCGGCAACTGGATGCGCAGCGCGCTGACCTCGCTGGGCGTGATCATCGGTATCGCAGCGGTCATCGTCATGGTGTCGGTGGGGCAGGGCACCCAGGCCGAGATCGATCGCCAGCTGTCGGGCCTGGGCGCGCAGAAGCTCGATATCGGCCCCAGCGCCGGCCGTTCGCCGGGCGGCGCACGCATGAGCGCGTCGAGCTTCTTCACCCTCAACGAGGGCGATATCGACGCGATCCGCCAGGAGATCCCGGAGGTGCAGTACATCTCCGGCTCGCTGCGCGGCAGCAGCCAGGTGGTCTACGCCGAGCGCAACTGGAACAGCAGCTGGCGCGGGGTCCAACCCGATTTCCTGGAGATCAACGGCTGGACGATCGCCAATGGCAGCGGGTTCGAGCCCCAGCACTTCACCGGCGCCGAACGCGTGGTGCTGCTGGGCGAGACCGTCCGCCGGGAGCTGTTCGGCGAGGCCAGCGGCGTCGGCGAACAGGTGCGCATCGGCCGGACGATCTTCACCGTACTCGGCACGCTCGACAGCAAGGGGCTGAGCGGTTTCGGCAGCGATCAGGATGAGATCCTGATCGTGCCGCTGGACACCGCGCGACGGCGCCTGATGGGGGCGATGGGCCTGCCGGCCGGCGCGGTCATGGATGTGTCGCTGACCGTCGCCGATGCCGGCGACCTGGGCTATGTGCAGAGCGAGGTGGAGTCGCTGCTGCGTCAGCGCCATCGGATCGGACCGGGCGAGCCGGACGACTTCCAGGTGCGCAATGTCTCCCAGCTGGTCGCCACCCGCAACCAGACCACGCGCCAGATGTCATGGCTGCTCGGCGCGGTCGCGACGATCTCGCTGATCGTCGGCGGCATCGGCATCATGAACATCATGTTGGTCTCGGTGACCGAGCGGATCCGCGAGATCGGCCTGCGCATGGCGGTCGGCGCCGGGCCGTCGGACATCCGCCGCCAGTTCCTCGCCGAGGCGATGCTGCTGTCGCTGGGCGGCGGTGTGCTGGGCATCGCGCTGGGCGTGATCGGTGCATTGCTGGTCGGGCACTACAACAGCGAGTTGCCGATCCAGCTCAATGGCAACGTGGTCGCGCTGGCGGCCGGGTTCTCGGTCGCGACCGGCCTGTTCTTCGGCTACTACCCGGCGCGCAAGGCGTCCGAACTCGATCCGATCGAGGCGCTGCGTCAGCAGTAGTGCGGCTGGGCGTCCTGCGCGCACGCGGTGAGGCTATGCTCCGGGCCATGCCTGCCTCGCGTCCCGATGCCACCAATGTCGAGCTGTCCGGAGCACCGGCGATCGACGCCGCCCTGCTGCGTCGCTTGCGCGCGCAGGCGGCGCGCCTGAGTCGACGTGCGGTGGATGTCGACGATCTCGTGCAGGAGGTCCTGCTCGCCGCGATCCTGGCAGGCCGCACCGATGCGGCATGGCTGGCGGGCACCCTGCGCCGACAAGCGGCCCTGGCTGCGCGCGGTGCGGTGCGACGGCGGCGCCGCGAAGATGCGGTCGGCGAATGCCTGCATGCGCGCCAGGCCTGCGATGTGCCGGCCTTGCCGGCACTGCCGCCGATGCCACCCGCGGCCCAGCGCGTGGCCCGGCTCGTCCTGCACGGGCTCGATGCCGCCGAGATCCGTTGGCTGCTCGGCATCTCGCCGCAGGCGTTCCGGCAGCGGTTGGTCTCGGTCCGCAAGTCCGTCGCTGCGGCGCCCGCAGAGGTCCGGGCGGCGCTGCGGGCGTTCGCCGCGGCGCCGGTGCCGCACCGCGCGCCGATGCCACGACCGATGGGGCCGGCCCGCCGCGTGCTGCAGAGTGCGGGGTTGGGCGGTGCGCTCGGGACGCATGATCCTAGTGGGCATCTGCTGTTGATCCGGCGCGGTGCTCACATTCCGGCCTCCAGCGGCAACGTATCGGCGTAACCCACCTTCAGGAACCGCCATGCTCGCAAATGCTCGACTCGAAACGCTTGTGTTCTTCGTCACCGACCTGCCGCGCAGTGCGGCCTTCTACCGCGACGTGCTCGGCCTGGCGCTCACGGTCGAGGACAGCCACGAGGGCCCGATGGCCACCGCCCAGGCCGGCAGCGTGACCCTCGTGTTGCTCGAACGTACTGTCTGGGTGGGCGAAACCCCGATCCCGGTGTTCTCGCTCGATGGTGGCATCGACGACTGCGCCGATGCGCTTGTCGCCCACGGCGTGGAGATCGTGACGCCCGTCAGCGAGGCACCCGACGGTGGCCTCACCCTCGACTTCCTCGATCCCGACGGTACCGTGTTGAGCCTGCATCAGCCCATGGGGGCTGCCCGCCGACGCTGATCGGTCGAGCCCAGGAGCGGCGACGGCGCGCTGGCGCTGCAGGACGGCCTGCGGCGCTGCACGCAGGCCGATCGCCCGTCGCGGTGCCGCGGACATCGTGTCGCCGTGGCGATGCCGCCCACGGCCTGGCCGGGGCGTGCGATGAATAGGGCGAGCCCTTTCGCTAGGGTCGATCCCAGATTGAGCGCACAGGCCGGGGCGGCGACAGTGCATACGTCCGCCCCAGTGCCCTGGGGCCTGCCAGACGTCCTTCCGGAGGCTAGCGATGACCGCGATCGGCAGCACCTCGTCCCATCACATCGCCTGGGGCGATACCCTCAGTGCACTGGCCGTCCGCTATGGCACCTCGGTCGATGCCCTGATGTCGGCCAACAGCCAGATCCGCGACCCCAACAAGATCTACGCCGGCGACACGCTCAACATCCCCGGTGCCGCAGGCGGCGCGGGCGGTAGCCAGGGGAACGGGGGCGTCGGCGGCACGGGCGCGGTCGGCGATACAGGGGCGGTCGGCGACACGGGGGCGGTCGATGCGCGCAACCCGGCCGCGATCGCCGAGCAGTTCATCGGCCGTAACGCAGGCGAACTCAAGTACAGCGACGAGCTCCCGATGCAGTCGTGGGTGCCCAACAACGTCAACTGTGCAAACTTCGTCTCGGCGGTGCTGCAGAAGGCCGGTGTCATCGACGCCGGGCAGGCCAGCGCCTCGGTCGATCAGTTGGCCAGCAACCTCAAGGGCGACGGTTGGCAGACGGTGTCGCTCGCCGATGCCCGGCCTGGCGACGTCGTATTGATGCAGAAGAACGGCCAGTCGCATGTGGTGCTGTTTGCTGGCTTCGAAGGCGGCAAGCCGCAGTTCATCGGCTCCAACAACGTCAACGCCGACGGCTCGCAGCGCATCAGCTGGGGCGGTGCCTCGGGCAACTACGAGATCATCACCCCGCCGCGCTGAGGCGTCATTGCGATGACCCGCACAAGGCCGGCAATTGCCGGCCTCCGTGTCTGTGTGGCATTCGTCCGTGTGCTCAGGGGCGCGCAGCGGCCCCCGGCGGTGCGCGCCCGCTCGCCGACGCTAGAACCCGAACAGCTGACGCGGGGCCGCATGCGTTTCCGGCCACGTCAGCCAGGCCACATCGGACGGCCCGATCGCGTGGTCGAGCACCGTCCATCGGGGCGTAGGGGGATCCAGCTCCGTCGATGCGCCGTCGTCGGTCGGCGGCTCACGCGCGTCCTCATCGGCGCTGCTCTGTGCAGGCTGCGCGCGCAGCAAGGCCACATAGACATCGGACATGCCACCGGCCGCGGCACGCTCGGCGTAAGGCGTGCCGGCATAGTCCGGACGACCGCCCCCGGGCGCGCGCAGCGTGCCTTGCAGGAACGCCCAGTCGCCCAGCCGGTCCAGGCGCTCGACCTCGACGACCACGCGATCACCGAGCGCGCTGCGCAGTGGCGCGGTGGCGGCGTCGAGCAGCACGTCGTAGCCCGGCGCACCCGGGTGTTGCGGCGCAACGGTCGATTGTGCGAATGCGTGCGACATGGGAACTCCCAGGGTCAGCGCGGCCAGCAGGCCGGCGGCGAGGCGGTGGCGCATGGCCGTGCTCCGGGTCGATACCGGTCGCAGTCTGGTCCGACCCGCATTCGGGCCGGGTGAACGCCCGGTATCAACGGACCAGATAGGGGCCGATGATGTCGCGCCACAGGGCGTAGCCGGCAGCGTTCATATGCAGGCGATCTTCGATGAACAGGTCTTCGCGCGGCACCCCGTTCGCATCCAGCATCGGGGTGAAGACATCGATGTAGGCGACGTTGCGCTGGGTCGCGGCCCAGGCGCGCAGTGCGTCATTGGCCTGACGCTGGATGCCCAGCAGGTTCGCGCGCGACGGGCTGGGCTTGATGCCGAGCAGCGCGATCTGAGTGCCCGGCAGTTCGGCGTGGATGCGCCGGACGAAGGCCTGCGTGTCGGCCAGTACCTGTTGCGCCGAACGTCCGTCGGCGGTGTCGTTATCGCCGGCGTAGAGCACGATCTGCCGCGGCCGGTAGCGCAGCGTGATCTCATCGGCGTACCACACCGAGTCACGCACCTGCGAGCCGCCGAAGCCGCGGTTGAGCACCGGCACGTCGGGAAAGTCCATCGCCAGCGTGTCCCAGAAGCGCACCGATGAGCTGCCGGTGAACACCACCGGCCGTTCCGGCGGCGGCGTTGCGGCATCCTGGGCGGCGAACCGAGCCATGTCGGCCGCCCATTCGGGTGACGACACCGGATCCAGGCCTGCGGTGAAACTGCGCGAGCTGGCGCAGCCGGCCAGCAGCACCGCGACGAGCGACAGGACGGCGGCGGCGTGGAGACGGGCGAAAAACAGTGCGTACATCGGGACAGGACCGGGTTCGAACGAGCCGCCAGTCAAACAGCCCCTGTCGCGCGATGCAAACCACGGCCGGCCCGGGGCCTGGGATGTGGCAGAATCGCCCGGTCGCGACTGTCCCTCCCGATCCGGTCTGTCATGCTTTCGACCCCTCCGCGGCCCGTGCTCCGCGTCCTGCCGGTGCGCATCCGGCGTTCGGCGACGGCTCGCCGGGCGCGGGCGTGAGCGATGGCCGACGACACCGGACATTGGCCGCGCGGGCCGGCACGCATGCTCAAGGCCACGGTGTGGTCCTGCCAGGGCCTGCGTGCGGCCTGGTTGCACGAGTCGTCATTCCGGCTCGAGGTCTGTGTGCTGGCGGTCCTCGCGCCGCTGGCCCTGTGGCTGGGCGACACCGGCGTGGAACGGGCGCTGCTGCTCGGCAGCTGCCTGCTGGTGCTGGCGATGGAGTTGTTGAATTCGGCGATCGAGGCGGTGATCGAGCGCTACGGCGCAGAGCACCACGAGCTCGCCGGGCGGGCCAAGGACATGGGATCGGCCGCGGTGTTCGTGACGATGATCAATGTGGTGGCGGTATGGACGCTGATCCTGCTGCCGCGCTGGCTGTAGACGCCGCCGCGAGCCCCGCGGTGGCTGGACCCCAAACGAGGATGCCCTCCCCATGATGGAACTGCTGACCGACCCCCAGGTCTGGATCCTGCTGATCACGCTCAGTGCGATCGAGATCGTGCTGGGCATCGACAACCTGGTCTTCATCTCGATCGCCGTCGGCAAGCTGCCCGTCGAGAAGCGCGAGTTCGCGCGCAAGTTCGGTATCGCCGTGGCCTGCATCACGCGCATCGGCCTGCTGTTGACGCTGGCCTGGCTAGCGCGGCTGACCGATCCGCTGTTCGAGTTATTCGGTCGCGGCATCTCGGTGCGCGATCTGATCCTGATCCTCGGCGGCTTGTTCCTGATCGTGAAGGGCGCGATGGAGATCCGCGAGCAGCTCAAGGGCGAGGATCCCGAAGCCCACGGCAGCATCGGCAAGGCGACTGCGTCCTTCGGTGCGGTGATCGCGCAGATCGCGGTCATCGACATCGTGTTCTCGCTCGACTCGGTGATCGCCGCGGTCGGCATGGCCGGCGAGTACGTGCCGGTGATGGTCTGCGCGATCCTGCTGGCGGTGACGGTGATGCTGCTCGCGGCGCAGCCGCTGGGCAAGTTCATCGACGCCAACCCGACGGTGAAGATGCTGGCGCTGGCGTTCATCGTGCTGATCGGTGTCTACCTGCTGCTCGACGGGTTCGGCCTGCACATTCCCAAGGGGTACATCTACGGCTCGATGGGGTTCTCGGCGTTCGTCGAAATGCTCAACCTGTGGGCCAAGCGCAATGCGATGCGCAATCGCGGCGAGGTGACGCCGCCGGTCGACGCGCCCACGCATCCGCTGCCGCGCTGATCCGATGATCATCCTTCACCAGATCGATCCGATCGCGCTGCAACTGCCGCAGATCGGTCCGTTCCATCCGTCGGTCCACTGGTACGGCGTCATGTACCTGCTGGGCTTCGGTATGGCCTGGTGGCTGGGGCGGCTGCGCATCCGCGCCGGCCGCCTGCCCGGCGTCGATGTCGAGCGCTTCGGCGACCTGCTGTTCAACGGCATCCTCGGCGTGATCCTGGGTGGCCGCATCGGCTACGTGCTGTTCTACACGCCGGGCGAGCTGATGGCCGACCCGTTGATGCTGTTCAAGGTCTGGGACGGCGGCATGAGTTTCCACGGCGGCCTGCTCGGCGTGCTGGTGGCGGCCTGGTGGTGGGCGCGGCGCCAGCGCCTGCACTTCTTCGACGTGATGGACTTCGTGGCGCCGCTGGTGCCGCCGGGCCTGGGCTTCGGCCGGCTGGGCAACTACATCGGCGCCGAGCTGTGGGGCAAGTACACCCAGGCCGGCTGGGGCGTGGTGTTTCCGACCGATCCGGCCTTCGCGGGTTGGTCGGCCGAGCGCCTGCAGGCCGAGTTTGCGACCGGTGCGCTGGATCAGTTCGCACGCCACCCCTCGCAGCTCTACCAGGCGTGCCTGGAGGGGCTGGCGATGTTCGTCATCCTGTGGGTGTTCTCGCGCAAGCCGCGTGCGCGCTACGCGGTTTCGGGGATGTTCGCGTTGCTCTACGGCGTGTTCCGGATCCTGGTCGAGTTCGTGCGCGTGCCCGATGCGAACATCGGCTATCTGGCGTTCGGCTGGGTCACCCAGGGTCAATTGCTGTCGCTGCCGCTGGTCGCGCTGGGCCTGTTCCTGCTGTGGCGCTCGCGCAGCGCGCCGGTGCTGCAGCCGGCCGTGCCTGTGCAGGCGGGCTGAGCATGCGCCAGTACCTGGATCTGCTGCGCCACGTGCTCGAGCACGGCAGCGACAAGGCCGACCGCACCGGCACCGGTACGCGCAGCGTATTCGGCTGGCAGATGCGCTTCGATCTGGCCGATGGCTTTCCGCTGGTCACGACCAAGAAGCTGCACCTGCGCTCGATCGTCCATGAGCTGCTGTGGTTCCTGAAAGGCGAGACCAACATCGGCTACCTGAAGGCCCACAAGGTCGGCATCTGGGACGAGTGGGCCGACGCCGACGGCGAACTGGGACCGGTCTACGGCAAGCAGTGGCGCCGCTGGACCGGCAGCGACGGCCGCGAGATCGACCAGATCCGCTGGGTCGTCGATGAGATCGTACGCAATCCCGACTCGCGCCGGCTGATCGTCAGTGCCTGGAACGTCGCCGACCTGCCGCAGATGGCGCTGATGCCCTGCCACACGATGTTCCAGTTCTACGTGGTCGACGGCCGCCTGAGCTGCCAGCTCTACCAGCGCAGCGGCGATATCTTCCTCGGCGTGCCGTTCAACATCGCCAGCTATGCGCTGCTCACGCACATGGTCGCGCAGGCGACCGGGCTGGGCGTGGGCGATTTCGTGCACACGCTCGGCGACGCGCACCTGTACGCCAACCACTTCGAGCAGGCGCGCGAGCAGCTCACGCGCACGCCGCGCCCGCTGCCGCGGCTGCGCTTGAACCCGGCGGTGAGCGATCTGTTCGCGTTCGGCTACGACGACATCGCTTTCGACGGTTACGACCCGTTACCGGCGATCAAGGCGCCGGTCGCGGTATGACCGAGCGGCAGTCGGCCGTGTCCGGCATGGCGGCCGAACGCGACACGCCGCGAATCGTGTTGATCGCCGCGCTCGATCGCAATCGCGCGATCGGCGGCGGCAATGCGCTGCTGTGGCATCTGCCCGACGACCTGAAGCGCTTCAAGGCGTTGACGCTGGGCCAGCCGGTGCTGATGGGGCGACGCACCGCCGAGTCGATCGGCCGCGCGCTGCCCGGTCGCCGCAATCTGGTGCTCACGCGTTCGGGCCGTGCGCCGTTCGACGGCATGGAGGCGGTCGCGTCGCTCGATGCGGCGCTCGCGCTGGCCGCAGGCGACGGCGCCCAGGCGCTGTGCGTGATCGGCGGCGGCGAGGTCTACGCGCTGGCGTTGGCGCGCGCCACGCACCTGTCGCTGACCTGCGTCGATGCCGAGGTCGACGGCGCCGATGCCTGGTTTCCGGCGTTCGATGCCGCCGACTGGATCCAGACCGCGCGGCAGGAGCACGCCGCCGACACGCGCCACGCGCACGCCTTCGCATTCGTCGACTACCGCCGCGCCTGAGCGTCCGGCACCGGCGCGACCGCCGGTCGGTAGTGACCGATGATGCGCCAGCGCAGCAACACGTTTTCCTCGCGCGTGCCGCGGGCGATGTTGTGCAGCACCAGGGGCGTGCCGTCGCCGGCCTTGCGGTCGGACACGATGCCGATGTGCAGCAGGCCGCTGTCCAGGCGCCAGGCGACGATGTCGCCCGCTCGGTAATCGCCGCGGGCTTGCACGACGGGCCGCGACCAGCCCTGGCGCGCGAACCAGGTCGTCTGGTTGGGGACGCGTCGATGGTCGATGTGCGGGTCGGCGGCCAGGTGCCGCCACTGGCGCGGGTAGGCCTGCGGATGGGCGCGCTTGTCCTGATGGATGCGCTGCTGCAGATCGATGCCCTGCGTGCGCAGCGCGCGCACCACGACATCGGTGCAGACGCCGCGGTCGGCCGGCACGTCGCCGCCGGGATAGTCCAGGCGCACGTAGGCCGGGTCGTAGCGGACGGTGACGCCGACCTGACGCCGGGCCGCGTCCGTCAGCGGATGCGCGAAGGCCGCCGCCGACAGCAACAGTCCGGCCAGTGCGAGCGCCGCCAGTGCGGCGTGTGGGCCCGGACGCCGCCTCATCTCACCGGTGGCGGCACGTCGCGTCCGGGCACCTGCACGATGCGCAGCGTCTCGGCATCGAGCTGCAGTGCGGTCAGCTTGCCGCCCCACACCGCGCCGGTGTCGAGCGCGTGGATGCCGTGGCCGATGAACAGGCCCAGCGTCGACCAGTGACCGCAGACGATCTTCAGGTCGCGCTCGGCACGCCCCGGGACCTCGTACCAGGGATAGAGTCCCGGTTGCTGGGTGCCGGGCGCGCCCTTCTCTTCGAACGCGATGCGGCCCTTGGGCGCGCAATAGCGCATTCGGGTGAAGATGTTGATGATCGCGCGATCGCGATCAGGCCCGGTCAGGTTCGGCGACCACGCCGGGCGATCGCCGTACATGTTGCGCAGCAGCTTGCGATAGCCGGGGCTGCGCAGCTTGCGTTCGATCTCGGCGGCGTGCTTCTCGGCCAGTTGGGTGGTCCAGCGCGGCGCAAGACCGGCGTGCAGCATCATCCAGCCCAGCGCGCGGTCCACGTGCAGCAGCGGACAGGCGCGCAGCCAGTCGAGCAGCACGTCGCGGTCGTGCGCGAACAGCACACCGCGCAGATCGGGATTGACCTTGCGCTGGTCCTCTTCGCGACGCTCGGCGATCGCCAGCAGCGACAGGTCGTGGTTGCCCAGCACGCTGACGACGTTCTCGCGCAGCGAGTGCACCAGCCGCAGCGTCTCGACCGATTCGCCGCCGCGATTGACCAGGTCGCCGCAGAACCACAGCCGGTCGACGGCCGGATCGAAGCGGATCGCCTCGAGCAATCGCGCGGTCGCACCGTAGCAACCCTGCAGGTCGCCGATCGCCCAGATCGCCATCAGTGCAGGGTACGCGGGACCGACAGCGTGAACGGCGGGATCGGGGCGTCGAAGTGCGCGCCGTCGTCGCCGACCATGTCGTAGCTGCCCTCCATCGTCCCGACCGCCGTCGACAGCACTGCGCCGGAGGTGTAGGTGAAGGCCTCGCCCGGCTCGAGCCGCGGCTGTTCGCCGACGACACCGTCGCCATGCACTTCCTCGACGCGGCCATTGGCGTCGGTGATGATCCAGTGGCGCGAGACGAGCTGGGCCGGCAACCGGCCGACATTGCGGATACGGATGGTGTAGGCGAAAACGTAGCGATCGTCGTCGGGGGTCGATTCCTCGTCGAGGAAGCGCGTCGCGATCTGGATTTCGAGGGTGTAGTCGGCAGTCTCGTCCATGGCGCGCTCAGTGTAGCGGGCGGCAATGAATGCTTCGACTATGTCGTGGCCGTATGGTTGGCCAGGCGCACGAAATCGGCGACCGACAACTGCTCGGCGCGCTGCTGGGGGTCGATGCCGGCCGCGATGATCGCCTCGGCCTCCATCGTGCCGCCCAGCGCATTGCGCAGCGTCTTGCGGCGCTGGCCGAAGGCCGCGCGGACGATGTTGGCAAAACGCATGGGATCGTCGATGCCGATGCGTTCGGGCGCGCGCGGGACCAGTCGCACGACCGCCGAATCGACTTTCGGCGGCGGCCGGAACGCGCCCGGGCCGACCACGAACAATGCAGTGACATCGCAGTAGGCCTGCAGCATCACGCTCAGTCGCCCATAGACCTTGCTGCCCGGCCCGGCGGCCATGCGCTCGACCACTTCCTTCTGCAGCATGAAGTGCATGTCGACGATCGCGGCGGCATGCGCCAGGGCGTGGAACAGGATCGGCGAGGACAGGTTGTAGGGCAGGTTGCCGACCAGCCGGATCGGCGTGCCGTCCGCGAGCGCGGTCAGGTCGACGTCGAGCACGTTGGCATGGACCAGGGTCAACGCGCCATGCGCAGCCGCCTGCGCAGTCAGCGGCGCCAACAGGTCACGGTCGAACTCGATCGCCGTCAGGCTGCCATGGCGGTCGAGCAGCGGGAACGTCATCGCGCCCTGGCCGGGCCCGATCTCGACCAGGCGCTCGCCGGGCTTGGGGTCGATCGCCAGCACGATCTTGTCGACGACCCCGCGCTCGTGCAGGAAGTTCTGGCCGAGCGATTTCTTGGGCGGTTCGGTGAAGCTGCCGGAGGCGGCGGAGGATCGGATCATGGGACGGGTCGCAGAAAAAGAAGGGAGCTCACAGCAGCCGGGTGCCGGGCGCGATGTCGCCATCGGGAACGCACAGCCGGACCTTGCCTTCGGCGTCATGGAAACCGGTGATCAGGCACTCCGACATCAGCGGCCCGATCTGCTTGGGCGGGAAGTTCACCACGCCCACGACCAGCCGGCCGACCAATGTTTGCGGCGCATAGTGGTCGGTGATCTGCGCGCTGGACTTGCGCACGCCGATCTCCGGGCCGAAGTCGACCTGCAGCACATAGGCCGGGCGCCGCGCCTTGGGGAACACCTCGGCAGACACCACGCGGCCCACACGCAGGTCCACGCGCAGGAAATCGTCCCAGCCGATCGGCGTGCCCGCGGTCATGCCGCGGCCCTGCGGTGGCGGGCGAGCGCCGCGCACTGGTCGATCGCGCAGAACAGGCTCGACGGGTCGGCGCGGCCGCTGCCGGCGAGTTCGAGTGCCGTCCCGTGGTCCACCGCGACCCGGGGATAGGGCAGGCCCAGGGTCAGATTGACCGCCGATTCGAAGCCGTTGTGCTTGAGCACTGGCAGGCCCTGATCGTGGTACATCGCCAGCACCGCGTCGACATCGGCCAGACGCATGGGCAGGAAGGCGGTATCGGCCGGCAGTGGGCCGTCGAGGGCGAGGCCTTCGGCACGCAGGCGCGCCAGCAGGGGGGCGATGATGTCGCGCTCCTCGAAGCCCAGATGGCCGTCCTCGCCGGCATGGGGATTGAGGCCGAGGACTGCGATCCGCGGTGCCTGCAGCCCGAAGTCGCGACGCAACGCAGCATCGAGGATGCGCAACACGCGCTCGAGCGTGGGCGCGGTGATGGCATCGGGGACGGCGCGCAGTGGCAGGTGGGTGGTCGCCAGCGCCACGCGCAGTTGCGGATTGGCGAGCATCATCACCACATCGCAGCCGGCGTCGTCGGCCAGCAGTTCGGTCGTGCCGGTGTAGGGCACGCCGCCGGCATTGATCGCCGCCTTGTGCACCGGGCCGGTCACCAGGCCGTCGAAGCGGCCTTCGCGGCAGCCGGCCGCAGCATGCAGCAGGGCATCGACGATGCTGCGTGCATTGCGCGGATCGGGCGTGCCGAAGGCGGGGACGTGCGCATGCGGGAATTCGATCAGGCGCAACGTGCCCGGGGGGACCTGTGGGGCCTGGGCATCGGCGAAAGCGATCGGCAGCGCGATCGCATCGGCGGCTCGGCGCAAGGCCTCACGATCGCCGATCGCGACCAGGTCGGCCCCGCAAGCGCGCCAGGCGGCGCGCACGCACAGCTCCGGGCCGACGCCGGCCGGCTCGCCCGGCACCAGCGCCAGCCTGGGCCGGGTCATCGCTCAGCCGCCGCCGCCGATCTCAGGATCGGGATTGGGGCCGATGCGGACGCTGACGTAGGCCTCACCGCGCATCTCGCGCACGTAGCGGTCCCACTCGTCCTCGAGCTTGCGTTGGCCGATGGCCTCGCGCGCCTGTGCGCGCCGGTTGTTGTCGTTGCCGGCCGACTGGCGGCTGGCCATGCGCTGGACGATATGCCAGCCAGCCTGCGTGCGGAAGGGCTGGGAGACATCGCCGTCGCCGAGCGCGGCGACCTGGCCGCCGAAGTCCGGGCCGAACTCGTCCTGGGTGAACCAGCCCAGGTCGCCGCCGTTGGCCTTGGTGGCATTGTCCTCGGAGCTGTCGCGGGCGATCTGCGCGAAATCGGCGCCGCCCACGATGCGCGCGCGCAGCGAGTCGGCGCGCGCCTTGGCGGCGCTGTCGTCCTCGCCCTGGGCGCGGATCAGGATGTGGCGGGCCTGGTACTCGGTGACCGTGCCGGCGCCGCCACTCTGGCTCGCGTCGCGCACGTCCACCAGCTGCAGCAGCTGGAAGCCGCTGGGGCCACGGATCGGACCGATGACCTGGCCGGGCTGCAGCGAGGTGACCGAGGTCGCGAACGCCGCCGGGATCTCGTCGGTCCGGCGCCAGCCCAGGTCGCCGCCTTCCAGCGCGTTCGGGCTGTCGGAGTAGCGCACCGCTGCGGCCGAGAACTCCATCTCGCCGCGGTCGATGAGGCCCTTGATGCCGTCGATCTTCTGCTGGCCGGTCTGGATCTGCTCGGGCGTGGCGCCCTCGGGCAGGGCGACGAGGATGTGCGCCAGGCGGTACTGGGCGCCGGTGGCCTGCGCCGACAGGGCGGCATCGACCTCGGCGTCGCTGACCGAGATGCGGGTCTGCGCGAAGCGCTGGCGCATGCGCTGGATCAGCAGCTCGTCGCGCAGCGAGGCGCGGAAGTCGTCGAACGACATGCCGTCGCCGGCCAGCTGGCGACGCAGCTGGTCCATCGAGAAGTTGTTCTGCTGCGCGATCGCGGCGATGGCCTGGTCGACTTCTTCGTCGCTGACGCGCACGCCCGTCTGCTGGGCGCGTGCGGTCTGCAGGCGCAGCGTGATCAAGCGCTCGAGCACCTGCCGCTCGAGGATCTCCTGCGGCGGCAACTGGTCCTGGCGGGTCGCGTACTGCGCGCGGATGTTGTTCACCGCGCGGTCGAGTTCGCTGGCGAGGATCACGTCCTCGTCGACGACCGCGGCGATGCGATCGAGCGGTTGCAGGGTCTGGGCATGCGCGGCGGCGGCGCACAGCACGATGGCGGCCGCGAGGGAACGGATCAGTGTCTTCATTGGCTCAGGCCGGGAGTGATGGAGTCATCGTCGTCGCTGTTGCGCAGTTCCGACGGCGGCACGAGATAGAGGTCGTCACGGTAATAGCCGAGAATAGCACGGCGCAGACGGCCTTCCGTGTCCGGTCCGGCCGACCCCAGGCCCTTGAGTTCGACTTCGAACATGATGGCGTTGTTCATCTCGCCCTGGCGGTTGCGCAGGTAGCGCCGGCCGACCACGCGGGTCGCCAGGCAGCAGCTGTCCCACTGCACGCCGGCCACCGCTTCGAGCAGCTGGTTGTCGGCGAGCGAGTAGTAATAGCGCCCGACCAGGCTCCAGGTCGGGTTGATCGGATACAGGAACGACAGGTCGGCCTGCTCGATGAGGTTGCTGCGCCGGCGGTAGGCAAAGTTGACGATGCCGTCGTCGCCGATCAGATACCGGGTGCGGACACTGGCCAGGTCCTCGCGGCGGAGCTTGGGGTCCCACTGGTAGCCGGCGCTGATCGTCCAGCGGTCGTTGATCGCGTAGGTCGAGTCGGCGACCCAGGCCGAGCGCCCGCGCTCGATCTGGGTCTCGTTGCCGACCGTCACCCGCGAGTCGTCCAGGTACACGATCTGGCCCAGGCTCGCGCTGAGTTTCTCGCGGCCATCGGACTCGCGGATCAAGCGCGTGCTCACCGCCAGCGTCACCTGGTTGGCGTCGGCCTGGCGGTCGGCGCCCGAGTAGCGATTGTCGCGGAACAACTGGCCCCAGCCGAAGGTCAGCGGGCTGGTGTCGAACAACGGCAGTGCCGACTGGTCGCGATACGGCGAGTGCAGGTAGTAGAGCCGCGGCTCGAGGGTATGCAGGTAGTCCTCGCCACGGAACCGGGTGTTGCGGTCGAAGAACAGCCCCGCATCGAGCGATGCGATCGGCTGGCTGCGGCTGGGCGCGGTGTCGCGCAACTGGCCGAAGGCCGCCTGGTACTGGCCCTGCAGTGCGTCGGGGATCGGGACCCCGCCACCGATGCCCAGCGCGCCGCGCGCGCGCTGGTCGGCGATCGAGTCAGCCAGCTCCCGGTCCAGCCCGTAGGCGGTATGCCGCCAGGCGAGGGTGGGGCGCAGGAACCAGCTCGGGCCTTCGAGCGGCATCGAGATGTAGGGCTTGAGGTCGACCCGGCTGCCGCCGGGCTTGGTGACGTCGTCGACGTGCGAGAACCGGGTCGCGGTGGCGTTGACGCCGGCGGTGAACCAGCGCCCATACGGCCGTTCCCAGTTGAAGTAGGCGTGCGGCAGGCGGTTGTAGGGCAGGATCGACTCGGGCAGCGTGTAGTCGGTCAGCATCTGGTAGTCGGCCAGCACGCCGGCGTTCCAGTAGCCTTGCGGGCCCGACCGGCCCTGGCCGAACACGCCGAGCTGGCTGACGCCGCTGATCGACGAGATGCCGTCGACGTTGTTGCTGGCGTCTTCCAGATACCGCGGGTCGCTCATCCAGGTCAGGTTCGCACGAGCCTGCCAGGTCGGATTGAGGTCGGCAGAGCCGCTGAAGCTCAAGAACCCGCGGTCGTCCTTGCGGCGGTTCTTGGCAATCGGCACCTGGGTCTGCTCGAGCTCGCGCTCGCGGCTGGCGAGCTTGTCGGACGGCAGATAGGCCACGTCGAGCACGCCGCGGGTGGCGTCGGTCATGAACCGGAACTCGGTGCCCAACTGCAGACCGCGTTTGCTCATCCAGCGCGGCTCGAGCGTCATGTCGTAGTTCGGCGCCAGGTTCAGGTAGATCGGCTGCGAATAGTCGAAGCCGTTGCGGCTGGACTGCGAGATCCGTGGATAGAGCAGGCCGGAGATGCGGCGCTCGTCGATCGGGAAGCGGAACCACGGTACGTACAGCACCGGGACCTTGCCCACGCGCAGGGTCGCGTTGCGCGCGGTGCCCATGCCCAGGTCGGTGTTGACGTCGATCTGCTGGGCCTTGAGCTCCCACCAGCGGTCGCTGGGCGGGCAGGTCGAGTAGGTCGAGCCCAGCAGCGCCCCCTGCGCGCCCTCCATGCGGATGTGGTCGGCACCGCCGTTGCCCCGCCGGGCCGTGAGCTGGTAGCGCACGTTGTCCATGCGGTAGGCCTCGGACAAGGTGTCGCCCTGCAACGTGTCGGCGACCACGCGCATGCCTGCATCCTGGTAGCGGACGTTGCCGCTGGCAACGAACGTGCCGTCCTCCTCGGAGTAGTCGAGATCGTCGGTGCCCAGGAACTGGTCGCCGCGCCGCAGCGTCACATTGCCCGAGAAGCTGCTGCTCTCGCCGGTGACCCCTTCGAAAGCGTCGCCGTCGATGTCGGTCGGCTGACTTTCGCGGTCCTCGACCGAGCCCACCGGTGCCTGGGCGTCGGCGAAGGCCGGGACGGCATCCTCGACCGGGCACAGCGCCCAGTAGTTGGGGCGTGGCAGGTCGTCGGCCTGGGCCGTGAGCGACAGCGCGATGCAGAACGGAAGGGGCAGCAGGCGGAGGGCGGGGCGCACGGTCGATCCGTTCGGCCAAAACGGGCGCCAGCATGCCGCATCCCATGTGTAGCGGCAATGCAGCCCCTCGACCTTCCGTTCACGTCCGCAGGCGCGGCCCCGCTCAGCCTGCCAGTGCCTGAAGGTGGGCGACGGCGCACTCGCGCAGCGCTTGCAGGTCGTAGCCGCCTTCGAGCATCGACACCAGGCGCCCCTCGGCGTGGCGGTCGGCCAGTGCGACCAGTTCGCGGGTCAGCCAGGCGAAGTCCTCGGCCTCGAGCTCGAGTTGGGCCAGCGGATCGAGGCGATGGGCATCGAAGCCGGCCGACACCAGCACCAGTTGCGGGGCGAAGGCATCGATCTCGGGCAGGATCCGCTCCCGCCAGGCCTCGCAGAAACGGGCGCTGCCGGTGCCCGGCGCCAGTGGGATGTTGACGATGTTGCCGACCCCGCGCTCGCGGCGCAGGCCGGTATCGGGGAACAGCGGCAACTGGTGCGAGCTCAGATACTGCACCCGCGGCTCCTGCTCGAAGATCGCCTGGGTGCCGTTGCCGTGGTGCACGTCGAAATCGACGATCGACACCCGCATCAGCCCGTAGCGGTCCAGTGCGTGGGCCGCGGCGACGGCGATGTTGTTGAACAGGCAGAACCCCATCGCGATGTCGGCGGTGGCGTGGTGGCCGGGGGGGCGCACAGCGCAGAACGCCCGGCGCAGTTCGCCGTTGCAGACCAGATCGACCGCGGCGACACCGGCGCCCGCGGCATACAGCGCGGCCTGGGCCGAGCCGGGCGAGAGCACGGTGTCGGCGTCGAGTGGGATGCGGCCGGTCGGCTGCGATTCGAGCACCGTCTGCAGCAGGGTCTCGTCGTGCACCCGCAGCAGTTGCCCCCGGGTCGCGGCCGGGGCCTGGCGCAGATCGAGGTCGGGGAACGCGGCCCGCAGCGCCTCGATCACCGCGACCAGCCGCTGCGGTCGCTCGGCATGGTCGGGGCCGGTGTCGTGGTCCAGGCACGCGGCATGCGAGAACACCGGCACCTGCCGGTCGTCGCCGCCGAAGCCGATCGGGTGGTGCATGTCAGGCGTGCCGCCGGGGTTGCCACAGCACCTCGCCGTGGCCGTCGCCCCGGGCGAGCACCCGGGCCAGCACGAACAGCAGGTCAGACAGGCGGTTGAGATAGCGCAGTGCCTGCGGCCGGACCGTCTCCACGCGCGACAGCGCGACAGCCTCGCGCTCGGCGCGGCGCACGATGGTGCGCACGAGGTGGCAGCGCGCCGCGGCCTCGCCGCCGCCGGGCAGGATGAAGTCCCGCAATGGAGGCAGCGTGTCGTTGTAGCGGTCGAGCTGCGCTTCGAGTTCCGCGATGTCCGCGTCTTCGATCGCGGCGTGGCCGGGGATGCACAGTTCGCCGCCCAGGTCGAACAGCCGGTGCTGGAGCGCGGTCAGCAGCGTGCGCACGTCCTCGGGCAGCGGCGTGGCGAGCAGCAGGCCGAGGGCCGAATTCGCCTCGTCGACAGTGCCGTAGGCCGCCACCCGCAGCGCGTCCTTGCCGGTCCGGCTGCCGTCTCCCAGGCCGGTCGAGCCGTCGTCGCCGGTGCGGGTGTAGATCCTGGAGAGGCGATGGCCCATTGCGCTCAGTCGGCGCCGAGGGTGTGGGCCGCGGCCGGTCGCGGCAGAACGCGGGCCAGCAGCATGTGGGCCATGACGGCGGCGGCGACGTAAAGCGCGGTCGTCCACAGGTAGGCCGGCAGCCAGTCAGTGTAGTTCTTCCACCAGCCGGCCAGGGTCGGCGACGTGACGCTGTCGCTGATCCAGTAGAAGCTGCCCTGGGCCAACAGGTGGCAAAGCGCGACCGATACGATCAGCGCGGCTGCAAGCCTGGCCAGCGCGACGGATGCGCGTCTCCCGCGGTACCCGCCCAACCAGGCGCCGCCCATCCACAGCGCGAAATGGGCCGGGATCAGGCACCAGTAGGCCGGCGATACGCAGTAGTGCTGCCAGAACGACAGCCCCTGGGCGTGGATGACGAGGGCATCGATCGCCACGGCCAGGATCATCAGTGCCGGAAATGCCAGGCGCGTCCATGGCCGCAAATAGAGACCGCCGAGGAAGAACACCGCCCAGGAGGCATCGGGAACCGCCGCGAAGTGATGCACGCGGGTTGCGGCCATGAGCAAGGCCAGCGAGGCGAGGATCATGGCGCGGCGGGCGGTGGCGGACATGCTGCTGTTCCCGGCGGAGACGGACGTGACCGGCATTCTATCGGAGCGCCGGCAAGCCGGCGTGGCGCGGAGCACCGGGCCGAACGCTTATCATCGCGCCATGAACCATGCACATCAGGTCCTGATCGTCGGTGGCGGGCTGGTCGGTGCCAGTCTGGCGATCGCACTCGATCGCGCCGGCGTCGACACCGGGCTGGTCGAGGCGACGCCGCCCGAAGCGATGCCGGCGGTGTTCGACGAGCGCAATCTCAGCTTCGCCGAGGCCACGGTCAACGCGCTGACCGCGCTGGGCGTGCTGCAGAAACTGCAGATGCCGCCGGGCCCGATCCGCCGCATCCACGTCAGCCGCCAGGGCGACTTCGGCCGCCTGCGGCTGGACGCCGCCGACTACGGCCGCGACCAGTTCGGGCAGGTCGTCGTCGCCCGCGACTTCGGTCAGGCGCTGGAGGCGCGGCTGGGCGAACTGTCGCATCTGACCCGCTACCGGCCCGCGCGCTTCATCGGGCTGGAGCCGGAGGCCGATGGCCGTCGCATCGCGCGCATCGCGGGCAGCGACGGCGAGCAACGGATTGGTGCGGCGCTGGTTGTCGCCGCCGACGGCACGGCGTCCGCCGTCCGTGCGGCATTGGGCATCGACACCCAGGAACACGACTATCGCCAGGACCTGTTCGTCGCGCGGCTGCGCACGGCGCGGGCGCCGGACGGCAGCGCGTTCGAACGCCTGACCGACAGCGGCCCGACCGCGCTGCTGCCGCGTGGAGATCGCCACTACGGTCTGGTGCACGGCGTCGATCGCGACGCCGCCGACGCGGTCGCCGCACTCGACGAGGCCGCGTTCCTGGCCCGCGTGCAAACGGCGTTCGGCTGGCGTGCGGGTCGGTTCGAGACCGTCGGCCCGCGGAGCCGCTACCCGCTGCGCCGCGTCGTCGCCGAATGCACGGCCGCTGCACGCGCGGTGCTCGTCGGCAATGCGGCGCAGACCCTGCACCCGATCGGCGCGCAGGGGTTCAATCTCGGGCTGCGCGATGCACTGACGCTGGCCGAACTGGTCGCCGACGGCGACGATTCCGGTGCGCCTGCGCTGGTGGCGGCCTGGGCGGCGCGCCGCCATGAGGACCGCACGCGCACGCTGGCGTTCTCCGACGGCCTGGCGCGGCTGACCGCGAATCCGTCGCCGCTGCTGCGCCCACTGCGCAGCGCCGGATTGCTGACGCTCGATGCCGACCGCAGCCTGCAGGCGATGCTCGCCGGCGGCGCGATGGGCTACCGCGGCGACGTGCCGGCGCTGTGTCGCGGAGCCACGGCATGAGCCGGCGCGGCGTGCGCGATGTCGTGGTCGTCGGCGGTGGCGTGGTCGGTGCGGCCTGTGCGTTGGCGCTCGCTGGCCAGGACCTGGACGTGGTGCTGGTCGAGGCCCGGCCGCCGGCCGGCTGGACGCCGGCCGAGCCGGACCTGCGCGTGTATGCGTTCGCGCACGACAACGCGCGCTTGCTGGCGCAGGTCGGCGTCTGGGACGCGGTGCGCGCCGCACGCGCCCACCCCTATCGGCGCATGCGGGTCTGGGACGCCGGCGGCGGCAGCGAACTGGACTTCGACGCCGATGCGCTGGGCATGCGTGAGCTGGGCTGGATCGTCGAGCACGGCCTGCTGGTGGATCGGCTCTGGGCGCAGTTGGCCGCGGCCGGGGTCGAGGTGCGCAGCCCGGCGACGGTCGAGGCGCTGGAAACGGCCGCAGGTTCGGTCGCGCTGCGGCTGGCCGACGGCCGCCGGATCGAGGCGCGGCTGGCGATTGCGGCCGACGGCGCTGGCTCGGCGCTCCGCCGGCTGGCTGGAATCGGTGCGCAGGCCCACGACTACGGCCAGAGCGGCGTGGTGGGATATGTGCGCGGTGAGCGGCCGCACGAGGACACAGCCTGGCAGCGCTTTCTGCCGACCGGCCCGCTGGCGTTGCTGCCTTGCGGCGACGGCACCTGTTCGATCGTCTGGACGCTGCCGGCCGACGAGGCCGCGCGCGTGCGCAGCCTGGGCGACGTCGCGTTCGCCGACGCGCTGACGCGCGCCGCGGAAGGGCGCTTCGGGCACCTGACGCCGGTCTCGGCGCGGGCGGCCTTTCCGCTGCGCCGCCAACTGGTCGACAGCCAGCGCGCCGGGCGCGTGCTGGTGATCGGCGATGCCGCGCATGTGGTGCATCCGCTGGCCGGCCAGGGCGTGAACCTGGGGCTGCGCGATGTCGCAGGCCTGGCGGAGGCGGTGGCACAGGCCCGCCGCCGCGGTGCGGCCTGGGATGCGCCGCATCGACTGGCGCGCTGGGCGCGCACCCGGCGCAGCGACAACACCGTCGCGGCCTACGCATTCGAGGCCATCAACCGCGTCTATTCGACCGACGCGCTGGCACCGACGCTGCTGCGCAGCCACGCGCTGGGCATCGCGCAGGCGCTGCCGCCGCTGCGCAATCTGCTGTGGGCGCGCGCGGCCGGTCGCTGAGCCGACGCGGCGTCGCCGGCCTGTGGGCGGCGGCCTGCGCGGCAGCGTGGCTGGGCGCGGCGCCTGCATTCGCGCTGCGACAGTGTCCGATGGTCAGCGACGATGCGGGGCTGTTCGCGTTTCTCGGCGTCGCCTGCCTCGTGTTGGCGGTCGTCGTCGGCAGCGCAGTGCCCTGGATGACGTTCCGCAGGCTCCGTGGGCGGCGGGCCGCAGTTGTCGCCGTGGGCATGCTGCTGGCGGTCGTTGCGATGCTGGCGATCTGGGGCGCGGGCATCTGGGTCTGGGGCGCCTGGGCGGTCATGCGCTGCTGACCAGGCGGCGCCCGTTGTCGTGTCAGCCCGCCGGTGGGTGCGCCTTGTCCGGACGCAGGCGGCGGACGCCCGACACCACTGCGACTGCCAGGCCGCCGGCAACCACGCCCACGACCGCATTGATCAGCGTCGGGACCAGCGCGTCGAGCACGGTGCCGATCGTCGGCAAGGCACCCAGGCCGGTTGCGGCCTCGTCGATCCAGGTCGCCAGATCGTGGATGGCGTGGGTGATGATGCCGCCGCCGACCAGGAACATCGCGGCGGTCCCGACGATCGCCAATCCTTTCATCAGCCAGGGGGCGGCACGCAGGATCGCGCGGCCCGCCGCCTGCGCCGTTGCCGAGGCGCGACGGGTCAGCGCCAGGCCGGCGTCGTCGAGTTTCACGATACCCGCGACCAGGCCGTAGACCCCGGCGGTCACCAGCGCCGAGATGCCGACGAGCACGCCCAACTGGGTCGCGAAGGGTTGACCGGCGACGGTGCCCAGGGCGATCGCGATGATTTCGGCCGACAGGATCAGGTCGGTACGCACCGCGCCGCGGATCTTGTCGCGCTCGAACGCCACCGGATCGACATCGGCCGCAGCCAGCGCTGCGGTGCGTGCGGGCTTGTCGGCATCATCGCGCGCGCGGTGCACGAGCTTGTGCAGAACCTTCTCGAAGCCCTCGTAGCACAGGAACAGGCCGCCGGTCATCAGCAGCGGGGTGACCAGCCACGGTAGCCAGGCGCTGATCGCCAGGGCGCCGGGCACCAGAATCAACTTGTTGCGCGCCGACCCTTTGGCGACCGCCCAGACGACCGGCAGTTCGCGGTCGGCCTGCACGCCGGTGACCTGCTGCGCGTTGAGGGCCAGATCGTCGCCGAGCACGCCCGCGGTCTTGCGCGCGGCGACCTTGGTCATCAACGCGACATCGTCGAGCACGGTCGCGATATCGTCGAGCAGGGTCAGCAGGCTGAAAGCCATCGCAAGGGCGCCAAAAAAGAGAGGTCGGCGCGCAGTATCCGTCAGCGCGGTGAGCGCGCGATCACGCGCCCCGGGACGTCACCGGGCCAGCGCGTAGGCGGCGAGCGCGAAGGCCAGCGCCGCGGCGGTCGCAGCGGCCACGGCCAGCCGGTTGGACAGCACCAGCCGCCGCTCCAGGCGCTCGGCGCCCAGTTGCAGGACCTCGATGGTCTTCTGCATGTCGGCGGCGAGTTTGGCGATGGAGTCGGCGTTTTGGCTCGCCGCGTCCTGCAACTCGCCGATCTGCGCGTCGATCACGTCCATCCGCCGCTGCTGGCCAAGATCGGCCTGGGGCGGGGTGCGGGTGAAGATCGGCCGTGCCAGGCGCACGATCTCGGGCAGGTACGGGGCGACGGCGGTGATCCAGCCTGCGGCCATGGGAAGTCCTCCAGTGCGCGCCTACTCGACGCTGGCGTAGACCGTGATCTCTTCGCGGTCATGGTAGAGCTGGCGGGCACGGACCGTCAGCGTCGCATGCTCACCTGCGTTGTTGGCGAACAGGTCCAGCGCCAGCAGTGTTTCCTGCCAGCGCTTCTTCATCGGCAGCTTGAGATTGAAGATCGCGTGCCGGCACCAGCCCTCGCGGAACCAGGTGGCCATGCGTTCGGCCACGCGGCGCGGCTGCTCGACCATGTCGCAGACCAGCCAGTCGACCGGACCGACGGGTTGATAGCGGAAGCCGTCGACGCGGTGGTGATCGACCAGGCCGGTGTCGAGCAGGTCGGCCTGCATCGGCCCGTTGTCGACTGCGACCACGCGCATGTGCTCGCGCGTCAGCACCCAGGTCCATCCGCCGGGGGCCGCGCCCAGATCGACCGCGCGCATGCCCGGCTTGATGCGCGCATTGCGCTCGCGCTCGGTCAGCAGGGTCATGAAAGCCTCTTCGAGCTTCAGCGCCGAGCGCGACGGCGCCTCAGTGTGGGTGCGCAGGCGCGGGATGCCCATCTCCCAGGGCGCGCTGTCGCCGACGACCGATTGCGCGATGAACGCGTGGGTCCCGCTGACGAAGAAGACATGCAGGCGCGGGAAGCGCGCTTCGTCCTTCTGGCTCAGGAAGCCGCGCTTGCGCAGCGCAGGGCGCAGCGCGTTGCCGAAACTGCGCGCCAGGCCGGCGAGCTGCTTGCCGTCGTCGGAATCGGGATGCTCGACGATCAGCTCGCCATGACGTCCGCGGCCGGCCAGGGCTTCGAAGATCGGCGTGATCCGATCGCTCGGGTTCAGGTCGCGCAGTTCGGCCAGCAGCATCAGCTTCTGGCGCGCGAAGATCAGTTCGCGGAACGGCAGTTCGTGAGTCAGGGCCGGGCCGTTGTCGGAATGGAACAGCACATAGCCGTCGCCGCGCCGGGTCTGCGCATAGCCGGCAACGCGCACGCCAGCGGCGCGATCGGTCAGCTCCGCGGCCAGGTCGGACTCGAAACCGGGGCGGCAATAGCACAGCAGGCCGCTGACCGGCGGGACGGTGCCGGGGTCCGGCTGGGCCGGGTCGATGTCGCGCATGTCAGTACTTCGCTCCTTCGGACTCGCCGTAGGCACGCAGCACCGTGCAGGCCTCGTCGCGCAGCAGGTCGCGCACGACCGCGATGCCGCGCTCGGTCAGTGCGCCGACCCAGTCCTCGGGCAGCGGGCCTTCGTCGAACGACGTCAGCGCCTCGACATCCTCGGCGCGGGCGCCGATCAGCAACCGGTCGATGCCGGCCCACACGGTGGCGCCGTAGCACATGCAGCACGGCTGCGACGAGGTCGCCAGGGTGACCGGGCCGATGCGCTCGTTGAGCCGCGGCGTCTGCAGCCGTTGCTGGGCCAGCATGTAGGCCATGGTCTCGGCGTGGGCGACCGAGCAGGTGTGGGGCATCACCCGGTTCACGCCGACCGCCACGATGCGGTCCTGACCGTCGAAAACCGCGGCGCCGAACGGGCCGCCGCTGGCGGCCTCGACATTGCGCTGCGACAGCGCGATCGCGAGTGCGACCTTGGCCTCGTCGCCGGGATAGGCGCGCGCGGTGTCGACGTGCTCGTGGACCCAGGCGGGCAGGGTGAGGTGGACTTGTGCGTACAGCATTGCGGATCCCTTGGAAGAAGACAGGCGGCGAAAGCCGCGGTCAGCGCGTGTGCACGCGCATCGGCGCCGCTTCGCAGCGGTTGGAGACGCAGCGACAGGCCTCGATCTGCCGGAAGCCGCAGACCGATGCCAGGCCGCGCGCGGCGCAGTCGGCGGCGACGGCCTGCGGATCGACCGCAGCGTCGCGATGGACGCAGGCCGGATAGACGCCGCAGCAGTTGCCGACATTCTTGACTGCGCAGTCGGCATCGACGTTGCAGCCGGTGTCGGGGGCCAGCGGATTGCCGGCCCCGGCCGACAGAGCGGGAGGCGCGCCGGCCGGCGGCGATGTTGGCGTGTGCGGCGCCGCGCAGGCTGCAAGCGCGAGCAACGAGACCAGGGCGCAGAGGCCGAACAGCAGGGAGCGCAAACGATTCATCGGCGCGATGGTACCGCTCCGGCCCCGTCAGCGTGTCGAGCGCGCGCTGTGCTCGCGTGTCGGGCGCGGGCGCGGGCGCGGCGAGCGAACCGGCGTCGCCTCAGACCCAGCCCAGGTACAGCGTGGTCACGCCCCAGGTGTCGATCAGACCATGCGCCAGCACCAGCGCCCAGAGGTTGCGGCCCGAGCGCAGGTAGGCCGCGCAGAACAGCCCGCCCACCAGGCCGGTCAGCACGATTCCCGCCAGCCCCTGATCTGCATGCATCAGACCGAACACGACGCCGCCGGCCAGGATCGCGAGGGCGTCGCCGGCGCGCGTGGTACGCAACAGCGCCGTGAGCTGATGCATCAAAAAGGCACGGAAGACGAGCTCTTCGCCCAACGCCGCGCTGAGCCAGGCGCCCAGAACCAGGTCGCGCGCCATCGGGAGGTTGCCGCGCAGCGCGCCGTAACCGCTGTAATCCACCGGCGTCCCGGTCAGTCGGTCGACCAGCGGTTCGAGCACCGGGCCGACGATGCCTGCGACCAGGACGACCAGCGCAGCCGTCCAGCCGAGCGTCGCCCACAGGCGCTGTCGCCCGACGCCGGCGGCCGGCCAGCGGCGCGTCTCGACCAGCACCCAGGTCACGGCGAGCGCGCCGACGATCGGCATCCGCCAGGGAAAGGGCAGCCACGGGACGTCGGCCAGCGACAGCACCGTTGCGATCGCCCCGAGGCGAACGAGCGGGTGCGTCATCCACGGCGGACTGGCGTGCACGTCCGGCACCGACGTGGGCGTGTCGGCGATCAGCCGCCGGGCTTGGCCGATGTCCAGACGTCGCGCAAGGTGACGCTGCGGTTGAACACCGGCCGGTCGGTGGCGTGGTCGTAGCGGTCGGCGACGAAGTAGCCCAGACGCTCGAACTGGAACGCCTGCTCCGGCGCGGCCTGCGCGGCGGCCGGCTCCACGTAGCCGGTGGTGCTGCGCTTGGAGTCGGGATTGAGATGGTCGCGGTAGGTCTTGCCGGCGGATTCGTCGTCCGGCTTCTCGACGACGAACAGGCGGTCGTAAAGCCGCACTTCGGCTTCGACTGCATGCGCCGCACTGACCCAGTGGATCGTGCCTTTGACCTTGCGGTTGGCGCCTTCCATGCCGGGCCGCGACTCGGGATCGAGCGTGCCGCGCAGTTCGACAATCGCACCGTCGGCGTCCTTGATCACTTCGTCGACGCGCACGATGCCGGCGCCACGCAGGCGGACCTCGCCACCGGGCACCAGTCGCTTCCAGCCCTTGGGCGGCACTTCGGCGAAATCCTCGCGCTCGATCCACAGCTGGCGCGAGAACGGCACCTCGCGCGTGCCCTGCGCCTCGTCCTTGGGATGGTTGGGGAAGGTCAGCGTTTCGGCATGGCCCTCGGGCAGGTTGCTCAGCACCAGCTTGAGCGGGTCGATCACCGCCATGCGCCGCGGCGCGCGCGCATCGAGGTCGTCGCGCAGCGCACCTTCGAGCACCGAGAAGTCGATCACCGAATTCTGCTTGCTGATGCCGACCCGGTCCACCAGCAACCGCAGGCTCGAGGGTGTGTAGCCGCGGCGACGCAGCCCCTGCAGCGTGTACATGCGCGGGTCGTCCCAGCCGTCGACCAGGCCGTCGGCGACCAGTTGGGTGAGCTTGCGCTTGCTCATCACGGTGTAGTTGATGTTCAGGCGCGAGAACTCGATCTGGCGCGGCTTGCCCGCCACCACCGGCAGGCCGCGTGCGCTCAAGGAGGCGAGCAGTTCGGGATGTCCGGCCAGGTCGACCCGGTCGACGACCCAGTCGTAGAGCGGCCGATGGTCTTCGAATTCCAGCGTGCACAGCGAATGGGTGATGCCTTCGACCGCATCGCCCAGCGCGTGCGCATAGTCGTACATCGGGTAGATCGGCCAGGCATCGCCGGTGTTCTGGTGGGCGAGGTGCTTGATCCGGTACAGCGCCGGGTCGCGCAGGTTCATGTTGCCGCTGGCCATGTCGATCTTCGCGCGCAGCGTGCGCGTGCCGTCGGCGAACTCGCCGGCGCGCATGCGCCGGAACAGGTCCAGGTTCTCGTCCACGCTGCGGTCACGGAACGGCGAGTTCCGACCCGGCTCGGTCAGGGTGCCGCGGTACTGGCGGACCTGTTCGGCGGTCAGGTCGCAGACGAATGCATCGCCCTGCGCGATGAGCTTCTCGGCGGCCAGGTAATAGACCTCGAAGTAATCCGAGGCGTGGCGCAGTTCGGCCCAGTCGAATCCCAGCCAGCGCACGTCGTCCTCGATCGCGCGCACGAACGCCAGGTCTTCCTTCTCCGGGTTGGTGTCGTCGAAGCGCAGGTTGCAGCGCCCGCCGAACTCGTCGGCGATGCCGAAGTCCAGGCAAATCGCCTTGGCGTGACCAATGTGCAGATACCCGTTGGGCTCAGGCGGAAAACGGGTCCGGACCGTGGTGTGCCGGCCGCTGGCGAGGTCGTCGCGGACGATCTGCCGGATGAAGTCCTGGCGGACCGGAGCGGCGGCATCGGTGGGCGGGGCGGCGGATTCGATCGGACCTGCGGACATGGGGCGGACGGCTCGGGAGAGGCGGAATGAACTGCGCAGTGTAGCGGACCGGTCGGCGGAGACTGCGGTGGCGGGAGCTGCCCGCAGTGCCGCGCTTCTGTGACCGCCAATGACATAATAGTGTGACGGAGTACGGATTTCCGACGGGAAGGAGCAGGATGCAGCGCGACAGCGACAACGCGCGCGGGCAACGCGTGGGCGACGATGCGTCGGCCGCGCGCTGGCGTGTGCGAGAGGGCCGCCGATGACGAGCAGCGAACGTGCGCGTGCGATTCCCGGCCATGGTTGGGTACTGGCCGGCTGCCTGCTGTTATTGCTGGGCCTGTTCGTCGCGTTGGTCGCCTCCACCCAGTTGCGGCCGGGTGAGCGCCGCGCGGTCGAGATCCTGGCGCCCGCGCCCGATGCGGCCCCCGAGGTCGAGGCGCGCTTGCGCTTCACGCTGCCCAGCGGCGATGCCGCCGGCGGACGCTGGGCGCTGTGGTTTCCCCGCGAGATGGTCGAGGGGCTGCAGTTGTACGCAGCCGATGGCTGGCACAGCGAGCCGCGCGGCTTCTTTCGGGTCGGCGATGACGAGGGCATGTTGCCGACCGGCTACGGCTTCGTGTTGCCGGACTGGCAAGGCCCGGTGGAACTGACGCTGCATGCCGACCGGCCGCTCCCGGCGACGATGCGGCCGGTGTTGGCCCGCGCTGTCGATGTGCGACGGATCGAGCGCTCGGGCGTCGCGCTGGCCGGTGCGGTCTACGGCGGGCTGATGGCCCTGGCGGCGATGGCGCTGGCACTGGCGCACGCCTCGCGCGACCGCCTGTTCGTCGGGTTCTTCGGCTATGTGGTCGTGTTGGTGCTGCTGCTGCAGGCCCGCAACGGGCATCTGTACGGGTTGCCCGGCGCGTCGCTGCTGGGGGCGTGGCGCGAGCAGGGCGTCTCGGCCCTGGCCCTGCTGTATGCCGCGGTCTGGCTGTCGCTGGTGCGTGCCTACGCGATGCCCGGGCGCGGCGATCGTCTGGTGGGCATCGTCCGCGTGTTGGGGGGCGTGTTGACGGCGCTGGCCGTAGTCTGTGCCCTGCGCCTGCCGGCGCTCGATGGCGTCATGGAACGCATCACCGCGTACGGCTGGCTGCTGGCAGGCGTTGCTGGGCTGGCAATGCTGGTCGACGGCGCCCGCCGCGGTGTCGTGCTGTCCGGCTGGCTGCTGGTGACCGCGCTGGTGCCCGTCGTCGCCGGCGCCTGGGCGGCGCTGGTCCGGCACGGGCTCGTCCCCGACGTACCGCTCGTCCATCTGGGGTATCAGGGCGGCGCGGTGGCCTTCGTGCTGGTGTTGGGCCTGGCGCTGGTGCAGCGCATCGGCGACTACCGCGACCAGCGCGACCGCGACCGGATCGCGCGGCTGGAGACCGAGCGCCGCATGCGGCGGGAGGCCGCCCGCGCGAACCTGTCGGCCGCCCTGCAGGCCCAGCTTGACGGACTGGACGCGGTGGACCTGCCGGCCTGCGGCTTTCGCTTGCTGGTCGAACACCTGATGCCCTTGGTGCCTGCCGAGTCGTGCGCGGTGATGCTGCGTGGCTATCTTGGCGTGGACCGGGTGTTCGTCGAGCCGGTCGGTGTGGCCGCGCGCGTCGAACGCAGCCTGGGCTCGCGCGAACAGGCCCTGCGCCGGCTGGCCGTGGCAGGTGTGGCGACCCAGCAACCCGCGCCAGAGGAGGGGCGCGGGCCGGCGATCGAGGCGTGGGTGCCGTTGCAGATGCGTACGCCGGTCTGGGGCGTGCTGGTGATGCGTCGTGCCGGCGACGCTGGATTCCTGCCCGAGGACATGGCGCTGATCGCCGAGCTGCTGCGGCTGGTGCAGCAGCACGTCGACCAGGCGGCGGCCGCGCTCAAGCTGCGCCGTTCGGCGGAGATGGACGCGCTGACCGGGACGATGAACCGCCGCATGCTCGATCAGTGGGTGGCGCGGATCTTCGCCGATGCGGTCCGCGACGAACGGCCGGTGTCGGTGCTGTTCGTCGATCTGGACCACTTCAAGTCGGTCAACGACCGGTATGGCCATGCCTGCGGCGACGACTGCCTGCGCCGGGTTGCTGCCGCGCTGCAGGGCGCGTTGAGCGACGGCGCGGTGTTCGGCCGCTACGGCGGCGAGGAGTTCATCGTCGTGCTGCCGGGCCTGGAGGGCGCAAGGGCGCGGATCATCGGCGAGCGCATGCGCATGGCGGTCGAGGAGGTCGATGTCCGCCACGAAGGCGCACGCGTCGGGCTGTCGGTCAGCATCGGCATCGCGACCCGACGCCGCGGCGAGCGCACCGCCGCCGAGACACTGGCGCGCGCAGACAAGGCGCTCTACGCCGCCAAGCACGAGGGCAGGAACCGCGTCCGGATGGCGCCGGCGGTGTTCGCCTGAGGTGCTGGCCGGGGGCAGGGCGCTGCTACGCTGCCGTTCCCCCATCGTCGGATTGGTGCCATGCAGGAGGTTCCCGCCGGCCGCGCCGCGCTCGCGAGCATGCTGGCCGGCGCCGTATTGATCGGCAGCAATGGCCTGATGGTGCGCCTGGCCGGCACGCCGCCGACGATTTCGGCGTTCTACCGCATGCTGTTCGCTGGCGCGCTGCTGATCCTGTGGGTCGCGCTGCGCCGCGATTGGCGGCCCATTCCTGCGCGACTGTGGTGGCTGGCATTGCTGCCTGCCGCCGCGTTTGCGGCCGATCTGTGGTTATGGCATCGCAGCATCCTGCTGATCGGCCCCGGCCTGGCGACGCTGCTGGCGAACGCGCAGGTGTTCTTCATGGCGCTGGCCGGCATGCTGCTGTTTGGCGAACGACTGGGGCCGCGCTTTTTGAGCGGCATCGTGCTCGCGTTCGCGGGGCTGTGGCTGCTGCTGGGCGCCGACTGGGCCACGCTGCCGGCCGACTACCGCTGGGGCGTGTGGCTGGGGCTGGGAACCGGGCTGTGCTACGCGGTCTACAACATCGGTCTGCGCCAGGTGCAGCGCGCCGGGCTGCGGTTGGCGCCGCTGCGCGCCGCGCCGATCGCGCAGGTGCTGGCGCTGGTGTCGTTGCTGTGTGCGGTGCTGCTGGGCCTGGCGGGTCTGGCCGAGGGCGTGTCGTTTGCGATTCCCGGCTGGCGTGCCCTGGTCTGGTTGCTGTTGCTGGCCGGGCTCGGGCACTGCCTGAGCTGGATGCTGATCTCGCGGGCGATGCAGCAGTTGCCGGTCGCGCTGGTGGGCCTGTTGTTGCTCGCCCAGCCGGTCTGCGCGTTCGTGCTCGATCTGGTGGTGCTGCAGCGACCGACGGTGCCGCGCGAATGGCTGGGGCTGGCGTGTACCCTGGCCGGCATCTTCCTCGCCGGGCTGAAGGGCCGCGATCGCGCACGGGCCTCGCAGCCGCAGCGCCCTTGAACCCCGGGTCGGGATGCCGCATCCATGAGGAGCGGCGACCGGCCGCATCCGCAGGAGGGTTGGACGATGCTGGGAATCGGAGCGTGGAAGCAGCGCCTGCCACGGGCGCAGGACGCACTGCCCGGCCGCGACACGCCGCTGCCGCTGCACAACGCGCATGCCGTGCATGGCCGTCCGCTGCGCGATGCCTTCGACGGCCTGGAACAGGTGCAGTTCGGCATGGGCTGCTTCTGGGGCGCGGAGCGCAAGTTCTGGTCGCTGCCCGGCGTGGTGACGACGGCGGTCGGCTACGCCGGCGGGCTGACCCCCAACCCGACCTACCGCGAGGTGTGCTCGGGCCAGACCGGGCATGCCGAGGTCGTGCTGGTGGTCTACGACCCGGCGCAGGTCGCCTTCGAGCATCTGCTGCAGCTGTTCTGGGAAGGCCACGATCCCACCCAGGGCATGCGTCAGGGCAACGACGTCGGTACCCAGTACCGCTCGGCGATCTACTGCACCACCGCCGACCAGCATGCGCTGGCGGTGCGCAGCCGCGATGCCTACCAGGCGGGGTTGCAGGCCGCGGGCTTTCCGGCGATCACCACCGAGCTCGCGGGGCCGCCCGCGCCGACGTTCTACTACGCCGAGGACGAGCACCAGCAGTATCTGCACAAGCATCCGGGCGGCTACTGCGGGCTGGGCGGCACCGGCGTCGCCTGCCCGGTGGGCGTGGCGCTGTAGCGTCGCCGACGCGCGGAAAGCTCAGGCGGCGCGCGGCGCCGCCGGGTCGAGCAAGCCGGCCGGCAGCGCGCGCAGCGCCTCGGCCAGTCGCAGCAGGAATTCGTGCATCGCCGAGCTGCGGCGCCACACCATCGCGATCCGGCGCGTCGGGCGGGTATCGCTGAAATCGAGCAAGTGCAGGTGCGGCGACGGCGCCACCGGTGGTTTGGTCGCGAGCACCGGCAGCAGGGTCACGCCGACGTTTGCGGCGACCATCTGGCGCAGCGTCTCCAGGCTCGTGGCGCGGAACTCCGCGTGCTCGGCGGCGCCCGACAACCGGCACACATCCAGCGCCTGCTCGCGCATGCAGTGCCCGTCCTCGAGCAGCAGCAGCTTCTGCTGCGACAGCGCCGGCAGGTCCAGGCGGTCCTGCGCGGCCAGCGGATGACGGTCGGATACCGCGAGCACGAAGGGCTCTTCGAACAGGAACTGCGTGTGCAACTGCTCATCGTCGAGCGGCAGGGCGAGAATCGCCGCGTCGAGCCGGCCGTCGTGCAGCCGAGACAGCAGCACGTCGCTCTTTTCCTCGATCAGCAGCAGCTCGAGTTCGGGGAAGCGTGCGCGCACCAGCGGCACGGCGTGCGGCAGCAGATAGGGACCGAGCGTGGGAAACACGCCGAGCCGGATCGAGCCGGCCTCGGGGTCGGCGCTGCGCCGCGCGACGTCCTTCATCTGTTCGATGTCGGCGACGATCCGACGCGCGCGCTCGGCGATCTGCTGGCCGGTCGGCGTCAGCATGACCTTGCGCGGCGCCCGCTCCACCAGCGCCACGCCCAGTTCCTCTTCCAGCTTGCGGATCTGCGTCGACAGCGTCGGCTGGCTGACGAAGCAACTGGCGGCGGCGCGGCCGAAATGCCGATGTTCGGCCAATGCGACGAAGTAGCGCAGATCCCGCAGGTTCATCGCTGTGCGCTCCAATTGCCCTGCGCCGACGCGCTGCCCGGTCGCCGCGATGCGACGATCGGGCAGGCCGCATGGTGCGCGGGCGCGCCCATGCTCAGGCGGCCGCCGCCTGAGCGGCCGGCGCCGAGTGCCGGATCAGATGGTCGAACGCGCTCAGTGCCGCCTTCGACCCTTCGCCCATCGCGATGACGATCTGCTTGTAGGGCACGGTGGTCGCATCGCCGGCGGCGAACACGCCCGGCACGCTGGTCTGGCCGCGGGCATCGACGACGATCTCGCCGCGCGGACTCAACTCGACCACGCCCTTCAACCATTCGGTGTTGGGCAGCAGGCCGATCTGCACGAACACGCCTTCGAGCTCGACACGGTGGTCGCTGCCGCCAACGCGGTCGCGGTACACCAGGCCATTGACGCGGCTGCCGTCGCCGAGCACCTCGGTCGTCTGCGCGCTGGTGACGATGCGCACGTTCGCCAGGCTGCGCAGCTTGCGCTGCAGCACCTCGTCGGCGCGCAGCTGCGCGTCGAACTCGATCAGCGTGACGTGGGCAACGATGCCGGCCAGGTCGATCGCGGCCTCGACGCCGGAGTTGCCGCCGCCGATCACCGCCACGCGCTTGCCCTTGAACAGCGGCCCGTCGCAATGCGGACAGTAGGCCACGCCCTTGTTGCGGTATTGATCCTCGCCCGGCACGTTCATCTGCCGCCAGCGCGCGCCGGTGGCCAGTACCACGCTGCGCGAGCGCAGCGAGGCGCCGTTCTCCAACTGCACCTCGATCAGCCCGTCGTCGCCGGCCGGCACCAGACGCGTCCCGCGCTGCAGGGTCATGATGTCGACCTCGTACTCGCGCACGTGCTGCTCGAGCGCAGCGGCGAGCTTCGGGCCCTCGGTCTCCTTGACCGAGATGAAATTCTCGATCGCCATCGTGTCGAGCACCTGGCCGCCGAAACGCTCGGCGGCGATGCCGGTGCGGATGCCCTTGCGCGCGGCGTAGATCGCCGCAGCCGCGCCGGCCGGGCCACCGCCCACGACCAGCACCTCGAACGGTGCCTTGTCGGCGATCTTCGCGGCCTCGCGCTTCGCAGCGCCAGTGTCGAGCTTGGCGACGATCTGCTCGAGCGTCATCCGGCCCTGATCGAACTTCTCGCCGTTGAGGAACACGGTCGGCACCGACATGATCTCGCGCGCCTCGACCTCGTCCTGGAACAGGGCGCCGTCGATGGCCACGTGGCGGATGCGCGGATTGAGCACGGCCGCCAGATTCAGCGCCTGCACCACGTCCGGGCAGTTCTGGCACGACAACGAGTAATAGGTTTCGAACAGGTAGTCGCCCTCGAGCGCGGCGACCTGCTCGAGTGTCTCCTGCGCGGCCTTCGAAGGATGGCCGCCGACCTGCAGCAGCGCCAGCACCAGCGAGGTGAACTCATGCCCCATCGGCAGGCCGGCGAAGCGCAGCGAGATGTCGTGACCGGGTGAGGTCAGCGCAAACGACGGGCGCCGCGCATCGTCACCGCCCACATCGATCGTGATGCGATCGCTGGCTTGGGCGAGATCGTCGAGCAGACTGCGCAGCTCGTCAGACTTGGGGCTGTCGTCGAGCGAGGCCACGATGTGGATCGGGCGCACGGCGCGGGCCAGGTAGCCCTTGAGCTGGGCTTTGAGGTCGGCTTCCAACATGGACGGCTCCTGGAGGCAGGGTGGGCGGCGCGCGACGCGCCGTGATCGCGCATCGGGCGGCGGGAGGGAGGCGAACCGGAAACCGCGCGTTGTGCACGGGCTCCGGTTCGCCTCCATCCCCGAGGCGGGGATGGAGGCGGCCGCGGCACGCGCCGCGGCCGGCACGCGGATCAGATCTTGCCGACCAGATCCAGCGACGGTGCCAAGGTCTTCTCGCCTTCCTTCCACTTGGCCGGGCAGACCTCGTTCGGATTGGCGGCGACGTACTGCGCGGCCTTGAGCTTGCGCAAGGTCTCGGTGACATCGCGGGCGATGGCGTTGTCGTGGATCTCCAGCGTCTTGATCACGCCTTCGGGGTTGATGACGAAGGTACCGCGCAGCGCGAGGCCTTCTTCCTCGATGTGCACGCCGAACGCGCGGGTCAGCTGATGGGTCGGGTCGCCGACCAGCGGGAACTGCGCCTTGCCGACGGCCGGCGAGGTCTCGTGCCACACCTTGTGCGAGAAGTGCGTGTCGGTGGTGACGATGTAGACCTCGGCGCCGGCCTTCTGGAACTCGGCGTAATGCTCGGCGGCGTCCTCGACCTCGGTCGGGCAATTGAAGGTGAAGGCGGCCGGCATGAAGATCAGCACCGACCACTTGCCCTTCAGGCTCTCGTTGCTGACTTCGACGAACTCGCCGTTCTGGAACGCAGTGGCCTTGAACGGCTTGATCTCGGTGTTGATGAGGGACATGGAAACTCCTTGGGTGAAGAGGGTGCGGCCGTGAACGGCCGGCGGCCGGAGAGACCGGCTGGGCATAGGTTAGGCGCGCTCTATCGATATGTAAAATCGATAAGTTGAATCCTATCGATAGGTTCAGGCTATCGTTTGCGGATGGGCGGATTTGCCCATGAAAACGCTTGCAATGGCTGTTGCACTGCAGCAATATCAGGCGCAAGGGGCCGGTCGACGCAATATCGGTGACTCGCCCAGGCGGTCCAGGCCGCACACTCCGTTCCGTGTCCGTACCTCCCTCCCACACGTGTCACGGAATCTTTGAAGGCGGCTTCGGCCGCCTTCATTTTGTCTGTCTGCAAGCGCGAGGACGGGCTTTGCTCCGGACGGGCAGCCGCCTGCTGGCCGGAAACCGCTCTCCCCTCGGCAAGGCCGCTGCACGGTCCGGCCACGCGACAATACGACCCGGCTCGATCCGTCAGGATAAAACCGGGGTCTGAGTGAAATTTCGCGGGGCTAAAATTGCACTCTGACCCCGGTTTTGGACCCCCGGTTTTGTGAGGTGCGCGCGGCCGAGTCAAGCATGCGAACGCCACGCGTGCGTCGCGTTGCCGGACCGCGAAGCGGCCCCGAAAGAGGGGAAAGCGGCTTCTGTCGGCGGGCAGTGGCCGGTCTGAACTGGAGAATTAGTCTTCCCTCCCCCCCAAAAGAAGACCCTCAGTTGGTCAGCGCGCCCGCCGCGTTGCGGGCAGCATCTGGTCCGGACGCTGATGTCGGCCTCGTCGTGGATACGAAGTCCAGCACCGCGGGCAGCACCGTTGGCGCTCGCGCCGGGTTGTAGAACGCCGCTGCGGGCGCGAAATGATGCGCGCCGGGCAAGACCCGCAGCGTCGAGGCCTCGCCGTGACCGCGTAGCGCGGCGTCCAGGCGCCGGCTGTTGTCCACGTCGACCGTGCGGTCGGCATCGCCGTGCACCAACAGGAATGGCGGCTCGTCGCCATCGACGAACCGCAGCGCCATCGCGTCGGGCCATTGCGCGCGCGGTCCGAACACCGGCGCCAGGCGCGGGCCGATCGCAAAGTCATAGGGGCCGGCCAGGCCGATCACCCCGGCCAGATCGCGCGGTGCCATGCCGACCGCCGCAAGATGGCGCGCATCGGTGCCCAGCAGCGCCGCGATCTGCGCGCCGGCCGAGTGCCCGGCAACGAACAGCCGTCGCGGATCGCCGCCGTACGCCTGTACGTGATCGCGGGTCCAGCGCACCGCCCGCGCCGCGTCGCCGACGAAATCGGGAAAGCAGGCCGCCGGATACGTGCGGTAGTCGGCAATGATCGCGACGATGCCGTGCTGCGCCAACCGGCTGCCGACGAAGCGGTACTGCGCCCGGCGGCCATGCCGCCACGCACCGCCATAGAAGAACACCACGACGGGTGCGCCGCTGACCGGTGCGGCCGGCCGGTAGATGTCGAGCGACAGCGCGCGGTCGACGTCGTAGACCGCGCTGGCCGCGGGGCGTTCGCTGTGTCGGTTGACCACTGCGAAGAACGCGCTCTGGCAGGCGCAGAGCGTGAGCGCGAACAGCGCCGCAAGGCAGATGCGCAGCGATGAAGGCATCGGCGGTCGCTCAAGCGAGAAGGCGGCCACCATGCCGGCGTCCGCACCGCTACGATGTGAAGTCATGGCTACGTCTTCTCCCCGACTCGATGCGCTGCTGCGCGCCGCCGCGTCGCGTATCGACGCCACCGACGCCCGCTGGCTGCTCGCGCATGCCGTCGAGCGCTCGCACAGCTGGCTGTTCGCGCACGGCGACGCCCCCATCGAGCCGGCGCAGGCCGCGCGCTTCGAGGCTTTGGTGGCGCGCCGCGCTGCGGGCGAGCCGGTCGCCTACCTGATCGGCCGTCGTGGGTTCTGGCGGTTCGACCTGGCGGTGTCCCCGGCGACGCTGATTCCTCGACCCGAGACCGAGCGGCTGGTCGAACTGGCGCTGGCACGGCTGCCGGCCGGGCCCGGCGCCGCGGTCGCCGACCTGGGCACCGGCAGCGGTGCGGTTGCGCTCGCGCTTGCGGTCGAGCGTCCGGACGTCGAGGTGGTCGCGACCGATTCAAGTGAAGACGCACTCGCCGTCGCGCGCGCCAATGCCGCCGAACTGGAGCTGGCGCGCGTGACGTTCCTGGCCGGCGACTGGTACGCGCCGCTCGCAGGCCGCCGCTTCGATGTGTTGGTCAGCAACCCGCCGTACATCGAGGCGGACGATCCCCACCTGGCCCGCGGCGATCTGCGCTTCGAGCCGCCAACCGCGCTGGCCTCCGGCGACGACGGCCTCGATGCGATCCGCGTGCTGGCCGGTGGCGCCTGTGCGCATCTGCGCCCCGGCGGCTGGTTGCTGGTCGAACATGGGCTGGCGCAGGGTGCGGCAGTGCGCGCGCTGTTCGAAGCGGCCGGGCTTGGCGAGGTGGCGACCGTGCGCGATCTCGAGCAGCGCGACCGCGTGACCTTCGGACGCGCCGAAGGCACCTGACCGCGGCTGTTAGAATGGCGGCCGGTTCCTTTTCGGATGCCCGTGCATGCGACAGCTCTATCCTGCCATCGAACCCTACGACACCGGTTCGCTGGCCGTCGACGATCGACACGTCCTCTACTACGAACAGTGCGGCAACCCGAAGGGCAAGCCGGTCGTGCTGCTGCACGGCGGTCCGGGCGGCGGTTGCAGCCCGAAGATGCGCTGCTTCCACGATCCGGCGAAGTACCGCATCGTGCTGTTCGACCAGCGTGGCGCGGGACGCTCGACGCCGCATGCCGATCTGGTCGCCAACACCACCTGGGATCTGGTCGCCGACATCGAGCGCCTGCGCGAGCACCTGGGCATCGAGCAGTGGCAGGTCTTCGGTGGCTCGTGGGGGTCGACGCTGGCGCTGGCCTACGCCCAGCGTCACGCGCGCCGGGTCACCGAACTGGTCCTGCGCGGCATCTTCATGCTGCGTCGCGACGAACTGGAATGGTTCTACCAGGAAGGCGCATCGCGGCTGTTCCCGGAGGCCTGGCAGCAGTACATCGCCGCGATTCCGCAGAACGAGCGCGGCGACCTGATCGCTGCATTCCACAAGCGCCTGACCAGCGACGACGAGGGCGTGCGCCTGGACGCTGCGCGCGCGTGGAGCGTCTGGGAAGGCGCCACGAGCTTCTTGCACATCGACGAGGACTTCGCCGACAGCCACGCCGATGCGCAGTTCGCGCTCGCATTTGCGCGTATCGAGAACCACTACTTCGTCAACGGCGGCTTCTTCGAGGTCGACGACCAGCTGCTGCGCGACGCCTACCGCATCGTCGACATCCCCGGCGTCATCGTGCACGGCCGCTATGACGTCGTCTGCCCGGTGCAGAACGCCTGGGACCTGCACCAGGTCTGGCCGAAGGCCGAGCTGGTGATCACGCCGGCGTCGGGTCACTCGGCGTTCGAGGCCGAGAACATCGACGCGCTGGTCCGCGCGACCGACCGCTTCGCCTGATCCACTGTGCGCCCGCAGCCGCGGGCGCACGTGCTCTTGCTCACGCACCCGCGTGTGGCACGCCTTCATCGATGCGCCGGACGCCGGCGCGCACCACGGGACATCGCACCATGTCGGAAGAAGACACCCTCGTCGTCAAGGACAGCAACGGCACCACGCTCGCCGATGGCGACTCGGTCACGCTGATCAAGGACCTCAAGGTCAAGGGCACCAGCGTCACGCTCAAGCGCGGCACGCTGGTCAAGAACATCCGTCTCACTGACGACGCCGACCTGATCGAGTGCAACGCCGAGAAGGTCAAGGGCCTGGTGCTGCGCACCGAGTTCCTCAAGAAGGCCTGAGCGCAGACGGTGCCGGGCGCAGGCCCGGCCGGTGGCCGTCAGTCGACCCGGGTGCCGTCAGGCTCGTGGTCGATCATCCAAAGCCCTGCCCAGAGTTTGAGGTCGAGCTCATAGCCTTCGGCATGCTTGCGCATCAGCCAGGCCGGCGCACTGGCGCGCGGTACGGCGTGGACGATGATGTCCTCGTCGTCGATGCCGCCGCCGGCGCCGACCCGGGTCAGCTCGCGGGCACGGACGAACGCCACGCGCTCGCTGCTCATCCCCGCCGTCGTCGGGCCGGTCAGCAGCACATCGATGCGGCCGGCCGACCAGCCGGTCTCTTCGATCAGTTCGCGCCTGGCCGCGTCTTCGAGTGCGTCGGAGCTACCGCGGTCGCCGACCAGACCGGCCGGCATCTCGATCGTGCGCGCTCCCAGCGGCACCCGGAACTGCTCGACGAACAGCACCTCGTCGTCCGGCGTGACCGCAATGATCAGCACCGCCATGCCGTTGCCGCCGTGGGTGCGCTCGCACGATTCCCACTTGCCTCGGCGCACCAGCCGCAGCCAGTCGCCCTGGTAGAGCACCTCCGCCGCTTCGGCGGGTCCCGCGTCCGGATTCGTCATGCGCCGATGGTAGTCGCCTCGCCATGGCGCCGGTAGCAGGGCGATGATCGACGCTCAGGCATCGGCGAGCGGCGCCCACTCCAGACCGGCGGCCGCATGCAGCCGCCGCCGGGTCAGGGGGCCGAAGCGCAACGCGGCGCACAGCGCCGACAGCGCCTGCGCATCGCCGTCGCGCCGCGCGAAACCGTTCGCGCCCTCGCCCAGCGGCGCATCGCAGGCGATCGTCGTCAGCTGGCGGAACAGCCGCGCGGCGTCGGCGTGCTGGCGCAGCTTCGCACCCGCCTGGGCGGCGCCGCGGAAGCGCAGGAACGCGATTTCGTCGCTGCGCGCCAGCAACGCATCGAGCGTGCCGAAGTGGTGCAGCAGGCTGGCGGCGGTCTTGCAGCCGATGCCCGGTACGCCGGGGATGTTGTCGATCGCGTCGCCGCACAGTGCCAGGTAATCGGCGATCTGATGCGCCTCCACGCCGTGGCGCGCACGCACGCCGGCCGCCGTCCAGCGCTGGCCGCGGGCGTAGTCCCACTGTTCGTCGGCGCCTTCGAGCAACTGCGACAGGTCCTTGTCGGCCGAGACGATGATGCCGTGGTGCGCGCGGCGGCGGCCGGCATGCAACGCGCTGCCGATCAGGTCGTCCGCCTCGTACTCGGTGTCGGCGAGCACGACCAGGCCGAGCGCGCGGCACAGCGCCTTGCAGTGGGCAAACTGCCGGCGCAACGCGTCGGGCGCGGGCGGGCGGTTGGCCTTGTAGGCCGGATACAGGCGGTTGCGGAAACAGCTGTCGAGCGCTTCGTCGAAGGCGATCGCGATGTGCCGTGGACGTTCGCGCTCGATCAGTTCGGCCAGGAATCGGGCGAAGCCCTGCACGGCATTGGTCGGCCAGCCCTCGGCGTCGTGGAACTCGTCGGGCATCGAGTGCCAGGCGCGGAACACGTAGAGGCTGGCGTCGACCAGATACAGCGGCGCGGTGGGCGACGGAGCGGGCGACTGCACTGCGGGGGGTGTCAGGCTCACGGCGCGACCCAGTCCTGCAGCAGCGCGGCCGGGTCCGGTCGCTCGCGCTCGGGTGGGTCGAGCCGCGGGCTGCCGATGTGGATGAATCCGGCGATGCGCTCGTGCGCGCCCAGGCCGAGGGCGGCGAGGATGTCGGGGTCGTAGGCCGGCCAGCCGGTCAGCCAGGACGCGCCGAAGCCGCAGGCCTGCGCGGCCTGCAGCAGCGCGAAGCACACGCTGCCGGCGGTCAACAAGCGTTCGACCTCGGGAATGGCGGTGTCCTGCGGGTCCAGGATCGCGACGACCGCGATCACCAGCGGCGCGTGCGAGAACCGGTGCCGGTCCTTGTCGAGCGCGCCGGCGCCGATCTCCGGGTCGCGCGCACGGGCGCGGGCGACCAACTGTTCGCCGAGCGCGTGGCGCGCATCGCCGGCGATGCGCAGGAAGCGGAACGGGACCCGCTTGCCGTGGTCGGGGACGCGGACCGACGAGCGCAGCATGCGCAGCACGGTCGCGTCGTCGGGTCCGGGCGCGTCGAGCTGGCGCGCCGGCACCGAGCGCCGCGCATCGAGCGCGTCGAGAAGGCGTTCAGCATTTGGGAGTATCGTCACGGACTTGTGCCTCTGGTTTCGGAAAGCTAACTGCGGGGGCACTGTGCCCCCATCCCCCGATTCTCCCCCAAGATGACGCATCCCCACGACATCGGTCCGGTGCCGCATTCGCATCGACCTGCGCCGGGCGAGCCCGAGAGGGTGTTCGACGCGCTGCGACGCGAGGCGGTGACGGCGCTGGGCGACGTGCTGTCGGCGCTGTGGGACGAGGTCGAGGCCGAGGTCGAGCGCGACGCGCTCGGCGCCGCCGCCGATTACATGGCCGCTCAGGACGCACGATTGGCCGCACGCGCGTTGCGCATGCGTGCCCCGGTGCTGGCAGCGAGTTTCCGCGCCGCGATCGAGTCGGCATTCGAGCGGTGGCGCCGCGCCGCGCCGCCGCGGCCGGCCCACGATGCGATGGCGCTGATGTCCGAGGGCCAGCTGGAGTTGCATCTGGCGGTCCAGCAGCAGGTCGAGCTGCTCGAGCACCAGTGGCTCGGCCCGCTGCGCATGCTCGACGGCCGGATGGCAGTGCTGGCCTCGCGCCTGGGCGTCGCCGACGGCGCCGCGCACCCGCTGCGTCCGGCCGTGCCGGTCCAGGCGTTCGCCGGTCTACTCGATCCCGATGCGCTGCCGCGCGATCTGCGCGCCCGGCTGTTCAAGCAACTCGCTGCAAGGCTGCCGGCGGTGCTTGCCGGGCTCTACGCCCGCGCCGATGCGCTGCTCGACACCGCGTTCGGGCCGGTTTCGGTGACACCGGCCGCGCCCGGTGGCGGTCGCGCGCCTGCGTGGCAACCCGAGGGCGGGCTGGCCGAGGCGCGGGCGGATGTGACCAACGCCCCGCATGACGCCGCCCGGCTCGCGCAGGGGCCGTTGTCGGCGGATCTGGCGCGGCTGCTGGCCGCCGGCGGTCCGGACACGACCGATAGCGATCCGCAGGGCGCTGAGCTCGCGCTGGTCCGGGCGCAGTTGCATCGGTGGCGGGCGCAGCTCGCGCGTACGCCGCCGTCCCACCCGCAGGATGCGCCCGCGCGCGATGCGCCGCCTCGTGCAACACCGGCCGTCGAGGCGGCGAAGCTGCTCAGCGTCGCGCGGCTGCTGCAGGGCGACGACCCCTCGCCGTATGCCCGGGTGCTGGCCGGGGACGACCGGCGGCGGCTGAGCGAGGTGATCCGGCTCGAACTCGCGCGCGGCCTGCGTGGCGTCGGCATCGATCCCGACCGAGCGCCGCTGAGCGGCGACGACGAAGACGCGATCGACCTGGTCGGCCTGCTGTTCCAGGCGCTGTTCGAGGCCAATGACTTGATGCAGCAGGCGCGCGATCTCTACGGCCGGCTGGTCATGCCCTGCCTCAAGGTCGCCTTGACCGACGAATCGCTGTTCAGCCAGCGCGGCCATCCCGCGCGCCGGCTGCTCGATGCGGTCACCGAGGCCTGCGACGGCAATACCGGCGACACTGCGGTCGACCGCGACCTGCTCGAACATGCCGGGCGGCTCGTCGACCGGGTCGTCGAGGAATACGAAACCGACCAGGCGGTGTTCGCGCTCGCGGCCGAGGAACTGCGCGAGCGGCTGGACCAGCAGCGCCGTCGAACGGAGGTCGCCGAGCGCCGCGCCGCCGAAGCGATCCATGGCCGCGAACGCCTGCAACAGGCACGCCGCGGCGTGGCCGCCCTCGTGACCGAGCGCATGAGTGCGCAACCGCTGACCGAGGCGGTCGCCCGGTTTCTCGATCAGCACTGGCGCCACCATCTCACTCAGACCTGGCTGCGCGACGGCCCCGATTCGCCGCGCCACCGGGCCGCGGTCGCGATCGGCGATGCGATGATCGGCATCGACCTCGACGCCGCAGCGGCCGATGGCGCCGCGGTCGCCGGCTCCTTGCGCGCGTTGCAGGGGCCGCTGGCCGATTGCTATGCCAGCGGTGGCCTCGATGCGGCGGCCGCGCGCGAGGAGATTACGCGCATCGTGGCCGCGCTCGCGCGTTGCGATGCGCCCAGGCGCATGCAGATCCCGCTGCCGGAGGACGAAGCGCTGGACGACGAGCCGTCCGATCCTGTGCTGCGCCTGGTCGATGGCACCGCGACGCCGGCATTCGATCCGACCATCGCCGCGCGCATGCGCCAACTGCGGCCGGGCCAGGGCCTGCGGCTGATCGACGAGCATGGTCGTCAATCGGTGGCCCGGGTGGCGTGGATCAGTCCGCTGACTTCGCGGCTGCTGATCGTCAACCGTCGCGGCGTGCGTCGGATGGTCGTCTCGCCCGAAGAACTGGCCGCGCTGGTCGGGGCAGGGCGTGCCCTCGTGCGCTCGATCGATGCCCCGTTCGACGAGGCCATGAAGCATCTTTGGCAGCACCTGAGTGCGGCCAACGACGACGGCGACAGCATGGCTGTGGGCTGATCGCCGCGGCGAGCTTGCCTACTTCGTGTGTCGGGGCCGGTGTCAGTGCGGCGGCCCTGCGGCCTCATGGTGCGGTTCGGGGGCGGGATTGGCCTGTGCCCAGTGGCGGCGCTGTTCGGGCGTCATCTGCTGCCAGCGCTCGCGCAGCGCGGTGCGCTCGGCGTCGGGCAGCGTGCGCAGCTTGGCGTACAACGCGCGGGCTTCTTCACGCTGCTCGGGCGGCAGCCGCTTCCAGCTGTGCATGCCGTGGCGGGCGTGCTCGCGTTCGGCCGGCGTCATCGACTGCCAGCGCTGGGCGTGGCCGAGCATCCGTCGACGTTTGTCGGCATCGGCGTCGTTCCAGCGGTCGCGGATCGGCGCGACGAGCTTGTCGCGCTGCTCGGGCGTGAGCCGGTCCCAGTCGGGCAGGGCCAGGCCGGGCTGGGCGGCTGCCAGGCTGGTCACCGACAGGCTGCCCAGCAGCAGGACCATGCGCAGGAAGCGGGAAGGCAGGTGCATGGGTCACTCCATCGCAAGCAAGGTGGACTCGTTGGCGGCGAGCCACAGGTAGAAGTCCGGCGATTCCTCGTACGTCGCCAAGGCGTCGGCCATGCCGTCGTCGAGCGCGGCAGCGCCGTCGGCCTCGGCCAGGACCGGCGTGGACGCGGACGCGGCACTCGACGGAGCCGGTGGAGCGAGCGATTGCACACCGATCGCCAGCGCCAACACCGCGGCCAAGCCAGCCGCGGCCGGCCAGGCCCAACTGCGCCGTGCCGGCGCAGCAGTCGTGGCCACATGACGCGCGCGATGCAGACGCGCGGTGGTGCCGGCCGAGATCTGCGTCTGGGCACGGCCGTAGAGCGCACGCAGTGCGGCGTCGTCGTCCGCGGCGGTGCGCGGGTCGTTCGGCGGGATCATCGAAACTCCTCCAGTTGCCTCTGCAGCGCCTCGCGGGCGCGGAACAGATGGGTTTTTACCGAGCCTTCGCCGCACCCCATGATGCGGGCGGTGGTCCCGACGTCGAATTCCTCCAGCACCCGCAGCGTGAACGCCTCGCGCTGGCGTCGCGGCAGCTGGCGCAGCGCCTGGGCCAGACGCTGCCAGGCCTCGCGACCGTCGTGCGAGCGAGACGGATCGGGGCCGGCATCGGCCCAGTCGATCTCCTCGCCCTCTTGCGTGCGGGCGTCGGTGAGCCAGCTCAGCCGGAACGTGCGCCGGCGCTGGGTGTCGACGATCCGGCTGCGCAGCACCGTCCAGAACAGCGGCGTCCATTCCGACGCAGGGCGGTCGCGATAGCCGAGCATCCGGGTCATCGCGTCCTGCACCGCATCGAGCGCATCGTCGCGATGGCGCAGGCCGAGTTCGGCGAAACGGAAGGCCCGGCGCTCGACGCTCGCCAGGAACGCCTCGAGCGTGGCCGTCGGCGCGGCGTGGTGGGCGGCCGTCGCCGCGGGCAGGGAAGCGCTCACCGGCGCCAGCCTACCGCGCACGGCAGGCGTCTGCGGGTCGAACGGGCGGCTGCCATCCATCGTCGGGTCGTTGCGCCAGGGGCGGGGGGTGTCATGGACAACGTCTCGCGGCGTCGGCGGTTGACGCGGGCGCTGCGGATCGTTCGATGCGCCACCCCTGTTCATCGGCGATTGCGGCGCCCGGCCTGGCGTGTGTCCGCACGGCGCCCGGACCTTCGCGCCGGCCGATGCAGGAGCGCGCGGCGTTCGCTGGGTCGGCGGCGGGGCCTAATGGCCGACGTCGAGCGCCTTGAGCTCGGCGACCAGGGCGCCGGCCGCCTCGGCGCCATCGCCGTAGAGCATGCGGGTGTTGTCGGCGTAGAACAGCGCGTTCTCGATGCCGGCAAAGCCCGTGCCCTTGCCGCGCTTGATGACCACAACGTTCTTCGAATCGATCACGTCCAGGATCGGCATGCCGTAGATCGGGCTCGCCGGATCGGTCTTGGCGACCGGGTTGACGACATCGTTGGCGCCGATGACCAGGGTGACGTCGGTGCTGGCGAACTCGGGGTTGATGTCGTCCATGTCGACGATCAGATCGTAGGGCACACCGGCCTCGGCCAGCAGCACGTTCATGTGCCCGGGCATGCGACCGGCGACCGGGTGGATGGCGAACTTGACCTTGACGCCGCGCTCGATCAGGCGTTGGCTCAGTTCGCGGATCTTGTGCTGGGCCTGGGCCACGGCCATGCCGTAGCCGGGCACGATCACCACCCGCTCGGCGTAGGCCATCATCGCCGCCACATCGCCGGCCTCGATCGGTTTCTGCGTGCCCTCGATCGCCTGCCCCTGTCCACCGCCGCCGAAGCTGGAGAACAGCACGCTGCGGATCGAGCGGTTCATCGCCTTGGCCATCAGACGGGTCAGCAGCATGCCGGCCGCGCCGACCATCGTGCCGGCGATCATCAGCGCCTCGTTGCCCAGCACGTAGCCTTCGAAGGCCACCGCCAGGCCGGTCAGCGCGTTGTACAGCGAGATCACCACCGGCATGTCGGCGCCGCCGATCGGTAGCGTCATCAGCATGCCCAGCGCGAGCGCCAAGGCGAAGAACGCGACGATCGCCGGCAGTTGGAGCGCATGCACCACCAGGCCGCCGACCAGGAGCGCGGCGACGAACACTGCGAGGTTGAACAGTTGCTGGCCGGGGAAGGCGTAGCGCTTGTCCATGCGCCCGTCGAGCTTGGCCCAGGCGATCACCGAACCCGACAATGCGATCGCGCCGATCAGTGCGCCCAGCGTCGCCAGCACCAGCGGCACCGAGGCGGGCGCGATGCCGTGCTGCGACCAGCGCAGCAGTTCGACCGCGCCGATCGCCGCCGCCGAGCCACCGCCCAGACCGTTGTAGAGCGCGACCATCTGCGGCATATCGGTGATCGCGACCTTCTTGCCCGACACCCAGGCCAACACCGTGCCCAGCGCGATCGCCGTCGCCATCAGGCCGAGGTTGTGCAGGCCGGGCACGAAGAACGTCGCCGCGGTCGCCAGCAGCATGCCCACGCCCGCCCATTGGATGCCCGAGCGTGCGGTCTTGGGCGAGGCCATGCGTTGCAGGCCGAGCAGGAACAGCGTTGCGGCGACGAAGTAGCTCGCCGCGATCAGCCCCGTGCGCAGGTCGAGGCCACTCATCGCGTCGTCGCCATCGTGGTGCCCCGGTCATGGGAGCGAAGATCGTGCCGCCATTGGGCCATCGTGCGGGCCGGGGGCAGGCGCCGCGACGGCGGCGAGGTGGATAGGTCGGTCACGGCGCGTCGCTCCGCTTGGCGGCGGGCTTGAACATCTCCAGCATCCGCTCGGTGACGACGTAGCCGCCGGCGGCGTTGCCCGCGCCCATCAGCACCGCAAGGAACCCGATCGCCTTCTCGAGCGTCGTGTCGGCATGACCCAGCACGACCATCGCGCCGATCAATACGATGCCGTGGATGAAGTTCGACCCCGACATCAGCGGCGTGTGCAGGATCACCGGCACGCGCGAGATGATCACGTGGCCGGCGATCGCGGCCAGCATCACGATGTACAGCGCTACGACTCCATCGATCATGCGGGACCTCCGGGTGTGGGGGCGATGGCCGGCACCTGCGGCCATACCGTCCGGGCCAGCAGTTCGTCGTTCCAGTCGAAGGCGAGGGCGCCATCGGCCACCAGCAGCGACACGAAATGCTGAACATTGCGTGCGTACATCTCGCTGGCATGGGTCGCGCCCAGGCTCGCCAGATCCAGCGGGCCGGCGACCGTCACGCCCGCGATCTCGACGGTCTGGCCGGGCACGGTCGCCGCGCAGTTGCCGCCGGTTTCGGCGGCCAGATCCACGATCACGCTGCCCGGCCGCATGCCGGCGACCATGTAGGCGTCGATGATCGTCGGCGCCCGCCGGCCAGGCACGGCGGCAGTGCACACCACGACATCGATGCCGGCCAGGTGCGCAGCCAGGCGGCGCTGTTGCTCCGCGCGCTCCTCGTCGGTCAGGGCGCGGGCATAGCCGCCTTCGCCGGCGGCGCTCACGCCCAGGTCGAGAAAGCGGGCGCCCAGCGATTCGATCTGCTCGCGCGTCTCCGGCCGCACGTCGAAGCCCTCGACCTGCGCGCCCAGGCGGCGCGCGGTTGCGATCGCCTGCAGTCCGGCGACACCGGCGCCGACCACGAGCACCTTCGAAGGCCGGATCGTGCCGGCGGCCGTCGTCAGCATCGGGAAGAACCGCGGCGCCAGCTGCGCGCCGATCAGGACCGCCTTGTAGCCGGCCATGCCGGCCTGCGAGCTGAGCACGTCCATCGCCTGCGCGCGCGTGGTGCGCGGGAGCCGTTCGAGCGGAAAGGCGAGAATGCCGCGCGTGCGCAGCGCCTCGGCGCGCGCCGGTTCGGCCTCGGGTTGCAAGGTGCCGATCAGGGCGGCGCCCGGCTTGAGCCGGGCGATCGTGTCGATGGGGGGCGCCTGCACGCACAGCACCAGGTCGGCCTGCGGCAGCGCCTCGTCGCCAACCAGCTGGGCGCCGGCCGCGACATAGGCGGCATCGGCAAAATGCGCGCCTTCGCCCAGGCCGCGCTGCGCGAGCACGGTGGCCCCGGCGGCGGTGAGTTTCCGCGCCGTTTCCGGCGTCAGCGCCACCCGGCGTTCGCCAGGTGCGGTTTCCTTCATCGCAAGCACGACGACCGCCATCACCACTCCCCGTGGGTCAAGGACACCGAACGAAGTCATCCGGGCCGGGCACGCTGTTGCTGTCGCCGATCCTAACCTGAATGCTGCTCCAGGTCAGGGGGTGCGTGCGGGCGTGGCAATGCAGTCGGTCAGCGCCAGGGGCGCGAGGCGAGTTCCAGGCCGAGCAGCAGCAGGCAGACGAGGAACCAGACGCGAAAGCGCGCCGGTGGGATGCGCTGGCGCAGCCGCCCGCCGAGCCACATCCCGGCCAGCGCGGGCACCACCGCCAGCGCCGACAGACCGGCCTGTTCGAACCGGAACGCGCCGTGCGCGCCCAGCCCGATCGCCAGTGCCAGCGTCGAGATCGTGAACGACAGGCCCAGGGCCTGCACCAGCGTGTCGCGCTGCAGCCCCAGCGCCTGCAGGTACGGCACGGCCGGAATCACGAACACGCCCGTGGTACCGGTGACCGCGCCGGTCGCGACGCCGACGGTCGGCGACCACCAGCGCTCCTGGCGCCCAGGCACTGTCAGCGGCGGGGCGAGCAGGGCATGGCCGGCATAGCCGATGAGCGCCAGCCCGAGTGCGAACCCCGACCAGGACGGATCGGTCGTGGCCAGTGCGCCGGCACCGGCGATCGTGCCGACCACGAGGCCCAGCAGCATCGGCCAGAGCCGGCGCATCAGGGGGCCGAGCGCCGGGCCGGCGGCCAGTTGCCAGACATTGGTCACCATCGAGGGCACCACCAGCATGGCCGCCGCCGCCGCGGGCGGCATGCCCAGCCCGAGCAGTCCCATCGCGATCGTGGGCAGGCCCATGCCGGTCAGGCCCTTCACCGCGCCTGCGAGCAGGAAGATGCCGACCAGTGCTGCGAGGGGGATAGTGATTGCCGTGTCCATGGCGCCATTGGGCGCCGGGCCGGCGGCGGGCACAATGCGGTTTTGGCCGCGCTACCCTTCGGCCGACCCGAAGGGCGTGTCCTGAGAGATCCCGTGCGAATCGACCTGTCCGACCTGCGCCTGTTCCTGCACATCGTCGATGCCGGCAGCATCAGCCAGGGCGCGGCGTGTGCGCACCTGGCACTGGCTTCGGCCAGCGAACGGTTGCGACGGATCGAGTCCGATGCCGGCATCGCATTGCTCGAGCGACACGCCCGCGGTGTCCGTGCGACCGAGGCCGGCGAGGCGCTCGCGCATCATGCGCGGCGCATGCTGCGACGACACGGCATGTTGCGCGACGAACTGCACGCGTTCGCCGCCGGCGCGCGCGGGACCTTGCGGCTGTACGCCAATACCGCGGCGATGACCGGTTTCCTGCCCAGGGTGCTTGCGCCGTGGTTGGCGGCGCGTCCGGCGGTCCGCATCGAGTTGAAGGAACGCACCAGCCTGGAGATCGTGCGTGCGGTCGCCGCGGGCCGCATCAAGGCTGGTGTGGTCGCCGACAGTGTCGACCCCGGCGGTCTGCAACTGGCGCCGGTGGCCGAAGACCGCCTGGTGCTGATCGTGCCGGTTGGGCATCCGCTTGCCCCGGTGCGCGAGGCGACGTTCGGCGATGCGCTCGCCTTGCCGTTTATCGGCCTGGCATCGGGCAGCGCGTTACAGGATCATCTCGACGCGCACGCCGCTGCCGCCGGTCGCGCGTTCGCGTTCCGGATCCGCGTCCGGACCTTCGAGGACCTGTGCATGTTGGTCGCGCAAGGGGTCGGCGTAGGCATCGTGCCGGTCGGCGCTTCGCAGCGTTACCGCCGCTCCCATCCCCATCGTGCGATCGCGCTCCGCGAGCCCTGGACGCGTCGCCGGCTCTGCGTGTGCGTGCGCGATGGGCGAGCGCTGGCACCGCCGATGCGCGACCTGCTCGCGCATCTGGGCGCCGGCCCGTCGCCCGAGGCCGACGGCTGATCTGCCGCGGACTGCGTCGCTCAGAGTGCTGGCTTGGCGGTCATCAGGTAGAAGATCACCAGGAACGAGAACAGCGCCGGCACGCCCATCGCCGCCCAGGTCCCGAGGTGCCGGTCGTAGGCAGGGGGTAGCGGCTGGCCGCTGGCGGCGGCCCGCTGCGCGATGTCGCGCAGCCGGATCTGGATGCCGACCACCGGCAGCCAGCACAGGCCGGCGATCACGAACAGCACGATCGACCAGTACAGCCACGCCGTCGACAGCGGAATGTGCAGCCGGTACGCCAGATAGACGCCGGTCAGCGGCTGCACGACGATCGTCGTGGCCGTGAACAGCCAGTCGGCGGCGACCACCAGCCGGGCGACCGCGGCGACCACCACCGGGTCGCGCTGGCGGCTCGCGAACAGCAGGTAGAACGCGGTGCCGACGCCAGTGCCGAACAGGAACGTCGACGACAGGATGTGCAGGAACTTAACGAGGGCGATGTCCATCAGGTGCGTCCAGTTTCGACAGGGCGTAGATCAACGCGAACACCGGCAGGTTCTTCAGCACCGGTCCATAGGGATGCGCCCAGTACTCGGGTAGCCAGAGACTGATGACCAGCGTGTAGAACGCGATCAGCGCCAATTGCGCGCGGTAGGCGGCGCGTCGCCAGCGGGGCCGCCAGACCGCCAGCCCGAGCAGCACGTCCAGCGCCGCGGCCCCATAGAGCGAGGGCAGGGCGAGCGCCTCGGGCACTTGCGCGCGCTGCAGCAGCTCCAGACTGGCCTGCACCGGGTAGACGACTGCCGACACCCAGGCGGTGGCCAGCCACATCAGCGAATTGGCCGTCCGCAGGACCGGAACCAGCGCGCGCAGGTGGGCCGCACGGCGCACGTCGGCGCGCGCGCCTGCCGCGAGGAAGCGAGTTATTGGGCGCAGTGGCCGGGCGAGCAAGGCCTGCCAGGCTGTCGCGTCGCCATGATTGCCAGCTTCGAGCATGCGCAGCGCATCGGCGTCCAGAATCTGGGCAAGCCCGGGAATGGGCCACCGCAACGCCATCCGCACCGCCCAGGCCGGCGCGGTCAGCACGTGCAGCCGTTGGCCCATCTGCGTCGCCAGGGCCCGCAGGTAGTCGGCGAACGCCAGCGGCGCAGGCCCGACCGCCTCGATCATCTGCGGTGGGTCAGGATGCTCGATCAGGGCGGTCACGCCGTCGAGCAGATCGTCGAGGTGGATCGGCTGGACGACCTGCCGACCGCCGCCCGGCAGGGCGATGATCGGTTGTGCCGCCAGCGTCAGAAACAAGCGCGTGCTGGCGCCGCACTCGGCGAAGACCAGCGACGGACGGATCACGATACTGCGGCCGGGAAATGCCGTCGCACAGGCGTCGCCTGCTGCCTTGCTGCGCCAGTAGGCCGTCGCAGCCTGTGCGTGGGCGCCCAGCGCCGAGATCTGCACGATCCGTGTCACGCCGGCCGCTGCCGCGAGCGCGAACAGCCTGCGCGGCCCGCTCACGTGGACCTGCTCGAAACTGACGTCGTCTGTTTCCCGGAAGATGCCCGCGGCATTCACCACGACATCGACCGTCCGCAGCACGTCCATCCACTGATCCGGGCACGGCCGTGCGAGATCGAGTGCGACGCGTCGTCCGGGGCCGGCATCGTCTGTCACATGCCGCATGGCGCGGATCACCGCATGGCCTGCACGCTCGAGCCGTTCCGCGAGCGCGCTGCCGATCAGCCCGTTGGCGCCCACCACCAGTACGGTCAGCGGCGGCGCGGTCGGATTGCCTTCATGCCTGCGCTGCACGCCGGCGCGGCAGCCAGGCTGTTCTTCACCGTGAGGGTGTCCTGGCGCAGTCATCGGCGCATCCGCGCGCCGGCGGCGGGAACCAATGCCACCAGCCAGTGGGTTTGGGGGCAGGCGTCGCACTGCCCTGGTTGCTGAAACGAAGGTCCAGACGCGGATCCTCTCGCGCAGCACAAGCCGGTCGGCTTGCGTGTCCGCCACCGTGTCACGGGCCTAGCGGGCGAGGACCGCCGCGATCACCAGCCCTGCACCGAGCCACGCCAGATCGGTCGGCGTATTGGCCAGGCCGGCCAGCGTCCAGGCGTGGTGCGGCCCGAGCTTGAGTGCCGACTCCCAGGGCATGAGCCCCATCGGGCGGGCGAGCTGGGTGGCGACGATGCCCCAGTTGGCGATGACGATCGCCAGCAGCGTCGCGGCCGTGCCGGCGAGTGCACGTACCAGCCCGGGGCGGAGCCGGGCCAGGCGCACCAGCAGCGCGGCATCGAGCGCGGCCACCACGGCCATCCAGGCGCCTTGCGCGCCCAGCGCGTCGGCCAGCAGGATCCAGGCGGCGGCGATGCCGGCGCTGCCGAGCAGCAGCAGACCGATCGCCAGCGGCCAGCGCCGGGCGCGGGCGGGTTCGGACATGGAAGACAGCATCGCGGGAATGGTGGGTCAGCATACCGGCGCGCGGCGATACAATGACAGCCTTGTCGCGGCCACTTCCGGCCCTCATGTCCTGGGCCATGTACTCCCGCAGCAGCGAACCCGTCCGTTTCGAACGCGATTGCGAAGCCGTCCTCGTTCCCCAAGGCGAGGAGGTGACGCTGCCTGCCGGCAGTGCCGGCTACATCACCCAGGCGTTGGGCGGCAGCTACACCGTGTTCGTCGAGGGCAACCTGTTCCGAATCGCGGGCCGCGATGCCGATGCGATCGGCAAAGAGCCGCCGGTGCCGCTGGAACTGCCCGACGACGCCGACGACGCTGCGGTCGAACGCATGGTCTGGCACCAACTGCGCACCTGCTTCGACCCCGAGATCCCGATCAACGTCGTCGACCTGGGCCTGGTCTACGAGGCCGTGGTGATTCCTGTCGACAATGGGCACCGCAAGGTCGAGGTGCGGATGACGCTGACCGCGCCGGGCTGCGGCATGGGCGAGATCCTGGTCGACGACGTGCGCAGCAAGATCGAGCTCATCCCGACAGTCGACGAGGCCGACGTCGAGCTGGTGTTCGATCCGCCGTGGAACCGGTCGATGATGTCCGAGGCCGCGCAGCTCGAGACCGGCATGCTCTGACGGCGCCACCGCGCCGCGCATCCTCAGATCCACAGGGCCAGGCGTGCCGAGCGTGCGGCTGCGTGCCGGTGGGCACGGTGATCCGATGCCGACGGCACGGGCCTGCCGGCATGCCGTGCACCCGCCCCAATGCGTTCTGACGTATCGCGCGCGGTGCGCGACACCTGCCCGGGCCACCTCCAAGCCGTCAGGGGTCAGAGGTGCTGCTCACATGGCTGAACGCAAGGCATCATGCAGAAGTGTGATTCCGGTCGCATTTATTATCGAAAAATTAATGGAAACCGCCATTGCACGCGAACATGGCTGTCGCGTAGCGTCAGTTTGCGGTCAGTTTCGTCATGTCCGCGTTCGTTGCGGGTCGGCCATCGCCATCGCGATGCACCCGGCTCCGGCCCCGCGCCGCGGCTCCGGCGCACCCACCGTCTCGGGGGTTTTCCATGTCGAACATGTTCATTCCCTCCCACCGCCTTCGGCGCCGCGTGCTTGCGGCGGCCACGCTGGTGGCCCTTGCCGCGCCGCTGGCCGCGACCCAGGCCGTCGAGCGGCTCGATCTTGCGGGGTTGCAGTCGGCCGAACAGCACGATCGCTTCATCGTCAAATACCGTGAGGGCAGCGCCGCGCAGGCGCAGCCGGCCTCGATCAATGCGGCGCTGGGGACCGTGGCCGGTCGCCTGGCCGTCGGCGGCGGCAAGCAGCTGCGGCTCGAGCACCTGCGACGCACCGCGGTCGGCGCCGATGTCGTGCGCACCAGCCGCAAGCTGGACCGGGCCGATGCCGAGTCGGTGATGCGCCAACTCGCGGCCGATCCCGATGTCGAGTACGTCGAGGTCGACAAGCGCAACCGCGTGTTCTGGACCCCCAACGATCCGCGCTTCAACCAGCAGTACGGCTTCGGTACCGGCCCCGGGGGCATTCGTGCGACCACCGCCTGGGACGTGACGCGCGGTGCGGGTGCCGTCGTCGCGGTGCTCGATACCGGCATCACCTCGCACAGCGATCTCAATGCCAACATCCTGCCCGGCTACGACTTCATCACCGATCCGGCGATCGCAGGCGATGGCAACGGTCGCGATGCCGACCCCAGCGACCCGGGCGATTTCGACGGCATTTATCCCTCGAGCTGGCACGGCACGCACGTCGCGGGCACGGTCGCGGCGGTGACCAACAACGGCATCGGCGTTGCCGGCACGGCGCCGCTGGCCAAGGTGGTGCCCGTCCGTGTCCTCGGCCGTGGCGGCGGCTACGACTCCGACATCGCCGACGCGGTGATCTGGGCCTCGGGCGGCACGGTCGCCGGGGTGCCCGCGAACCAGAATCCGGCCGAGGTCATCAACCTGAGCCTGGGCGGACGCGGCACCTGCGGCAACACGATGCAGAGTGCGATCAACGGCGCGGTCGGTCGCGGCACCACGCTGGTGATCGCCGCCGGCAACAGCAACGCGAACGTCTCGGGCTTCTCGCCGGCCAACTGCGCCAACGTCATCGCGGTGGCCTCCAACACCAGCACCGGCGCACGTTCGAGCTTCTCCAACTACGGCACCGGGATCACGCTCTCGGCGCCCGGCTCAGGGATCGTGTCCACGCTCAACAGCGGCCAGACCACGCCGGGCAGCGAGAGCTACGCCTCTTACGACGGCACCTCGATGGCGGCGCCGCATGTCGCCGGTGTGGTCGCGCTGGTGCAGTCGGTGTCCAATCCGGCCAAGACGCCGGCCCAGATCAAGGCCCTGCTGACCAGCACGGCACGCCCGTTCCCCTCGACGCCGTCCCAGCCGATCGGCGCGGGCATCGTCGATGCGAAGGCCGCGGTGGATGCCGCGTCGGGGGGCGGCGGCACCGGCCCGGGGCCCGATCCGGGCGATGGCAGCCTGGTCGTCGGCACGCCGATCACCGGCCTGTCGGGCGGCACCGGCAGCAGCCAGTTCTGGACGGTGAATGTGCCGTCGGGGGCGACCAACCTCGTCATCGCGCTGTCTGGGGGCAGCGGCGATGCCGACCTGTACGTCCGGTACGGTGCGCAGCCGACGACCTCGACCTGGGACTGCCGTCCCTATCGGTCGGGCAACAACGAAAGCTGCGCGTTCGCCGCGCCGCAGGCCGGGACGTACCACGTCCTGGTGCGCGGTTATTCATCGTTCTCGGGGGTCACGTTGCGCGCCGATCACGACTAGCGCGGCGGGGATGCAGGGCTCGGGGATAGAGGGCAGGCGGCACGCCATGATCGTCGCGCGTGTCGCCGGCGGAGCACACCGGTCTTCGGCGTGCTCCGTTTTTTCGGTGCAATCCAACGAGGGGTAGAAAGGGATGAAGACTCTGATCGCAAGCCTCACCGCCGGCGCGTTGTCGCTCGGCATCGCGACGGCGGCACCGCGGGACGCGCGACCCGCGGCGTTCGCCAACCGGTTGCCGGCCGAACACACCGTCGAGCTCAAGCGCATGCCGGGCGTGGATGTCGCCCGGCTGCGCGCCGAGGACGCCCGGCAATCGCGCACCCAGGGGCTGCGCCCGGTGCGGTTTGCCGCTCCGCTGGCCGTCGACCTGACCCCGGCCGATGCCGGTGACTGGGACGAGATCGCCGGCGGCAACCTGGTCTGGCGGCTGCGTGTGGAATCGAAGGATGCGCTGTCGTTGAACTTCGGCTTCTCCGAATACCACATGCCCGAGGGCGGGCGTCTGCTGGTCTATCCGGCGGGCCTGGACCGCAACGCCGACCCCGAGGCGATCCGTGCTTTCGACGCCGCCGACAACAAGCCGCACGGCGCGCTGTGGACGCCGATCGTGCCGGGCGACAGCGCGGTGCTGGAGGTCGTGGTGCCGAAGGCCAAGCTGCCCCAACTCAAGCTGCGGCTGACCAGTGTCAACCACGACTATGTCGGCTTCGGCCGGCTCGCGCGCGAGGGCGCGCTGGCGCAGACCAAGGGCGTGTCGGGTAGCTGCAACGTCGATGTGGTGTGCCCCGACGGCGACGACTTCCGTGAGGAGATCCCCTCGGTCGGTGCGTACTCGCGCTTCGGTATGTTCTATTGCAGCGGATCGTTGCTCAACAACACCGCCGGCGACCGCAAGATGTACTTCCTGACCGCGCACCACTGCAACATGGGCACGGCGGACGCGGCGGCCAGCATCGTCGTGTACTGGAACTACGAGAACTCGACCTGCCGCACGCCGGACAGTTCCGCCAGTGGGGCCAACGGCGATGGCAGCCTGGCGCAGAACCAGACCGGTGCGGTCGTGCGCGCGACCCACGCAGGCTCGGACTTCACCCTGCTCGAGCTCGACACGCCGGCCGATCCGGCGTTCGCACTGAGCTGGTCGGGCTGGGACCGCCGCGACCTCGCCCCGAGCGGCGCCACCGGCATCCACCACCCGCGGGTGGCCGAGAAGCGCATTACCCATTCCGACAATCCGTTGCGCGTGGAAGGCTATCTGGGCGCCAGCGGTAACAGCCATCTGTGGGTGCAGTGGAACCCGCGCGGCACCACCGAAGGCGGATCCTCGGGCTCGCCGCTCTACAGCCCCGAGGGCCGTGTGATCGGTCAGCTCCACGGCGGCTACGCCTCGTGCTCGACGACCGGCGCCGACCACGTCGACTGGTACGGCCGGCTGTTCACCTCCTGGACCGGCGGCGGCACCGCGGCGACTTCGCTGGCGAGCTGGCTCGATGCGAGCGGCACCGGGGCGCAGTTCGTCGACACCCTGACCGCCGACGGCGGCCTCGAGCCGGGTGCGCCGACCGCCGACTTCACCTACGCGATCGATGCCGACACGCTGACCGTGACCTTCACTGACACCTCGAGCGCAGGCGAGGACGCAATCGACAGCCGCGCCTGGACGTTCGGCGACGGGGCCAGCTCGACCCAGGCCAGCCCGGTGCACACCTATGCCGAGGCCGGGACCTACACGGTCACGCTGACGGTCACCGACACCGAGGGCCGCAGCCACAGCCGCAGCGAGACGCTCGAGGTCGGCGACACCGGGCCGGACGCGATCGCGATCGAGAATGGCGTCGCGGTCCCGGGCCTGGGCGGCGCGGCGGGCAGCGAGCAGCTCTACAGCCTCGTCGTGCCCGAAGGCGTCAGTGGCCCGCTGCTGATCACGACCTCGGGCGGCACCGGCAACGTTTCGCTGTACGTCAGCCGCGACGCCGAACCTACGGTGGAGGCGTTCGACTTCCGTTCGCAGCGTCCGGGCAACAACGAGTCGGTCCGCATCGTCGACCCCGAGGCCGGCACCTACTACATCAAGCTGGTCGGCGCCGCTGCCTTCGCCAACGTCACGCTCCAGGCGCGCCATGCCGAGCCCAGCGACGGGGGCGGCCAGGGGTCGTTGCGCAATGGGGTGCCGGTGACCGGCATCTCGGGCGAGGCTGGCAGCGCGCAGTACTGGACGGTGCAGGTGCCGGCTGGCGCCACGAACCTGACCGTCACGATGACAGGCGGCACCGGCGATGGCGACCTGTACGTGCGCCGTGGCGAACAGCCCACCACCAGCGAGTACGACTGCCGGCCCTTTCGCTTCGGCAACGAGGAGACCTGCACGTTCGTCAATCCGCAGGCCGGCACGTGGCACGTGATGGTGCATGCGTACTCGGCGATCTCGGGCGTCACGCTGACGGCGACGTACTGAGTGAGGTCGGCGCCCGGTCGCGGTGGTCGCTGGCAGCCAGGCCTGCGCGCGATCGTCGATCGACCGGGCGATGCGGCCATTCGCGGCGGTCCAGCGGGGTCGTCCGGCATGTCGCACAACCGTCTTGCGGCCTTCATCCCGGCATCGCCGGGATGAAGGCATGCTTGATCCCGCCGCAGTCCGCGGTTTCGACAGGGCAGGGCCATGCGTCCGATTTCAATGGGCTACGCGATCCTCGCCGTGGCGGTGCTGTGCGCACCGGTCGCGGCGCTGATGGCCTCGCGTGGCCCCGACGCGCCCACGCCGCACAATGAGCCCGCCATGCAGCAGCGTTTCATCGTCAAGTACCGGGCCGGCACCGAGCCGGCGCGCGACCCGCATGCGGTGCAGGCGCACCTGGACCAGGTCGCCGAGGCGCTGCCGCGGAGCGGCAAGGCGGGTTCGACGCTCAAGCTGTCGTGGCTGCGGCGCCTGGCGGTCGGGGCGGATGTGTTCTCGGTCGATCCCGCGCTCGATGCGGACGGCACCCGGCGCCTGCTCGACGCGCTGCAGGCCGACCGCGAGGTCGACTACGCCGAACCCGACGGCATCATGACCATCCAGCGCTGAGGCGCGGTCGCTCGCTCAGGCCACCGGCTCGAAGCGATTGGCCTCGACATTCTTGCGGACCTTGAGCGGATCCCAGATCCGGCCGTTCATCGCCACATAGACCCCCGGCGGCTTGGACTGTACGGCGCCCACGGCGGTGCCGATATTGAACTCCGCATCCGAGCCGCGGAAGCGCGCCGGGCTCAGCGCCCCGGTCAGCACAATGGTCTTGTCGGTGATCGAGGCTAGTACCTTCGCGGTCTCGACCATCGAGTCGGTGCCGTGGGTCAGCAGCACATGGCGTGCGGGCTGCGCGGCGATCGTTGCGCGGATCAACTCGCGGTCCTCGTCGGTGATGTGCAGCGAGTCCTTGCGGATGATCGGGATGACCCGGAACCGAAACGCGACGCCCAACTCCTCGAGCATGCGTCCGATCTGCGGTTCGCCGACCTGGTAGTCCGACTTGTCGTCGAAGTAGATCTTGTCGATCGTGCCACCGGTGGTGACGATCAGCAGCTCGTCCATTGCCATGAAGTCTGTGTGGAGTAGTGGGAATGATAGCGGGGGCGATTGGTGCTGCGCGATCGGCGATGGAAAACCCAATGCGGCCGGCTCGGCTTCGCCCCGTCTGCGATCATGGATTGCCGCGCTTGCGCGAGAAGCGCGCGCGCATGCCCGGCAGGCTGGCCGAGAACACGACGATCAGCGACAGCGCGATGCCGGCCCAGGCCAAGCGCCCCTGCTCGGGCTGCGACCAGGCGTACATCACCCCGTGCGAGAACCAGAACAGCGCCGCAATGCCCGACCACAGCGGCGCGCTGGGCGCGCCGCGCAGCACGCCGGCCAGCAGCAACAGCGGCGGCAGCACGAACACCAGCAAGGCCGCACCGAAATGGGCATCGCCCCAGTGCCAGGCCAGGTACAGCAACGCGATGGCGGCCAGGGCGCCGGCGAGCACGGGACGCGAGCCTCCGGCCCTCATGCCGCGAGCTTGCCGGCCAGCATCGCGATGCGCCGGCCCAGCGCCCGGGCGAGGACGGCCTCGTCCTCGCTTGGTTGCGGGTCGTCCTGCTGGCCGGCGACGTGGCTGGCGCCGTAGGGCGTGCCGCCGCTGCGCGTGCTGGTGAGCGCGGGCTCGGTGTAGGGAATGCCGGCGATCACGCAGCCGTGGTGCAGCAATGGCACGAGCATCGTCAATAGCGTTGCCTCCTGGCCGCCATGCTGGGTGGCGGTCGAGGTGAACACCCCGGCCGGCTTGCCGACCAGCGTGCCGCTCGCCCATTCGGCGCCCAGACCGTCGAGGAAGTGCTTGAGCGGGGCGGCCATGTTGCCGAACCGGGTCGGGCTGCCGAGCAGCAGGCCGGCGCACTCGGCCAGGTCGGCGCGTTCGACATACGGCGCGCCGTCCTCGGGCACCGGGGGCGCGGCAGTCTGGGTAACGGCGGCGACCGGCGGCACGGTGCGCAGCCTTGCCTGCATGCCGTCGACTTCGCCGATGCCGCGCGCAATCTGGCGGGCAAGGCGGGCGACCGAGCCGTTGCGGCTGTAATAGAGGACGAGGATCTCGGGCATCGATGCAATCTGCGGTCCAGGACGTTCAGTGTGACAGGCCGGGGCGGCGGTGTCCGGGCGCGGCCGGGCTTCGGCGCTGCCCGCGTCACCGCTTTGCTACGCTGCGTCGATGGAACCGCTCGACACCCTGAGCCGCTGGAGCGAGCGCATCACCGACCGCGCGCGGGCGCTGTCGTTCGCGCGTTTTCTGTGGCGGCGCTTTCTCGACGACCGGCTGTTCGAGGCCGCCGGCGCGCTGGCCTTCACGACCGTGTTCGCGCTGGTGCCGCTGTCGATGGTGGTGTTCGGCGTGCTGACCGCGTTCCCCGCATTCGGCCAGTGGCGCGACCAGCTCAGCGACTACATCTTCTCCAACTTCGTGCCCAGCAGCGCACGCGCGGTGGAAGCGGTGCTGCTGCAACTGTCGGCCAACACCGGGCAGCTGACGACCATCGGTGTCGTGGCGCTGGTGATCTCGGTGCTGGTGACGCTGCTCAGCGTCGAGGGCACCTTCAACCGGATCTGGCGGGTGAAGTCGGCGCGGCCGACGGTCGGCCGTTTCCTGGTGTACTGGACCGTGCTCACGCTCGGCGCGCTGATCGCGACGGCGAGCCTGGCGGTGTCGGCACGGTTCTTCGCGCTGGAGATCTTCAGCACCGATTCGGGGCGCTGGTTGCGCGGTGCGATGCTGTGGGCGGCGCCGATGCTGATCGAACTGGTCGCGTTCGCGACGATCTTCCGGGTCGTGCCGCATCGCACCGTGCAGTGGCGGCACGCGTTCGCCGGCGCCGCGCTGTCGGTGCTGCTGTCGGAACTGGTGAAGTGGGGCATCGGTCTGTATCTGGGCAGCTTCAGCGCCTACGAAAAGATCTACGGCCAGATCGCGTTCCTGCCGATCTTCCTGCTGTGGGTGTATCTGGGCTGGGTCGCGATCCTGCTCGGGGCCTCGTTCGCCTCGTCGATCTCGGCCTTCCGTTACCAGCCGGCGCACCTGCGGCTGCCGCGCGGCTATGAGTTCTACGGCCTGCTGCGCATGCTCGGCCGTTTCGCCGAGGCCCGTCCTGCCGGCCGCGGGCTGCACAGCGACGAGATCCAGACGCTCGAACCGATGCTGACCGACGCCCTGGTCCAGCAGATGCTCGCGCAACTGGAGGACATCCAGTTGTTGCGCCGCGCCGAGACCGGGGAGTGGCTGCTGGCCCGCGACCTCGATGGCCTGAGCCTGGCCGAGCTCTACGAAGCCTGTCATCTGCGCATCCCGATCGAGGAAGCGCATCTGCCGTGTCGGGACGACCGCCTGGGCGTGGCCGCATCGGCCGCTCTCGACGACCTGCGCATCCCCTTGCGCGACCTGCTCAAGCGCCGGGTTGCCGGCGTCTACGCCCCACCGGAGACTTCTGCATGATTCGCCGCCTCGTTCCTTGCCTCGCCCTCGCCGCCGCCCTTGCCGCCTGCCAGCGCGGCGAAGAGGCCGTCGCTCCGGTCGACGACCGCGCCGCGGCGACGCCTGCCGGCGACTCCGCGCCGGCGTCGTCGCACGAACGACCGGCACTCCGCGTCGAGACGATCGATGGCGGCACGTTCGATCTGGCCGAGCACCGCGGGCAGTGGGTCGTCGTCAATTTCTGGGCCACCTGGTGCGCGCCATGCCTGAAGGAGATGCCCGAACTGTCGGCGCTCGATGCGATGCGCGAGCACGTGCAGGTCGTAGGACTGGCCTACGAGGACACCACCGCCGAAGACTTGCGCACGTTCCTCGAGGCGCGTCCGGTGGTCTATCCGATCGCGATCGTCGACACCTTCGAGCCGCCGGCCGATTTCGAGACGCCCAAGGGCCTGCCGATGACCTATCTCATCGGGCCCGAGGGGCGGGTGGTCGAGAAGATCCTCGGGCCGGTCACCGCGGCGAGGCTCGAGGCACTGATCGCGCAGGCGGGCGGGCCCGCAGTCGGCTGAGCCGCGCGACGCGGCCCGGCGCGTGCCGGGCCGTCAGGATCATTCCGGCGTGGCCGCCGCGCGGTATGTGGTGCTGCCGCCGCTTGCCGTGTGCGTCGGTGCGGGGCCGCGCTGGGCGTGCAGCAACTCGATGTTGGGATCGACATCGAGCCAGCGCTGCGGCGGCAGGCCGATGGCGCGGTCGAGGATCGTCGGCATCAGCCCGGACGGCAGGCCGCTTTCGCTGTTCCACAGCACGACGATGCCCAGATCGCGCTCGGGCATCATCGCCATCAGGCCGCGGTAGCCCTGGACGGCGCCGCCGTGGAACACCACACGCTCGCCCGAGTAGTCGAACACGCGCCAGCCCAGCCCGTAGCCGGCGGCCTCGAGCCGGTCGCGGCGCCAGGATGAGTTGCGCATCTCCGGCGGGGTGCCGACGATCGGTGCCTGCAGCGTCGCCAGCAGGGGGGCCGGCAGCACGTCGGGGCGGTGCCCGGTCTGGCCGAGCATCCACTGCGCCATGTCGGCGATGCTGGCGTTGACGCCCGCGGCCGGCGCGAGTCGGTAATAGGTGGGCTTGGGCATCAACGAGGTCCAGCCTCCGCCCGCGCGCACGTGCGGCTTGGCCCAGCGCGGGCTGGCCTGGATGCCCTCCAAGCCGTAGCTGGCGTCGTTCATGCCCAGCGGCTTGAAGATCCGCCGCGACACCGCCTCGCTGAAGAACTGCCCGGAGGTCGCGAACACGACGTCGCCGATCAGGCTGAAGGCGACGTTCTGATAGGCATAGCAGTTGCCGGGCTGGCAGGTCATCGGTGCCGCCGAGAGTCGCTGTACCAGGTCGTGATAGTCGGCATTGCGCTCGATGTCACGGTCGTAGGTGTTGCGGCCCAGGCCGACGCGATGGCTCAGCACGTCGGCGACGGTGAGCTGCTGGGCGGCCGAAGGATCGGAAAAACGCAGCGACGGCATGTAATCGACCACATGACTGTCCCAGCGCAGCGCGCCTTCGGACACCAGCAGGCCGGTGATCGTGCCGGCGAAGGATTTCGACAGCGAAGCGAGCCGGAACACGGTGTGTGCATCGACCGGCTCGGCGGACTTGACGTCGGTGATGCCGTAGCCGCGCGCGCTCAGCACCTGGCCGTTGTGGACGATCGCCATCGCCAGGCCGGGCACGCGTTGATTGGCGACCAGGTCCTGCGCCATCGCCTCGAACAACGCGACATCGAAGCCGCTGGCCAGCGGCTTGGGCTGGCGTACCGGCATCAGCGGCTCGGGCTTGACCGCGTCCTCGCGACTGCGGGCCATCGGGCGCTCGTTCAACGGCACCACCGAGGCGAGTTCGGCGATGTCGTCGGCCGCTTCGCTTTCCGCAGGCGGACTTTGCGCCGCCGAGCCGAGCGCGGCGGGCAACAGCAGGCCGATCAGACCGATCCGGGCCAGTGGGCGGCGAGCTGGATGTCGGCTTTTCATCGGGCCTTCCCCCTGCGTATGCTCCGGCGATGCGGGGATGATATAGCGCGTCAAATCCAATTTGCATGAACAAGGGGAAGTTTGATGGGTAGCCTGCTGATCCTGCTCGTTTTTGTCGGTGCGGCCGTTGCACTCGTGCTTGGGGGCATCGGGATCTACAACGCACTCATCACCGCCCGCAACGCCTACCGCAACGCGTTCTCGCAGATCGATGTACAGCTGCAGCGTCGGTTCGACCTGATTCCCAACCTCGTGGAGACCGCCAAGGGCTATCTGCAGCACGAGCGGCAGACGCTCGAGGCGGTCGTCGCCGCACGCGGCGCGGCGCAGGCCGGGCTCGCGGCCGCCAAGGCCGCGCCGGGCGACCCGGCCGCGATGGGCCGACTGGCGCAGTCCCAGGGGGCGCTCGATGGCGCGCTGGGCCGGTTGTTGGCGGTGTCGGAGGCCTATCCCGAGCTCAAGGCCAGCCAGACCATGCTGCAGCTGACCGAGGAACTGACCAGCACGGAGAACAAGGTGGCGTTCGCGCGGCAGGCCTACAACGATGCGGTCATGGCCTACAACAACCGGCGTGAGGTGTTCCCCTCGAGCTTGGTCGCCAACAACTTCCGCTTCCGGCCGGCGGCGCTGCTCGACATTCCCGCCGATCGCGCGGAAATTCGCGACGCGCCCAAGGTGCGCTTCTGAGCCACGGGGAACGGGACTCTTGCATCGGGGACGGGCGCGCGGCGCGCCGCCTGCTTGAGTTTCCGGTTCCGGTGTCCTGATCCCGGTCTGCCATGAACTTCTTCGAACGCCAGGCACGGGCCAGACGGCAATCGACACGGCTGGTGGTGCTGCTGTCGCTGGCCGTGATCGCGATCGTCGCAATCGTCGACGCCGCGGTGTGGTGGCTGCTCGGACCGCACGTCGTCGCGCTGGCCTGGGCGACGGCGCTGACCGCCGGCACGATCGCGCTCGGCTCGCTGTACCGCATCGCGACGCTGCGCGGCGGCGGCGACCGGGTCGCACGCCAGCTCGGCGGCATACCGGTCGCCGAGGACACCCGCGACCTGCATCTGCAGCGGCTTCGCAATGTCGTCGAAGAAATGGCCATCGCGTCCGGCGTCCCGGTGCCGCGCATCTATGTGCTCGAGCACGAACCGGGCATCAATGCGTTTGCCGCCGGTTACACCGCGTCCGACGCCGTGGTCGCGGTGACGCGCGGGACCCTCGACCGGCTCAATCGCGACGAACTGCAGGGCGTGGTCGCCCACGAGTTCAGCCATATCCTCAACGGCGACATGCGCTTGAACGTGCGACTGATGGGCGTGCTGTTCGGCATCCTGATGCTCGGGGTCGCCGGCCGCAAGGTGCTGGTACACGGCCGCCACGCACGCATCAGCCTGTTCGCCGCGCTGTTGGGCCTGGCCGCCGTGGCGATCATCGTAGGCAGCGTCGGCACGTTGTTCGCGCGCATGATCAAGGCTGGCGTGAGCCGCAGCCGCGAGGAACTGGCCGATGCCTCGGCCGTGCAGTTCACGCGCCAGACCGCCGGTCTTGCCGGTGCGCTGAAGAAGATCGCGGGCATGACGGACGGATCGCGCCTCCAGCACCGCGGCGCGGCAGAGGAGGTCAGCCACATGCTGTTCGGCGACGGGCTGGGGCTGCGCGGGCTGTTTGCCACCCACCCGCCGTTGCTACAGCGCATCCAGGCGTTGGAACCGGGATTCGATGCCGCGCAGCTCACGCGGCTGCAGGTGCAGTGGTGGCAGTCGCCGCCCGACGGATTGGGCGAGGACGCTGCGCTGGGCCTGCTGCCCGCGGTGCAGGCCTTGCCGCAGGCCGGCGGGTCGATGGCGCTGGACCCGCGCACGGTGTCGGCCCAGGTCGCGCAACCGCACCAGGACGATTACGCGCGGGCGCATGCCCTGGTGTCGGCGATCGACGGCGGCCTGCGTGCGGTGGCCCTGCATCGGGACTCGGCGATGCCGCTGCTGCTGGGGCTGCTGCTCGACGACGATGCGGGCGTGCGCGGCCTGCAGCACGAGGCGATCGCGAGCCGGCTCGGTCAGGCCTCGGCGATCGAGGCCGACCACCTGCGCCAGTCCCACCTGCGCACGCTCCATCCGATGTTGCGCCTGCCACTGGCCGCACTGGCCTTTCCGGTGCTGCGCCGGCAGACGCGGTCGACGCTCGCGGCGTTCCTGGACACCGTCCATGCGGTGGTGCACGTCGACGACCATGTCTCTCTGTTCGAGTACTGCCTGGGACGACTGCTGAACGCCCGGGTCCGCGACGCGCTCGCGCCAGCGCGCCATGTCCGCTTCGGGCGTCGCAGGCCGGGCAACGTCAAGCACGAGTTCGCGACCTTGCTCGCGGTGGTCGCGCAGGCCGGCCATCCCGACGATCCGGCCGCGGCCCGGCGCGCCTATCTGGCCGGCATGCAGCGGGTATTGCCGCGCGATCATCTTCCCTACGCGCCGCCGATCGCGGGCGTGCAGGCACTCGATGCGGTCTGGGCACCGCTCGACGCCCTCGATCCACTGGCCAAGCAGGTGATGGTCGAGGCCATCACCGCAGCCGCGAGCCATGATGGCCGCATCCGCGTCGCCGAGTCCGAACTGCTGCGCACGATCTGCGGCGTGCTGCACTGTCCGTTGCCCGCCGCGCTCGAGCCGGCCCCGGAGCGCCTGCTCGGCGCGGCGTGATCAGGCCTTCAGGATCAGTGCGGCGGCGCGCTCGGCGAGCATGACGACCGGTGCATTGAGATCGCCACCAGGCAGCGTGGGCATGACTGAGGTATCGACCACGCGCAGGGCGGCGACACCGCGGACCCGCAGCTGCGGATCGACGACGGCCTGCGCGTCGTCGCCCATGCGGCAGGTGCCGACCGCGCGATGGACCGATTCGGCCTGGTCGCGCACGAATGTGGCCAGGGCGGCCTCCGAGGTGCCGTCGCCCGGCGGCAGCGGTGCGCTGCGGATGCCGTCGAAGGCGGGCTGCGCCAGGATCGTACGCGCAATGCGTGCGCATTCGACCAGCATTCGCAGGTCGAAGCCCGCCGGATCGGTGAGGTAGCCGGGGTCGATCCGCGGTCGGTCGGTGATCCGGTTGCCGGTCAGCTGGACATGGCCGCGGCTGCGCGGTCGCAGGACGCAGGCGCGCAGGCTGCAGCCCGCACCGAGCGTCGCGTCATGTGCCTCGAGCTGCGCCGGCGCGAAGTGGAGCTGGATGTCGGCGCGGTCGTCGCTGGCGAGTGATGAACGGAAGAAGCCGCCTGCCTCGAACCCATTGCTGGTCCCCGCGCCGCGCCGGCCGCGCACGAAGTAGTCCCAGGCCATCGCCACCTCGCGCAGGCGGCGATGGCGCGCGGCACTGTCGCTCCGGAGCGCGATGCGGATGCCGAGCGCGTCGCGCAGGTGGCGACCGACATCCGGTGCGTCGTGCACCACCGGCAGCCCATGCCGACGCAGCGCCATCGCCGGGCCGATGCCCGAGAGCATCAGCAATTGCGGCGAGTTGATCGCGCCGCCGCACAGCAGCACCTCGCGCGTCGCCGGCTGGTGGAACGCGCCGCGCGCGGTGGCGTAGACCACGCCCGATGCGCGGCCGTGCTCGAACGTCACGCGGTTGACCCGCGCCCCAGTCACGATCGTGAGGTTGGGGCGTGCCCTGGTCGCGCGGTCGAGATACGCGGTGGCCGCCGAGCAGCGTGCGCCCTCGCGCTGGGTCACCTGGTACAGGCCCACGCCGTGTGGGTCGGGGCCATTGAAATCGGTCGTGGCCGGCAGCCCGGCCTGGCGCGCTGCTTCGATGAACATCCGCGTGCGTGGGTCGACATGGCGCAGGTCGGAGACCGTCAGCGGCCCATCGCCGCCGTGCAGCATGTCGCCGCCGCGGATGTTGCCTTCGGCCCGTCGGAACCACGGCAGCACGTCGCGCCAGGCCCAGCCCTCGGCGCCGTGGGCGGCCCAGTCGTCGTAGTCGGCCGGGGCGCCGCGGGTGTAGCACATCGCGTCGATCGCGCTCGAGCCGCCCAGCACCCGTCCGTGCGGCCATCGCAGGGTGCGTCCGGCGAGCTGCGGCTGTGGCGCGGTGGTGTCGTCCCAGGTCACGCCCCGGCCGCGGAGCTTGCCCGCCGCCGCGGGCATGTGCAGGAACGGGTGGGTGTCGTTCGGGCCGGCTTCGAGCAGCAGCACCTGGATCTGCGGATCGGCGCTGAGCCGGTGCGCGAGTACGCAACCGGCGGCGCCGGCGCCGACGATGACGTAGTCGTAGACGGGCGGAGGCGTTGGGGGCATCGGATGCGTGGGCAGGACGGGGCGACAAGGATAGGCGGGCGCGGTGCACAGCGCTGGCGGTAGCCGGGGTCATCGGCTAACGTGCGCGTCGACAGCCGCCTCCCGCACGTGTCCCGATGACCGACGTTGACGCCGATGCTCCCCACGGGCGCGGCCAGTTCCGGCGTGCGCTGCGCGAGTCGCCGCCGCTGTGGTGGGCGCTGCTGTACTTCTTCTGCCTGCTGTGCGGCTACTACGTGCTGCGCCCGGTGCGTGATGCGATGGGCGCCTCGACCGACGCGGTCGCCATCTTCCCGGGCTTCATGCTCGACTGGGCCGCCTCGCGCGGGATCGCACTGGGCGAGTTCACGCTCCAGGTGCTGTTCACCGGCACGTTCTTCGTGATGCTGGTGTTGCAGCCGCTCTACGGCGCGCTGGTGTCGCGTTTTCCCAGGCGGGTCTTCCTGCCTGTGGTCTATCTGATCTTCATCGCGTGTCTCATGGCGTTCCGATGGGCGTTCGACAGCGCCTTGCCCGGGCGCGGCGCGCTGTTCTTCATCTGGATCGCGGTGTTCAACCTGTTCGCGGTCAGCGTGTTCTGGAGCTTCATGGCCGACGTGTTCGATGATGCGCACGCCAAACGCTGCTACGGCTACATCGGCGCCGGCGGGACGATCGGCGCGTTTCTCGGGCCCCTGATCACGACATTGCTGGTCGGACGCATCGGGGTCGGGAACCTGCCGCTGATCAGCGCAGGCTTTCTGGCCGTCTGCCTGCTGTGCATCCTCAAGCTGCGGGCCTGGGCACGCCGCAACGAGGCGCGCCGCGCCGCGCAGGACGAGCGTGCGATCGGCGGCTCGGTCTGGGCCGGGCTGAAGTTGATCGTCCGCGATCCGTTGCTGCGCGGGCTGGCGCTGCTGATGTTCTTCGGTGTCGGCGTCGGCACGCTGCTCTACAACGAACAGGCGGCGATCGTGCGCGCGTCGTACGCGACTGCCGAGGCGGCCACGCGCTACTACTCGACGATCGACTGGGCCGTGAACGGGCTGACGATCCTCGTCCAGTTGCTGCTCACCCGCTGGTTGCTGCGCCGCTTCGGTGTGGCGCCGTTGCTGTTGCTTCCGGCCTGCGCGATTCTGGTCGGCTTCTCTCTGCTCGCGGCCTCGCCGTATCCGCTGCTGGTGGCGGTGGTCCAGGTCGCGACCCGGGCCAGCGAGTTCTCGCTGTCGAAGCCGGCACGCGAGACGCTCTATACCCGCGTGGACCGCGAGTCGCGCTACAAGGCCAAGGCGGTCATCGACACCGCGGTCTATCGCGGCGGCGATGTCACCTTCGTCTGGGTACACAAGGCCTTGGCCGCACTGGGCTCGCAGGTGGTGTTCCTGGCCGGCGTGGGCATCGCCGCGGGCATGCTGGCCGGCGCCTGGCGCGTGGTCCGTGCCGAGCGCCGGCTGCCCGATCGAGGGGGCGAGCCAGTCGTCTAACGGCGTCTTTGCAGTGGCGCGCGACCGGTGTTCAACCCGATGCGAACCCACGCACCGCCAGAGCGGTGAACATCAGCGCGCCGAGCAGGAACAGCGCGCTGAGCAGGTGCACCAGCGGATGGTGCACACGGAGCCAGACGAACTGCAGCACCAGCCGCAGCCACCAAAAGGCCGCCATGCCGGCGAGCACGGTATGGCCCAGCGACGTGCCGGCGAGTGCGCCCGGCATCGCCAGGCACAGCCACGCGACACCGAAGAACACCAGCACGAGCTGCGCATTGGCGATCTGCACGATCGCGCGGTTGGCGACCGTCGTGGCCTGCAGCGTGCGCGGCCACCCGAACAAGCGCCAGAACGCAAGGTGGAAGACCGCAAAGGCCAGGCTGTGCACGCCGCAGGCGATGAGCAGGGCGGCGTCGAAAGCAGCAAGGCTGCTCGATGGCATGCCGGGCTCCAGATACGAAAACGGGCACGGCCTGCAGGAGGACCGTGCCCGTTGGGGAACGCAGATCGCAGCCTCAGGCTGCTTCGCGTGACCCGTCTTCCCGGCGGCGTGCGACCAGGTCGCGATAGCCGGCCGAGCGCAGTTCCTCGGGGTCGAAGTCGTCGACGGTGATCGTGTCGAGCGTCAGCGCGCGCAGTTCCTCGAGCAGCCCACGCTCCTCGGCACTAATATGGCCTTCGCGCACGGCCTCATCCAACTGGGCGTCGTAGTCCAGCGCCTCGATGCCCTTGCTCTTGAGCGCCTTGAGGAACTTGCGCTCCACCGGCTCGGCCGCGACCGCCTTGGCGAGGTAGCTGGCGATGCGGCCGCCGGGATTGCGCTCGGTCGGCTGCAGGAACACGCCATCGGCCAGGCGCTCGCGCGCATCGTTGAGACTCATCAGCAAGGCCGCCACACGGTGCCCCAAGCGGTCGCCGGGCGCCTCGGCGCGGCGGCCGAGCGGGAAGATCAGTGCCCACATCAGCCAGCCGACCGGACGGATCGGGAAGTTGCGCAGCGCCGCCGACAGCGCGGTCTCGATCTTGTGCACGCTGTCGTGGAATGCCCAGGCCAGCAGCGGCTTGTCCGCTTCGGGCGCGCCCTCGTCGTGATAACGCTTGAGGATCGCACTGGTCATGTAGATGTGGCTGAGCACATCGCCGAGCCGGCCCGACAGCGACTCCTTGAACTTCAGCTTGCCGCCGAGCATCAGCATCGACACGTCGGCCATCAGCGCAAGATTGGCCGAGTAGCGGTCGAGCTTGCGGAAGTAGCGCCGGGTGTAGGCATCGCCGGGTGCCGCGCCGATCCGTGCGCCGGTCAGGCCGAACCAGAACGAGCGCACCGCATTGGAGATTGCAAAGCCGATGTGCCCGAACAGGCTGCGATCGAACGCCTCCAGGCCCGCCGCGGTATCGGGGTCCTGTGCGGCCTTCATCTCCTTCATGACCCACGGATGGCACAGGATCGCACCCTGGCCGAAGATCAACAGGCTGCGCGTCATGATGTTCGCGCCCTCGACGGTGATCGCGATCGGCGCGGCCTGCCAGTTGCGGCCGGCGAAGTTGCGCGGCCCCAGGATGATGCCCTTGCCGCCGATCACGTCCATGACGTCGCTGATGACCTCGCGGCTCATCGTCGTGCAGTGGTACTTGGCGATCGCCGACGGCACCGACGGCACATCGCCGCGGTCCACCGCGGCTGCCGTGGCCTGCGACAGCGCGCTGATCGCATAGGCCTTGGCGCCGATGCGTGCGAGCGCTTCCTCGACACCCTCGAAGCGTCCGACCGACAGCCCGAACTGCTTGCGGATGCGCGCATAGGCGCCGGTGATCACCGCGCCGGCCTTCGCACCGCCGCTCGCCGTCGACGGCAGCGTGATCGAACGGCCGACCGCCAGGCACTCGTTGAGCATGTTCCAGCCCTTGCCGGCCATCTCGGCGCCGCCGATCAACTGGCTCAGCGGAATGAAGACATCCGTGCCGCGGATCGGGCCGTTCTGGAACGGCGAGTTGAGCGGGAAATGGCGGCGGCCGATCTCGACGCCAGGGGTGTCGCGCGGCAGCAGCGCTAGCGTGATGCCGATGTCCTGGGTATCGCCGATCAGACCCTCGGGGTCGTACATGCGGAAGGCCAGACCGATCAAGGTGGCGACCGGCGCCAACGTGATGTAGCGCTTGTCGAACGTCAGCCGCACACCAAGCACGTTGGCGCCGTTCCACTCGCCCTTGCAGACGATGCCGTAGTCGGGGATCGAGGTCGCGTCCGAGCCGGCGAACGGACCGGTCAGGCCGAAGCAGGGCACCTCCTGGCCGACCGCCAGGCGCGGCAGGTAGTAGTCCTTCTGCTCCTGGGTGCCGTAATGGTTGAGCAGTTCGCCCGGACCGAGCGAGTTCGGCACGCCGACCGTGGAGCTGACCACACTCGAGACCGACGCCAGCTTCTGGATGACCTTGTGGTGCGCGAGCGCCGAGAAGCCCAGACCGCCGTAGGCCTTGGGGATGATCATCCCGAAGAAGCGGTTCTCCTTGATGTAGGCCCACAACTCGGGCGGCAGGTCGGCATGGACATGGGTCAGCTCCCAGTCGTCGACCATCGCGCACAGCGTCTCGACCGGCCCATCGAGGAAGGCCTGTTCCTCGGCGGTGAGCTGCGGCTTGGGATAGTTCAGCAGAATGTTCCAGTCCGGATCGCCGGTGAACAGCTCGCCCTCGAAGCCGACCGAGCCGGTTTCCAGCGCGATACGTTCGGTCTTCGACAGCGGCGGCAGTACCTTGCGAAAGAACGTCAGCAGCGGCGCGGTGATCAGCGCCTTGCGCACCGGCGCGATCAACAGCGGCACCGCGATCAGCGCGACGACGACGGCGGCGACGACGGTCGCCGTGGCATTGGCGCCAAGCAGCCAGCAGGCCAGCAACAACGTGATCGTGATCGCGGCCCAGTAGGCGAGTCGCAGCCGGTGGTAGGCGGCGAACGCGCCGGCAAGGAGAAAGGCGAGGAAGGGGATCGCGACACTCATCATGGACTCCGACAGTCGGCGAGGCAGGCGGGAGGGCGACGGAGACGTCGCCCCAATGGGCCGATCTTGACCGTACGGTCGAGTATGGTAATGCGAACGACCGAAGTCAATGCTGCGCCGCGGCGCGTCTTCGCAGCGTCGATACTGTTGCCGACGCAGGCGTATGGATAGACTGTCGCGATGAGCAAATCCGCTTCACCGCCCGCCGCGGGCACCGCCCGGACCGGCACCACTGCGCCCGAGCGCCAGGGGCGCCTGAGCGCCGACGACTGGGCCCAGGCGGCGCTGGACCTGATCGCCGAAGCCGGCGTGCAGGCCGTCGCCGTCGAGCCCCTGGCCCGCCGCCTCGGCGTGACCAAGGGCAGCTTCTACTGGCATTTCCCGTCCCGAGACGCCTTGTTGCAGGCCGCGCTCGAGCGCTGGGAGAACGTCGAGCAGGAGGCCCTGTTCGGCGCGCTCGAATCGATGCCCGACGCACGCGAGCGCCTGCGCGCGCTGTTCCACATGGTCGCGCGCGAGTACAAATCGCACGTCATCTACAGCGCCCTGCTCAAGGCGCAGGATCACGCCACGGTGCAGCCGGTCATCGAGCGCGTATCCAAGCGTCGCCTCGACTACCTGACCGCGTCCTTCCGCCAGGCCGGACTCGCCCGCGAGGACGCCCAGCACCGCGCGCGCCTGACCTACGCCGCCTACGTCGGCTTCCTGCAGCTGAACCTGCAATTGCACCAGGCCCGCATGCAGCAGGAGGAGTTCGATGCCTATGTCGAGCACTTGGCGAGGACGCTGGTGCCGCGCTAGCGCGAACGCGCCCAACGCATCGAAGGATCGTGCCGCCCCGCAGCCCTGCCCGCTGCCAGACGGCGGCCCGCGCGTGGACTGACGTCTGTCCGGCTGCGGCCGAGCGATCGGTTCGGCAGCGCCATCGGGCGCCGGTGATCGGTGAATGACCTGTCGCAGGCGTGCCGGTTGGCGACGTCTCGCGCCGCGATGTCCGTCTTCGCTTCCGCAAAAAAAACTGCGGCCCTTTCGGGCCGCAGTCAGTTGTCACAGAACGGAACCGATCGGGATCAGAAGTTCTGCTGGTACTTCATGAACACGAAACGACCGATATCGAATCCGCCGTAGTACGAGAAGTTCGACGTCTGCGTGGCGGAGGCGCCGCGCAGCCAGGGAGCCGCGATGTGGTCGAAGACGTTGTTCGCACCGACGGAGATCTTGGCATTCCAGGGCGCCGAGTACGTGACCTGAAGATCGTGGAACGTATTCGATCCCAGATCGTTCTGCGGCGTGATCCGGCCGAGCGTCGCCGGTGAAGCGAAGTTTGGCCGCGAGCAGTGCTCCGGCGTGAGGTTGTAGCAAGCCTCGCGCGAGCCGGAGTAGTAACGCACGCCCCAGTTGACGGACCAGTCGGCCAGCGACCAGTTAACGCTCATGTTGGAGCGCACGCGGAAGTACGAGCCGGTGCCGGTGGCCTGGGACGGCACCGCGGTCGGATCGTTGGTCGCCTTGGTCTCGTACTTGCTCGTGTACGTGGTCTGCCACTTAGCGCCGAAACGGCCGTAGTCGGTGTTAAGCGCGTAGAGAACGTCGAAGTCGAAACCTTCGGTATCGGTGTAGCCCGCATTGCGCATGCCGTAGGTGAGATTGTTGACGATCTGCAGCACCGGATCGCGGGAGAACATCGCACAACGCGACTCGATGAGGCCGACATAGCAGTCGTCGAGGATCAGGTTCGGGCTGTCGCTGACGATGGTCTGCTCGATCCGAATGTTCCACCAGTCGAGTGCGAGGCTCAGGCCTTCCACATACGAAGGGTTGTAGACCAGGCCCAGCGTCTTGGACACTGAAGTCTCGGGCTGCAGAAGGCGATTGGAGCCGCTGGTGAACGGAACCGGGCTCTGGCCGGCGCCGCTCTCGGTCGGAATGAAGCCCTGGCGCAGCTGGCGATAGCCGGCCGAGACGTCCTGCAGGCAGCGTGCCGTGCCGCGTGCGACACCGTAGACGCTGTCGCAGGGATCGACGAAGTTGGTCGGGAAGGTCTGCGAACCGCCGCCGTAGAGGTTACCGATCGTCGGGGCGCGGAAGCCTTCCGACCAGGTGCCGCGGACGAGCAGGTCGCTGATCGGACGCCACTTGAGGCCGGCCTTGCTATTGGTGGTATCGCCGAACGTGTCGTAGTCAGAGTACCGGCTGGCGATGCTCAGGCTAAGCTCCTGCGCGCCCGGCATGTCTGCCAGCAGCGGCACGTTCACCTCGCCGTAGACTTCGTCGAGCTTGTATCGCCCGAAGGTCGGACCAGCGGCGAGATTGGTCGAGTTGCCGGACTGGGCGATCGCGTCGGGATAATAGCCGCCTTCCTCCTTGCGATGCTCGATGCCCAGCGCGAAGCCGAGATCGCCGGCGGGCAGCGTGAACAAAGCGCCGCTGATGTTGGCGAAGTAGTTGTTGGTCTTCGTGTTGCCGAGCGCATGCTCCTCACGGAAGAACTGTTCACGCACCGCCGGATCGTCCAGCGAGTTCGCGACTGCGCCGGTGCCGAAGCCTGCGAAGGGGTTCCACGGCACGCAATCGGTCAATGCGATCGGTTTGGCTGCGGTACCGCACTGGACCACACCCTGGCTGTTGAGGAACGACGGGCCGACGGCCGCGGCAACGGCGGGAATGTAGAAGTTCCCGTTGTTGATGGTCGTCTGCTCGTTCTCCGTGAACATGTAGCCGACGTCCCAGTCGAAGTAGCGCGAGCCGACTTCAAAGGAACCTTCGAGTGCGGCGGTGAAGCGCCAGGTCGACACGGTGGTGTCGGTGGTGCGCGGCACTTCCCAACCGCGACGGCGGAAGTCGATCTGGGTGCCGGGACGGGGATTGAAGTAGCTGTCCGGAGACATCGGCGCGCCAATGGCACCCGACTCGAGGGGATAGCCGGCGATCTGGCGGTGCGACTCGCGGCGCATGTAGCCCAGGTCGGTGGAGAAGGTGACGTTGTCCGTGATGTCGTAGTTCGCGTTCACGTACAGCGAGCGACGCTCCAGCGGCGTCAGCAGGTGCATCTGGTCGTTCGAACGGCTGGTGTCGGCCGACGTCTGCGGATGGAAGTTCTCTTCGCCGATGGCGCTGCTACCGCGATTGGGAGCGAACCACGGGGCGGAGGAGGCCGAGCCGGAGGGCCGCCAATTGCCCCACTGTCCGACCGGGGTCAGGCTGGCGGCGGGGAAGCCCGGCGCGCTATCGGCGGAGAACCAGCGGTCCCGCGCCCACACCTCGCTTTCCTTGTGGTAGTCGGCACCCACCGTGATCGAACCGCGGTCGCCGGTGAAGCCGACCATGAAGTCGAAGCTCTGCTTCTCGCCGTCGCCCTCGCCGTACTGGCCGTAGTAGGCGTTCGCCTGCGCGCCTTCGAAGTTCTTGCGGGTGATGATGTTGATCACACCCGCCATGGCGTCGGAGCCGTAGACGGCCGAGGCGCCGTCCTTGAGGATCTCCATGCGCTCGACCATCACCATCGGAATGGCGGAGACGTCCTGGTAGCCGTTCGGGCTGATGCCCAGACGCTTACCGTTGACCAGGACCAGGGTGCGCTGAGCGCCGAGGCTGCGCAGCGAAATGTACTGGCCGCCCGCTTCCTGGTTGGAGGTCAGGGGTGAGGATCGGCTAAAGGCGGGCGCACCAGCAGCGGAAACATTCTGCAGAACATCAGCAATGCTGCTGAAGCCCTGCGCTTCGAGCTCCGAGCGCGAGATCGAAAGCACTGGCTGCGCCGTTTCCACTTCCACTTGGCGGATGCGCGAACCGGTGACCTCGATTCGATCGAGGGTCGTCGTGCTGTCGCCGGATTGCGCAAAGGCGGTACCGCCGAACGTCGTCGCGCCCGCGACGATGGCAAGGCTAATCGCGTCGCGCAGCCTGTTGGTCTTCAAGATCATACTTCTCTCTCTCCAAGTGAGTCTTGGGATTGCCCCCATGAGAACCTGCAGATGACGTCAAGTGAGACGCCAAATTCTGCAAGGCTTCGGCCGATACTAGCGAGGGTGAAAGAAAAATTAAAGAGGCGTTAACGAAATGCGTGCGCTTTGTGAAATTGCGCTGCAAGCGCCAAATGACCTTGCTTAAGCTGAATGCGCGATTCAGCAGCGGGCTACAGATCCTGCTGGTACCGGATGTACGGCACGGCACCGTCATCGTCGGGCAGGTCGGCCATGCGCGAGAACGGGTTCTTTCCGCGGGTGACGACGTTCTCGGCGCCGACGGTGAGCTGCCCGCTCCAGGGCGTGCGCCAGCTGACGCCTACGCCCAGGCCTTCCCACTTCGGAAGCCCCGGGGTGTCGACCACCTGGCCGACGATGTTGGCGCTGAAGCGCCCGATGCCGCCGCCGACGCTGACGCTGCTGCTGGTCCAATGTCCGCTGAGGTCGGCCGGGGCGGTCGCCGACGGGATCAGGGTGGCCTTGGCGAGTGTCCCGGCCAGCGAGACATACGCGTCGTCGCCGATGTTCTTCCTGGCAAACACGGTCAGGTCGTGGACGTCGACCCGGCCGGCGGAGCCGCCTCGTGCCGGGGTCAGCCAGCCGGGAAGGGTGTCGCGGCCTTCGCCGAGCGTCACGCCGGCGCCGCCACTGGGGCGGCTGAAGGACGCGGTCGCCGTCGCCCGACGGTTGCCGGGGGCCGGGTCGTCGAGCGAGGCGAGCTGGCAGTTGCGTGCCAGGCTGCTTACGGCGCCGTTGAAGCTGCTGCCCGGGCTGCACAGCAAGGCCAGCGAGCTGCCGGGTTCCAGGCCGAAGGCGGCGTCGAATCGGTTTTCGCCCATGCGCCAGCGCCCGCCCGCCTGGTGCGGCGTGGCCGGTTCGAGGACGAGGAAGGCTTCGACCTTGCCGGAGGTGTCGAGGACCGGCAGCACGGTCTGGTTGCGCCTTTCCTGCGCATGCGCACCCGTCGCCACGCACAGCGCGAGGGACGAGGCGAGCAGCAGTGGCGTCAAGGACAGTCGCATGGCCGATGTGACCCGGTCGTTGCCGGGAAGTTCCCCAGATTCACCGACCCTACTCTAGAGGGTTTATGTTTATTTAACAATCCTGCCGCTGTTCCGGCAGGGCCCCTACTGCAACCGGTCCGAGACCTCGCCGCTGGCCACCGGGGCCGCGAGCAAGCGCTCGATCTCGTCCTCGGAGAATCGGTAGACACGACCGCAGAACTCGCAAGTCACCGACGCCTCGCCATCGATGGCCGCCGCGCGGGCCTCCGTTTCGCCCAGCGAGACCAGCATCGCCTCCACGCGCTCGCGCGAACACGAGCAGGCGAAGGCCAGCGGACGATCGCCGAGCAGTTGCGGGTCGTCGTCGGGAAACAAGCGCGCCAACAGCGTCTCGACGGGCCATCGAAGCAGTTCGCCGGTCGAGAGCGTGTCAAACAGGATGCTCGCCCGGTTCCAGCCGTCCTCGTCGCCCTCGTCGCCCGGCAGCTTTTGCAGCATCAGCCCGGCGGCGTGGTCGCCTTCGACCGCGAGCAGCACGCGCGTGGGCAGCTGTTCGGACTGGCGGAAGTAGTCTTCGAACGCACCCGACAGCGATTCGGATTGCAGGCCGACCAGGCCCTGGTAGCGCATCGGGTCGCGGCCCTGGGCGGGATTTTCGATCGTCAGCGCCAGGATCGCGTCGTCGCCGAGCGCGCGCAGGTCGCGCGAGATGGTCGCAGCGCCCGTCTCGGCGATCCGCGCGATGCCGCGGATGGTGCCGGCGGCAGTGCATTCGGCAAACAGCGCGCGCAGCGGGCCGGATGCGCGCAGTTGCACCGACAGCCGCCCATCGACCTTGGCATGGCCGGTGAACAGTGCGGCGGCCGCGCAGGCCTCGCCCAGCAGGACTTCGACCGAGGCGGGATAGCGGGCGTTCGCCAGGACCCGGCGCCAGGTCTCGGTCAGGTGCACGCGGACGCCGCGCACGCCGGCGCGCTGGAGCAGGAAGCGGGACAGCCGGTCGCTGTCGGGAGCGGAGGTTTCGGTCATGGGTTCGTCGGAAAGCGGCGGCGATTGGCGGCATCGGGCGTGCCCGATACAGTGGCCGCCATGATGCAGTCGGTTCGAGAAGATGGGGGCGAGGGCAACGCGGCGCAAGCAGGCGTTGGACATCGGGATGTGGCACCGCGTCGGCGCCGATGGCTGCGCCGGCTGCTGTGGCTGCCGGTGCTGGCGATCGGATTCACCGTGCTGCAGGTCCTGGTGCTGCGCGTGATCGATCCGCCGTTCTCGACGGTCATGGCGCTCCGCCAGGTCGAGGCCTGGACCGGCGGCGAGGCCGATTTCGTGCTCTACCACCAGTGGCGCGATCTGGATCAGATCGCGCCGTCGCTCGCGGTCTCGGTGATCGCCGCCGAGGACCAGAACTTCGCGCGGCACCGTGGCTTCGACCTCGAGGCGATCGAGCGTGCACGCGCGCACAACGCGCGTGGCCGCTCGACCCGGGGCGCGAGCACGATCAGCCAGCAGACGGCGAAGAACCTGTTTCTGTGGAGCGGGCGCAGTTGGGTGCGCAAGGGGCTGGAGGCCTGGTACACGGTGCTGATCGAACTGCTCTGGCCCAAGACCCGGATCTTGGAGGTCTACTTGAACGTCGCCGAGTTCGGCGACGGCATCTACGGTGCCCAGGCGGCCGCGCGCGCGCATTTCGGCAAGGACGCGGCGCAACTATCGCGTGCGCAGAGTGCGCGGCTGGCGGCGGTACTGCCGAGTCCGCGGCGCTACAACGCCGCGCGTCCGGGCCCGTATGTGCAGCGCCGGGCACAGTGGATTGAACGCAATGCGCGCCAGATCGGCGGCGAGGGCTATCTGGAGGCGCTGCGATGAGCGCCGGCGTGCAGGCCGAGCGGCTGACGATCATCATCGCCGCGTTCGACGAGGCGCGGTCGCTACCGCTGTTGCACCCCAGGATCGCGGCGGTCATGGAGGCGCTCGCCGACGATGGCGTCGATGCGGGCGTGCTGTACGTCGACGACGGCAGCGTCGACGAGACCTGGGGAGTGCTGCAAGGGTTGGCCGCCTCGGATCGCCGCGTGTCGCTGCTGCGGCTGTCGCGCAACTTCGGCAAGGAGATCGCGCTGACCGCCGGCCTGGACCTGGTCACGGAAGGTGCGGCGATGATCCTCGATGCCGACGGCCAGGATCCGCCGGAACTGATCCCGCGCTTCGTCGCGCTGTGGCGCCAGGGCTACGACGATGTCCACGGGACCCGGGTCAGCCGCGAGGGCGAGCGGTGGATCAAGAAGCTCACCGCGCACGTGTTCTATCGGGTGATGCAGCGGCTCGCCAAGACCCCCGTGCCGGCCGATACGGGCGACTACCGGTTGCTCTCGCCGCGTGCGCTGGCCGCGCTGCGCCAGTTGCGCGAGCGGCACCGCTTCATGAAGGGGCTGTTCGGCTGGATCGGATTCAACCGCGTCGCGTTGCCTTACCAGCGGCATGCGCGTCTGGCGGGGCGCACGAAGTTCGGCTTCTGGCGGCTGTGGAACTTCGCGCTCGAAGGCGTGACCAGTTTCTCGACCGCGCCGTTGCGCCTGGCGACCTACGTGGGTGTGTTCACCGCGTTCGGGGCCTTCGCGTTCGCGCTGTGGGTCATCGCCAAGGCGATGCTGTTCGGCGACCGCGTGGCCGGTTGGCCGACGATGATGGCCGTGATCCTGTTCCTGGGCGGCGTGCAACTGGTGGCGCTGGGCGTGATCGGGGAGTACTTGGGCCGCCTGTACGAGGAGTCCAAGCAGCGTCCGCTCTACTTCATCCGCGACTGGCACCCGGCGGGGGCTGCCGCGCCGGCGGTCGACAATCCAGGCGACGACCGCCACGGCCGCTGAGGCTCACTTGGCGTAGGCGCCGCCGCAGTCGCTGTCCTCGCCGCCGCCCAACTCCAGGGTCGCCAGCAGTGCTGCAGGCGGCGCGATCGAGCCGAGCGCCAGGGCGATCGCGCCACGCAGGCCCAGGCGGGCCATGTCGGGGCGGAAACTGGGATCGGCGAAGGTGCCGCCGATCACCAGCGGCGAGCGCAGCGCGAGGATGCTGCGGTCCTTGGGCCGCGGGCGCAGTTCCAGGTCCAGCGTCTCCTGGCCGAGATCGATGCGGCCGTCGCCGACGATGAGCGTGTCGGTGGTGTCGAATGCCAGCGAGCGGCTTTGCATGACGCCCTTCTGTACGCCGAAATCGGCGAATGCGCAGCGCACCGGAATCTGCTTGTCCTTGCCGATCAGGTACTTCAGGGTTTCGTAGATGTCGATCCCCGCCAATTCGACGAGCATGTTGCTGACCCGGCCCTTGCCCATTCCGACGGCGATGTCGCCGTTGGCGCTGCCCAGCATCGCGGCAACCGAGTTGCCGGTGCCGGCGAGGTTGAAATCGCCGCCGATCTTGCCCACTGCCTGGCTGGCGAGGGCGGTGTCGGGGAACAGGCCGCCCAGGTCGACGCGGCGGACGCTGGCCTGGAGCCGGGTGTCGATGGTGTCGTTGCGCGCATCCATCCGGATGGTCGAGCGGATGTTGCCGCCCGCGACGCCGAAGTTCAGCGGATCGAGCCGGAGCAGCCCGGCCTCGAGCTTGAGGTGGGCATCCATGTCGTCGATCGGCAGTTTGGGGGCATTGATGCGTTGCGCACGCAAACGCACGTCGGCGTCCATCGAGCGCAACTTGCCCAGTTCATAGGGGGTGTCGGGAATCACCTTGCCCTTTGCGGCCAGCGCCTGTTCGCGCTGGACGAGTTCGGGATCCAGTGGGGTATCGCCTTCGGCGTCCGGGGTGCCGCCGATGAAGCCGGCCAGATCATCGAAATCCAGGCGCCTGGACACCAGGTCGGCCTTCAGGAACGGTCGCTCGCCGCCGACGGTGAAAGCGGCCGACCCGCCGAGGTCGCTCTGGCCGACCTTGCCGGTGAAGCCATCGTAATGCCAGGTCTGGCCGTCGCGAGTCAGGCGCCCGTCGAGGGCGTAGGGCGGGGTGTCGGGCAACGCGACGCCGACCAGTGGGTACAGATGGTCCAGGTTGCGGCCCGACAGCGCGAACTGCAGGTCGAAGTCGCGCAGTTCGAACGGCGCGGTGAGGCTGCCGCGCGCGTGTGCGTGGGTCGTGCCCGCCGACGCGCGCAGGTCGAGGTGGTAGGGCTTGTCTTCGTCCTGCAGCGCGAGCGGCGACTCGGCCACGCCTTCGAGCGTGAAGCGATTGCCGCTCCACTGGCCGTCACCGTCGATCGCAATCGCCGGCGCCGCGTCGGCGCCCGCGCGCGAGGGCCGGCTGGCCAGGCGTACATCGACGCGGGTCTTGCTCGGTGCGTCGACAAAACGCAGGCGCCCATCGTCGACCCAGAGACGGCGGATCTGCATCGGCTCGCCGTCGCCATCGCCCATGTCGAGCGTCCAGTTGCCGCCACCGCCGTCGGGATTTGTCTCGAGCAGCAGGACCGGGCGCGCCAGGCGAATCTCGGGCAGTCGAATGCGGCCACGCAGCAGCGGGAAGACCTCGACCTGCAGCTCCAGCCGGTCTGCCGCGGCCATGGTCCTGTCCTTGGCCCAGTCGGCGTTGGCGAAACGCAGGCGGTCCGCACGCACGGTGGTCACCCGACCCAGGTCGACATCGAGGTCGCCGCCGATCTGCAGCACGCGTCCTGTCTGCGCGTGGACGATGCGCTCGACCGGGCGTTTGAACCAGTTCCAGTCCCAGAAGATGATCAGCAGCAGCACCAGGACTGCGATCACCCCCAGCACGATGCGCCCTGGGTGTCCGGAGAACGCGCCGCGCAGGCGTGCGGCGGGCGGACGCTGCGGCGGTACGGCAGTGGGCGTGGAATCGGTCATCGCGGCTCGCATCCTGTTTGCGAGGCACCATCCCGCCGGATCGATCAAGCCCGGGTGAATCCGTTGCGGCGCGTTCAGCGCCCGGCTGCGCGGTTCAGCGTGCCGGGACGACCTGCGCCAGCACCGCGACGTAGTGGCAGACGCTGCCGGCGATGCAGAACAGGTGCCAGATCGCATGCGCGTAGGGAATCGACTCGCGCATATAGAAGAACGTGCCCAGGGTGTAGAACACGCCGCCGGCGATGATCCAGCTCAGCGTCCAGGTATCGAGCGCGGCGGCGACCGGGCCGATCGCAATCACCACCAGCCAGCCCATCGCCACATAGATCGCGGTCGACAGGCCACGGAAGCGGCCGGTGTAGAACAGCTTGAAGACCACGCCGGCCAATGCCAGCGTCCAGATGGTGCCAAACAGCCACCAGCCCAGTGTGCCGCGCAGCCCGATCAGCGTGAACGGGGTGTAGGTGCCGGCGATCAGCAGGTAGATCGCGCAATGGTCGAACACCTTCAGCCGGCCCTTGAGGACCGGATGGTGGACGGCGTGATAGAGCGTCGAGGCCAGGTAGAGCAGCAGCAGCGTGACGCCGAAGACGATCGAGGCGCCGAGCTGCCAGCCGTTGCCGAACAGCGCGGCGAGCGTGATCAGCACTGCGCTCGCCGCCAGTGCGGCGGTCGCGCCGAGGCCGTGGGTCAGCGCGCTGGCGAATTCCTCGCGCTTCTCGCGGAGCGACAGGGCGGGGGAGGGCATGATGGGTGTCCGGCGGGGGAGGGACCGACCGGATTATGACCCCCGCGGCGCGGTCCTGTCAGACCGCGCCGGTCGAGCCGGCCGTCAGACGGCCGGCATCGCGTGCGCATGCTCGCGCGTGGCCAGGAACTCGACACCCGGTGCGCGCTCTTCGGCCAGTTGCAGGTTCACCCGGGTCGGCGCCAGATAGACCAACTGGTCGGCCGCGTCGATCGCGAGATTGCCTGCGTGCTTGTCGCGGAAGTCCTCGAGCGTCTTGGGGTCGCAGCGGATCCAGCGCGCAGTCGAGACCTGCACCTGCTCGAAGATCGCGTCCACGCCGTACTCGTCCTTGAGCCGGTAGGCGACCACGTCGAACTGCAGCACGCCGACCGCGCCCAGGATCAGGTCGTTGCTCATCAGCGGCTTGAAGAACTGGGTCGCGCCTTCCTCGCTGAGCTGCGCCAGGCCCTTCTGCAACTGCTTGAGCTTGAGCGGGTCACGCAGGCGCGCACGGCGGAACAGCTCGGGCGCGAAGTTGGGGATGCCGGTGAAGGCGATCGGTTCGCCTTCGGTGAACGTGTCGCCGATCGAGATCGTGCCGTGGTTGTGGATGCCGATCACATCGCCCGGATAGGCCTCGGCGGCGATCTCGCGGTCGCTGGCCATGAACGTCAGCGCATTGGCGAGCTTGAGCTCCTTGCCGCTGCGCGCGTGGAAGGCCTTCATGCCGGCGGCGAACCGACCCGAGCACACGCGCATGAACGCGACCCGGTCGCGGTGCTGCGGGTCCATGTTGGCCTGGATCTTGAACACGAAGCCGGTCAGTTTGTCTTCCTGCGGCGCCACCGTACGCGTGGTGGTCGGCCGCGGTTGCGGCGGCGGTGCGTGTTCGACGAAGAAATCGAGCAGCGGCTGCACACCGAAGTTGTTGACGCCCGAGCCGAAGAACACCGGCGTCTGCCGCCCGGCGCGATAGGCCGCAAGGTCGAACGGATGGCTGGCGCCCTGCACCAGCTCCAGTTCGTCGCGCAGGTCGGCCAGCATCGCCTCGCCGATCCGCGCGGCCAGGCCGGGCGCGTCCAGCGACGGGAAGATCGTCGAGTCCTGGCGGGTGAAGTTGCGTCCCTGCTCGTAGAGGTGCACCTCGCCGGTGAGCAGGTGCACGACGCCCTTCAGGCGCTGGCCCATGCCGATCGGCCAGGTCACCGGGGCGCACTGGATGCCGAGCACCCGCTCGACCTCGTCGAGCAGGTCGACCGGGTCCTTGCCCTCGCGGTCGAGCTTGTTGATGAAGGTCATGATCGGTGTGTCGCGCATGCGGCACACCTCCATCAGCTTGATCGTGCGCTCCTCGACGCCCTTGGCGACGTCGATGACCATCAAGGCCGAATCGACCGCGGTCAACACGCGATAGGTGTCCTCGCCGAAGTCGGCGTGGCCGGGCGTGTCGAGCAGGTTGACGATGCGGCCCTCGTAGGGGAACTGCATCACCGAACTGGTGACCGAGATGCCGCGCTCCTTCTCCAGCGCCATCCAGTCGGATGTCGCATGGCGGGCGGCCTTGCGCCCTTTGACCGAGCCGGCCATCTGGATCGCACCGCCGAACAGCAGCAGTTTCTCGGTGAGGGTGGTCTTGCCGGCGTCGGGATGCGAGATGATCGCGAAGGTACGGCGGCGGGCGGCTTCGGTGGCGACGTCGGGCATGCAGGCGGCGCACGCGCGCGCGTGCGGTCTCGAGGCTTCAGGGAGCCGGCGATTATACGCGGCGGGTCGGTTCAGTCCGGTGGAGGCGCGGAGAAGCGCAGGATTCCGCCGGGGCCGAACATGCGGAACGGCAGCGATTCCAGGCGCAGGCCGCGGTTGGCCTGGACCGCGAAATGCAGGTGCGGGCCGGTGCTGGCGCCGGTGTCGCCGGAAAAGCCGAGGATCTGGCCGCGGCGCACGCGCTCGCCCGGCGCGACGATCACGCCGCCGCGCTGCAGGTGCGCGTACAGCGCCATCGTGCCGTCGTCGTGCAGCACCCGCACGAAGTTCGCGCGGGCCGGGTCGTCGTGCGCCGTGCCGATGCGCGTATTGCCCCCGATCGCGACCTCGGTCTGCATGACGGTGCCGTCGCGCGCGGCCAGGACCGGCGTGCCTGCGTCGACCGCGAAATCCACGGCGTAGGCGTGCTCGGGGGCGCGATGGCTGAAGCCACCGCCGAAGCCCTGGGCGACCCGCAGCGGGGCGCCGCGCAGCGGGTAGCCGTACTCGACATCGCGCGGGCGCGCGCCGGGATGGCCGGGCACGGCGGTGAGCGCGAGAGTGACCGCACTGTCGGCGGCATCGGGCAGCCAGGCCACGAGCGTGCGGCCATACGCCGGGACGGTCGCCCGGGCCGGCAGCGGCGGATCGCTGCCCGGCGTCGCGCCGTCGGCGGTCAGCAGCACTTCCACCGGGCCGGCCAGGGTGTTCTCCGCGACGATGCCCACGCGCCTGCCAACGGGCTGCCGCTGCAGCCGGACAACTGGCGGCACGGCGGTTCCCGGCGACCACTGGGTGGGAGCGGGCGGCGATGCCGGCCATGCGCCAGTGGACGGCGTCTGGGCCGAAACGACGGCCGGTGACAGCGCAAGCGCCAGGCCCGCAAGGCCGCTGGCGAGCGCGGCACCGACTGTCGGGCCGCGGGGGCTCGCGCGCCGGGCCTGACCGGGAGGAGGGAAGCGGCGCATGCACTCGATTATGCCGGGCCATCGCCCGTCGGCTATTGGCCTGGTGTTCCTGGGCGCCGGCGGCATCGGTGGCGCAGCGGCCGATCCGCGGCATCGCTCCGTACAAATTCCATCTCTGCATCCGGATGAAGCGATTGACATCGTGGGTGGGCGCTGGCAACCTGCGCGACATCCATCGAGACCGGCGGAGGGACAGGCCCTTTGATGCCGGGGCAACCTGATGGGATCCGCGCGCTGCGCGGGCCCCGTCGCGGTGCCAAGTCCTGCGGGGACCTGTGCGTCCACCGGAAGATGGTCGTGTGTCGCTTCGACATCGAGGCAACGCATCCGCCGAGTCGGCGGCTTCCGGCATCCCCCGCAAGACGCGATGGTCCGTTCCCACCTGGACATCGCCATGAGTCTTGTCGACACCGCGCCCCGCTATTTCGATGCCGGTCCCGATCCGGCCTTCTTGCCCACGTCGCCGCCCTCCAACGCCGCGACCGAAGACCGCGCCGTGCGCGGCCGCATCGATATCGCGCTGCCGATGCGCCACGCTGGGCTGCGCCACGTCGGCCTGCGCTACGAACTGCGCGGCAGGCCAGGTGCGCCGGTGGTGTTCGTGGCCGGCGGGATCTCCGCGCATCGCCATGTCGCCTCGAGCGCTTCGTATTCCGAGCCGGGCTGGTCCGAGACGCTGGTCGGGAAGGGACGTGCGCTCGACCCGGCGCGTGCGCAGGTGCTGGCCTTCGATTTCATCGGCGCCGACGGCGCGCTCGATGCGCCGATCGACACCGCCGACCAGGCCGATGCGATCGCTGCGCTGCTCGACGCGCTCGACATCCCGGTGCTGCACGCCTTTGTCGGCTATTCCTACGGTGCGCTGGTCGGACTGCAGTTCGCGGTGCGCCACGGCGGCCGGCTGCAGCGGCTGGTCGCGGTCAGCGGCGCGCACCGCGCACATCCCTATGCCGCCGCGTGGCGTGCGCTGCAGCGCCAGACCGTCGCGCTGGGGCAGTTGCAGTGCGCCGACGCGCAAGGCCTGTCGCTGGCCCGGCAGTTCGCGATGCTCAGCTACCGCACGCCCGAGGAGTTCGCCGAGCGCTTCGACGCTGCGCCCGAGGTCGTCAACGGCCGCGTGCGCGTGGCGGCCGAGGACTATCTCGACGCCGCCGGTGCGCGCTACGTCGCTCGCACACCGGTCGCCGCGTGGCTGCGGTTGTCCGAATCGATCGACCTGCATCGGATCGAGCCGGCGCAGATCCGGGTGCCGACGACCGTCGTCGCGGTCGAGGGTGACCGGCTGGTACCGCTGGCCGACGCGGTGACGCTGCTCGAGGGCCTTGGCCCGCACGGCCGGCTGCGCGTGCTGCGCTCGCCCTACGGCCATGACGCCTTCCTCAAGGAAACCGATCGCATCGACGCCATCCTGGCCGTCGCCCTGCGCGACACCGACCACGGAGATCCCGCATGAGCATCCAGAGCCCGTCCTTCGATCCGGCCGCGTGTCGCCCCGGCACACGCGCGGTGCGCGCCGGCATCGACCGCGATCCGGCCTACGGCGCGGTGACCCCGCCGATCGTGCTGTCGAGCAACTTCAGCTTCGAGGGCTTCGACCGCAAGCGCGAGTACGACTACACGCGCAGCGGCAACCCCACCCGCGACCTGCTCGGCGAGGCGCTGGCCGCGCTCGAGGGCGGCGCCGGCGCGGTGGTCACACCGACCGGCATGGCCGCGATCACGCTGGTGCTCAATACACTGTTGCAGCCCGGCGACCGGCTGGTGGTGCCGCACGACGCCTACGGCGGCAGCTGGCGGCTGTTCGATGCGCTGGCACGCAAGGGGCATTTCGAACTGGTCACCGCCGATCTCACCGACCCGCGCGCGCTGGCCGATGCGCTGGCCCGCGGGCCGAAGCTGGTGCTGATCGAGACGCCCTCCAATCCCTTGCTGCGCATCACCGACCTGCGTTTCGTCATCGAGGCCGCGCAGCGCGCCGGTGCGCTGACCGTGGTCGACAACACCTTCCTGTCGCCGGCGCTGCAGCGGCCGATCGCGTTCGGCGCCGACGTGGTGCTGCATTCGACCACCAAGTACATCAACGGGCACAGCGACGTCGTCGGCGGCGCGGTGGTCGCGCGCGATGCCGAGGTGCACGCGCAACTGGCGTGGTGGGCGAATGCGCTGGGCATCACCGGCTCGCCGTTCGACAGCTTCCTGACCCTGCGCGGGCTGCGCACGCTCGATGCGCGGCTGCGCGTGCACCAGGAGAACACCGCCGGCATCGTCGACTTGCTGGACGCGCATCCGACGGTGGCGAAGGTGCACTACCCGGGCCTGGCCTCGCACCCCGGGCACGCGGTCGCCGCGCGCCAGCAGTCGGGATTCGGCGCGATGCTGTCGTTCGAACTGTCGGGTCCCGATCCGCGCGCGGCGGTGCGCGCGTTCGTCGACGGTCTGCAGTACTTCACGCTGGCCGAGTCGCTGGGCGGCGTCGAGAGCCTGGTCGCGCATCCGGCGACGATGACCCACGCCGCGATGAGCGCGCAGGCGCGCGAGGCGGCCGGCATTTCCGAGGGCCTGTTGCGGCTGTCGGTCGGCATCGAGGCGCTCGACGATCTGCTCGCCGACTTGCAGGCAGCGCTGGCGCGCGCGGCCACGGTCGCCGGCCAGGCGCCGGCGATCCGCGCCGGAGCCGACGCATGAGCACGGTCGTGGCCCTGCGCCGTGCGCGCCGGACGCAGCCGCAGCCCGCCCGGCTCGCATTGCTGGGCACCGGCACCGTCGGCAGTGCCTTCGTCGCGCGCTATCAGCGGCTGGCCGCGCAGGGCGTGGCGCTGCCGGCCGTGGCACGGATCTGCAACTCGCGCACGCAGATCGCCTGCGGCGACGATCCGGTGGCGGTGCTCGAACAGGCGCGCATCGCGGCGAGTCGGCGCAACGGCTTTCCGCCCTGGGCCGAGGGTGAGAGCCCGCGGCCGGGCGATATCGTCGTCGATGCGACTGCCAGCGAGACCGTCGCCGACTGGCATCCCGAGTGGCTGGCGCGCGGCGTGCACGTGGTCACCGCCAACAAGCTCGGCACCGGCGGCGAGCTCGGCCGGGCGCAGGCGATTGCCGAGGCGGTCGGCAGTGAAGGCGGCGGCCGCTACGGCGACAGTGCCACGGTCGGCGCGGGGCTGCCGTTGCTGCGCAGCCTGCGCGCGCTGGTCGCCGGCGGCGACCGCATCCACGCGGTCGAGGGGGTGCTGTCGGGGTCGCTGGCCTGGTTGTTCGCCCGGTTCGACGGTAGCCGCCCGTTTTCGACGTGGGTGCAGGAGGCCCGCGCCGCCGGCTTCACCGAGCCCGATCCGCGCATCGATCTGTCGGGCGAGGACGTGCGCCGCAAGCTGCTGATTCTCGCGAGGGCGTCGGGCCTGCCGCTGTCCGCGCACCAGGTGGCGGTCGAATCGCTGGTGCCGCCGGCGTTGGCCCGATGCGCTGCCGCAGCGCTCGATGACGGCTTCGCCGAGCTCGATGCCGCGCTTGAGGCGCGCTGGACCGCCGCGTCCGCTGAAGGGCTGCGGCTGTGCGTGGTGGGGCGTTTCGATGCGGTTGGTGGTGCCAGCGTCGGCCTGCGTGCGCTGCCCGTGCTGCACCCCCTGTGCGCAGGCGGCGGGACCGACAACCGTGTGGCGATCCACAGCGACCGCTACCGCGAACAGCCGCTGGTGATCCAGGGCCCGGGCGCTGGCGCGGAGGTCACCGCGGCCGCGCTGCTCGACGATGTCCTGGCCTGCACGCGGCGCTGACCCGCGACAAGGGTGGGGCAAGCCCTAGATGGGGTTGGCCCGGATGGCGGCAGGCTGAACGGCGCGCTGGAATGGCGTCATTCAGTTTCCATGTCGATCACAGGGGTATCCCATCATGTCCAACCCATCCTCCTTGAGCATGTCCGTCTCGTTGAGCGTCAGCGGCCAGTTGCCGTCGACACAGAGCTCGGCCAGCACCCAGCGCACCGCCGACGGCCGTGTGCAGTTCGAGAACGACAACTACCGCATCACCGCCGGCGACAACGACGAGGTGGTGGTGTTCAACAAGAACACGGGTGAGAACTACCGGATCTGGGGCGATCCCCACGTCGAGATCGACGGCAAGCACGCCTTCGATTTCTGGGGCCAGACCACGTTCCTGCTCGACGACGGGACCAAGGTCACGATCGAGACCACGCCGTGGGAGCAGGGCGGCAATGGCGCGACAGTGGCCTCGGTGGTGACGATCACCGACGGCGACTACGGCGTGCAGATCTCCGGCGTCGACAGCAACACCTACGGCGACCTGTCGTTCCAGGAATTCGCCGGCGGCGGCCGGCTGCTCGATGCCGCCGTGCGCGACGGCAATGTGCTGCTGGAGAACGAGAACGGCAGTGGCTTCATCGCCGTCGACCAGAACGGCAACATCCAGAATGTCGACCAGGCCTTCATCAATGCCACCGACGAGCTGAAGAACGGCGGCCCGAACTTCCTGGCCCATTTTGCCGAGATCTTCTCGTTCTTCACCGGCCTGATGTCGATCGGTTTCAACGGCGGCCTGGCGCTGGGCAGCGACAACCCCGACCGTGCGCCCGAGCCGAACGCCCAGCCGGTGCCGTGGCAGTTCAGCCTGACGCTGTCGATCCGCGCCTGATCCACGCGTCTCCCAAAACGGCGTGCCGCGACCGCGGCGCGCCGTTTCCGTTTGCGGTAGGCAAGGCGCCGCGCAGGCGGCTCAGCACTCGATGACGTTCACCGCCAGACCGCCGCGCGAGGTTTCCTTGTACTTGTCGCGCATGTCGCGGCCGGTCTCGCGCATCGTGCGGATGACCTTGTCCAGGCTGACCTTGTGCTTGCCGTCGCCGCGGAAGGCCATGCGCGAGGCGTTGATCGCCTTCACCGCCCCCATCGCATTGCGCTCGATGCACGGAATCTGCACCAGGCCGCCGATCGGATCGCAGGTCAGGCCCAGGTTGTGCTCCATCCCGATCTCGGCGGCGTTCTCGATCTGGCTCGGTGTGCCGCCCAGCGCCGCGGTCAGTCCGGCGGCCGCCATCGAGCAGGCCACGCCGACCTCGCCCTGGCAGCCGACCTCGGCGCCGGAGATCGAGGCGTTCTCCTTGTAGAGGATGCCCACCGCGGCCGCGGTCAGCAGGAAGTCGAACACGCCCTGCTCGTTGGCATTGGGGATGAAGCGGTCGTAGTAGTGCAGCACCGCCGGCAGGATGCCGGCCGCACCGTTGGTCGGCGCGGTGACCACGCGTCCGCCCGCCGCATTCTCCTCGTTGACCGCGAGCGCGTAGAGATTGACCCAGTCGAGTACGGTCAGCGGGTCGCGCATCGCCGCTTCGGGCTTGGCGGCGAGCTCGGCATGCAGCGCTGGCGCGCGGCGGGTGACGTGCAGCCCCCCTGGCAGGGTGCCGCCCTCGCGGATGCCGCGCGCGACGCACGACTGCATCGCCGCCCACAGTTCGCGCAGGCCATCGAGGATCTCGGTCTCGCTGCGCCAGACTTTTTCGTTCTCCAGCATCAGCCGGGCGATGCCCAGACCGCTGTCCTGCGCCTGGCGGATCAGCTCGTCGCCGCTGGCGAACGGGTAGGGCACCTGGGTGGTGTCGGCGACGATGCGGTCTTCGGCCGCCTCGTCCTGGTTGACGACGAAGCCGCCGCCGACCGAGTAGTAATCGCGCGTGGCGATCACCGCATCGTCGGCACCGTAGGCGGTGAAGCGCATGCCGTTGGTGTGGAACGGCAGCTTCTGGCGCTTGTTCATCACCAGATCGCGCTTCTCGTCGAAGTCGATCTCGTGGGTCCCGCCCAGCCGCAGCCGGCGTTCGCCGCGGATGCGCGCCAGCGCATCGGGGATGATGTCCGGGTCGATGCGGTTGGGCATGTGCCCTTCCAGCCCCATCATCAGCGCCTTGTCGGTGCCGTGGCCGCGGCCGGTCAGCGCCAGCGAGCCGAAGACCTCCGCGCGCACGCGCACGACCTCGTGCAGGCGGCCGGGCTCGGTGAGCCAGCGCGCGACGAAGCGGGCACCGGCGCGCATCGGCCCGACGGTGTGCGAGGAGCTCGGCCCGATGCCGATCTTGTAGAGGTCGAAGGTGCTGACAGCCATCGCGCTATTCTACGGCCCGCTTCCCGTTTTATGCCTGACGCGACGCCGCATGACGACCCCGGCCCTGATCCTGTACCAGCGCGACGACTGTCATCTGTGCGATCTCGCGCTCGAGGTGCTGGCGCAGGCGCGCGCGCCTGCGTTCGACAGCGTCTTCATCGATGACGACGACGCGCTTGAGACGCGCTACGGCAACCGGGTGCCCGTACTGCACGATGCCACGCGCGGCGTCGAACTGGACTGGCCGTTCGACGCCGACGCGGTGCGGCGGATGCTGGCCTGACGGCGGGCGGCGCGACGTCAGTTCGCAGGCTTGAGGTAGACCCGGGTGGCGACCGCGATTTCGTCGGGGATCGTGCCGGTGTCGGCCCATTCGCCGCCGCCGACGCCGAAATCCAGGCGACGCACGGTCGCCCGGCCCGAGAGCAGCGGGCGCGGGCCCGGGGTCCAGGTGAAGGTCAGCGTGACCGGCTTGCGCACGCCGCGCAGCGCGAGCTCGCCGTCGGCGGCGTATCGGCCGTTGCCCAGGTCGCGGAACCGGGTCGCGGTGTAGGTCGCCTGGGCGAAGCGGGCGGCATCGAAGAACGACGCGCCGCGCATCTCGCCGTCGTAGTCGTCGTTGCGGGTGGTCGCGGTCGCGATCGGGATCGTCACTTCAAGCTTCGCGCCGGTCAGGTCGGCCGGATCGAACGCGAGCGTCGTGCGAAAGTCGGGGAACGTGCCGGTGAACACCTCGCCCTGGTACTTGCCGGCGAAGGCCAACGACGAGCCTGCGGCCTGCACGTAATCGGCGGCGGAGGCGGAGAGCGGCATCGCGACGGCGAGCGCGGCCGCGAACAGAAAGCGGGGAGCGAGGGGCATCGGTCAGTCCTGGGGTGAGGGTGGGGAGGCAGAGCGTAACCATCCACGCGGCAGCATCCGTGCCAGCGTGGCATCGCGCAGGAACAGGTGGTGATACAGCGCGGCTGCCGCATGCAGCAGCGCCAATGCCACCAGCGTCCAGAACAGCAACTCGTGCGCCTGGCCGGCCAGGCCGCGCAAGTCCGGGCTGCGCGCGACCAGCGCCGGCAGGTTGAACAGGCCGAACCACTGCAGCGGGTAGCCGGCGGCCGAATTGAACGTCCAGCCGCTGAGCGGGATCGCCAGCAGCAGCGCGTACAGCAGCCAATGCGTGAGCGTGGCGAGGCGGTCCTGCCAGCGCGGGGTGCCGGGGACCGGGCGTGGCGCGCCGGCGAACAGCCGCCAGGCCAGCCGCAGTGCCGCGAGTGCGAGGATCGTCAGGCCCAGCGATTTGTGCAGCGCATAGACCTGGACCTTGGTCGGGCTGGGCCGCATGTCGCCCATCGTCAGGCCGATGATGCCGACCGCCAGGATCAGCACCACGACGGTCCAATGCAGCAGTTGACTGACCGCGCCCCAGCGCTCGACATTCTTCAGGGTCATGGGGTGTCGTCTCCAGGCGAGTGGGTGCCCGCCGCGGCGTCGTCCGCATCCGCGTCGGCATCGTCGCGGCCCGCGCCCCGCTCGCGCACTGCTTCGAGTTCGATGCGCAGGCCGACCGTGTCGCCGATCATCGACGGCCAGGCGTCGATCCCGAAGTCCGCCCGCGACAGCTGTGCGGTCGCCGAGAATCCGACCATGCGTCGGAACGGCGGCATCGGGTGGCGACGTGCGGCGTTGAACGTCGCATCGAGCGCGACCTCGCGGGACACGCCGCGCAACGTCAGCGTGCCGTGGACGATGGCATGCGTGGCATCGCGCGGCTCGATGCGGCTGGAGACGAACGTGGCGGACGGATGCTGCTCGGTGTCGAGCAGATTGCGCGCGCGGACGGCGCGGTTCCAGCGGTCGTCGCCGAAGTCGACGCGCTCGAGCGGCACCGAGACCTCGACCCGCGCGCTCGACCAGTCCGCAGGATCGAAGATCAGCGTGCCCTGGCTGCCCGACACCGTGCCGATCGCCTTCGACAGGCCGGCGTGTTCGATGTCGAGCATCACCCGGGTGTGCACCGGGTCGAGCGCGTACTGCACCGGTCGCGCGGCCGCTGGCGCGCAGCTCAGCGCCAGCAGCAGGCAGGGGACAAACAGGCGCCGCGGCAGTCGCATCGTCTCAGGCTCCGGTCGCCGCGGACGGCATGCGTGGATTCTAGGCCCGAATCGCACGGTCGCGCAGCTGCGGCGCCGCTTGCATCCGGGACGATGCGTTGCGAGCATCGCGCGTTGCGGGCAAGGCCGCGGGGAAAGGGATGTCGGGCCCATGTGGAAGCGTGTCGCCGCTCTGGCGCTGATCTGGACGTTCGCCTGCGGTGTCCTGGCCGCGACGCCGGAGATGCCGCGCCTGCGGGTGCTCGGCGTCGCCGACGGCCTGCCCACGTCAGACGTCACCGGCATCGCCCAGGACAGCGACGGCTTCGTCTGGATCGCCACCGCAGATGGCCTGGCCCGCTACGACGGCGCCGGGTTTGTGGTCTGGCAGCATGATCCCGAAGCGGCGGACGCCTTCCCCGGCAACAATCTGCAGGCGCTGCACGTCGACCACGAGGACCGCGTCTGGGTGGCCGCCCAGGAAGGCGGCGTGGCGGTGATGGACCGCGACCGCTCGGCGGGCTTTCGACCCTATCGGATCGACGCCCATCCCGAAGCGCGGCTCGGCGATGTCTGGGATTTCGCCAGCCGCCCGGGCGAGATCTGGATGGGCCTGGGCACCGATGGTGTCTACGGCCTGCGCGCCGATGGCAGCTTCGTGCATCTGCGTCATGATCCCGGCGACCCGCGCACGCTGCCCAGCGACAACGTCGTCAGTCTGTCATTCGACAGCGACGGCATGCTGTGGATCGCGACGATGGCGGGCCTGGCCCGTTACGACGGTCGCCGCGTCTGGCGCGAGCCGCTGCCGGGCGGCGACATGCCGCTGACGGTCACCGACGTCCAGGCGATGGGCGACGAAGTCTGGGCCTCGAGCGCGCGCGGGCTGTTTGTGCGCACGCGCGATGGTCAGTGGCACTGGCGTCCGTGGTCGGGCATGTTCGCCCGCCCCAACAGCGTGCTGTCGATGCTTGCCGATCCGCGCGGCGGCTACTGGCTGGGCACGCGTCGCGGCCTGTGGCGGTTGTCGGAGGATGGGATCCCGACCCCGGTGCCGGTCGGCAGGGACGCCTCGCGGCCGTTTCCGGCGCGGGCGATGTTCCTGCAGCCCGACGGCGCGCTGTGGGCATCGGCGCCGGGCGAGGGCGTCGGCTTCCTGCGCTCGGACTGGCGGCACGTCGCCGAGCTGGTACGCGGAGAGCGCGGCCTGCAGGGCCACGGATACGCGACGATCGCGCCGGCCAACGACGGTGGGCTGTGGCTGGGATCGGAAACCGGCGTCGTGGAACACGTCGACCAGGCGCTGCAGGTCTCCCGGCTCGACGGCACAGCACGCGCGCGCCTGGCCAACCAGCGCATCCTCGGCATGGCCGAGACGCGCAGCGGCGTGTTGTGGATCGGGCATGTCGGCGGGCTGTTCCGGCACGGACCCGACGGCACGCTGAGCGAGTGGGAGGGCGAGCCAGGGACCTCGGTCGCGCACGGCGTGGGCTACAACATCGTGCGCGCCGCCCCCGACGGCACGTTGTGGACCGGCAGCATGGGCGGCTACGGGGTCGAGCACCGCGACGGCGACACCGGCCGCATGCTGTGGCAGGCCGGCGACGATCCGCTGGTCCATGAGGGCGTCTACGGCTTCGACGTCGCGCCCGACAACACCGCCTGGGCGGCGTCCGTTCCGGGACTGGGCTACTTCGACCCGCAGGCCGGTCGGTTCGTGATCGTCAGCGGCGAGCAGCCGTACTACGCGGTCGCGGTGCAGGGCGAGGACACCGTCTGGGCGGCCGGGCGCGACGGCCTGGAGCGCTGGCAGCGCGCGGGCGGGAGCTGGGCGCGGCAGGAGCGGATCGGCACGCGCGAGGGGCTGCCGTCGGTGATGCCGATGGGGCTGGCGGTCGACGTGCGCGGACGGGTCTGGGTCTCCACCCGGCGCGGGCTCTACCGTTGGGATCCGCAGGCCCGGCGCATGCGCCGCTACGGCAGCGAGCACGGCCTGTCGTCGCAAGAGATGCTGTTCCGCTCGATCGCGGTCAGCAGCAGCGGCCTGCTCGCGGCCGGCACCGCGGTCGACTCGGTGGCCATCATCAACACCGCCTCGGAGGAGACCGGTCGGGTGAACGAGCCGAAGCTGCGCGTCCTGGGTCTGGACGTGCGCCGCGACGGGCTGTGGCAACCGCTGGATGGCACCAACCCCGAACTGTTCCCCGACGACCGCGAACTGCGCGTTTCGGCCCGGCTGCTGTCCTACGACGACCCGGGGTCGAACCACTACTGGACCTGGCTCCAGGGGCTGGACACTGGCTGGATCGACCAGGGCGCAAACGGCGACCGGGTGTTCTCGAGCCTACGACCCGGCAACTACGTGCTGCGCATCCGCGCCAGCGACGCCTATGGCAACGCCGCGCCGATGCAGGAACTGCGGTTCCGGGTGTTGCCGCCGTGGTGGCAGACCTGGTGGGCGCTTACCTTGTTGATCTGCGCGATGGGAGTGTTCGCACTGTGGGGCGCATCGATCTATCGCCGGCGTGTGCGGCGGCGCGCGGAACTGCAACTGGCCGGACGCCAGCGCGAACTCGCCGAGCAGGCGTCGCTGGCCAAGAGCCGGTTTCTGGCTACGCTCGGCCACGAGGTTCGCACGCCGATGACCGGTGTGCTGGGCATGAGCGAGTTGTTGCTCGACACGCCGCTCGATGCCCGGCAGCGCGGCTACACCGAATCCATCCGCCGCGCCGGCGACCACCTGATGCGCCTGGTCAACGATGCGCTGGATCTGGCGCGGATCGAAGCGGGCAAGCTCGAACTCGATCCACAGCCATTCGAGCTGCGCGCGCTGATCGAGGACATCGTCTCGCTCTCCGCGCCGATGGCCCGGCACAAGGCGCTGGGCTTTGAGGTCGTCTTCGACGATGGCGTGCCGGCCTGGGTGCACGGCGATGCGGTGCGTGTGCGGCAGATCCTGCTGAACCTGATCGGGAATGCGATCAAGTTCACCGACGATGGGCGGGTGGGGCTGCGAATCGCGCGTCCGCCCGAGGGCCTGCGCTTCCAGATCAGCGATACCGGGCCGGGACTCAGCCCCGAGCAATGCCAGCGGCTGTTCCGGCGCTTCGAGCAGGCCGACGGTGCGCGGACCGCGGCGCGCTACGGCGGCAGCGGCCTGGGGCTGGCGATCAGCCAGGAGCTGTCGCTGGCGATGGGCGGCCGGATCGATGTCGAGAGCACCCTCGGGGAAGGCACCCGGTTCACGGTCGTGCTGCCGCTGGCCGAGGTCGCCACGCCGCCGCGGCGCACGCGCTTCGAAGGCCACGAGCGCATCACTGCGGCGGTCGGGCTGGTGGTCCTGCTGGTCGAGGACGACCAGACCGTGGCCGACGTGATCCGGGGCCTGCTCGAGGCGCAGGGCCACCGGGTCGCGCATGCGATGCACGGGCTCGCCGCGCTGACCGAAGTGCGGACCCAGGTGTTCGACATCGCGCTGCTCGACCTGGACCTGCCCGGCATCGACGGCCTGACGCTGGCCGGCATGCTGCGTGCCCAGGGCTTCGACCGCCCGCTGGTCGCGGTGACCGCGCGCGCCGATGCCGAGGCCGAGCCGGCGGCGCGTGCGGCCGGTTTCGACGGCTTTTTGCGCAAGCCGCTGACCGGCGAGATGCTGGCCGACGCCCTGGCCCAGAGTTGGCGGCCGATCCACGAAGGCGGCGGCCTGGACGACCTCGAGGGCTGAGCGGCGGCTTGGCATCGCCTGCACGGCGGCGTCGCCAGACTGCCGCCATGGCCGCTTCCCGTCCGCCGTCCACCGCCCGCATGCCGAAAGCGCGGCGCGACGACCTCATCCAGTTGCGCCCCGAGGGCCTGTACTGCCCGGCCGGCGATTTCCATATCGATCCGTGGCGTCCGGTGCCGCGGGCGGTGATCACCCATGGCCACGGCGACCATGCGCGCACCGGCATGGGCGCTTACCACACCGCGCGCGCCGGGCTGCCGATCCTGGAGTGGCGCCTGGGCGAGCAGATCTACGTCGCGCACGACTACGGCGCGCCGTTCCAGATGGGCGCGGCGATGGTCTCGCTGCATCCGGCCGGCCACGTGCTGGGCTCGGCCCAGGTGCGGGTGGAGGTCGATGGCGAGGTGTGGGTCGCCTCGGGCGACTACAAGCGCCAGCACGACCCGACCTGCGCACCGTTCGAGATCGTGCGCTGCGACACCTTCATCACCGAGGCCACGTTCGGCCTGCCGGTGTACCGCTGGCCCGACACCGCGGAGGTTGCCGGTGAGATCGAGGCCTGGCGCGCGCAATGCGAGACGCGGGGCGAAGCGGCGGTGCTGTTCTGCTATGCGCTGGGCAAGGCGCAACGCGTGCTGGCCGAACTGGCCGCGCACACCGATCGGCCGGCGCTGCTGCACGGTGCGGTCGCGGCCGGCGTCGAAGTCTACAGGCGCGCCGGCATCGCGATGCTCGACACGCTGCCGGTCGCTGAGACCGACCGGGGCGCGGACCTCGCTGGCCGGTTGATCATCGCGCCGCCATCGGCGGCTGGCAGTGCGTGGATGCGCCGGTTCCGGCGCGCGCAGCAGGGCTTCGCATCGGGTTGGATGCGCATCCGCGGCAACCGGCGCCGCCGCAACTACGATCGCGGCTTCGTGGTGTCCGATCACGCCGACTGGCCCGATCTGATGCGGACCGTGCGCGAGACCGGCGCCGCGCGGGTGATCGCGACCCACGGCAACACCGATGCGATCATCCGCGCGCTGCGCGAAGACGGCATCGCGGCCGAAGCCTTCCGCACCGATTTCGGGGACGAAGAATGAGCGTCGGGCGCAGGAGGGCGGGCGTATGAGGCGTTTCGCCCGTCTGTACCGGGAGCTCGACCGCAGCACTGCCACGCTCGACAAGCGCGCGGCACTGGTCGACTACTTCCGCGACACGCCACCGCACGACGCGGCGTGGGCGTTGTTTCTGCTGGCCGGCGGCAAGGTGGCCGGGGCGGGCCGGCGCATCGCCAACACCCGCGAATTGCGCGAGTGGATCGGCCAGGTCGCAGGGTTGCCCGATTGGCTGGTCGACGACAGCTACGACCAGGTCGGCGACCTGGCCGAGACGTTGGCGCTGCTGCTCGATGACCCCACGGCGCCGGCCGAGGACGTGTCGTTGGCAGACTGGATCGAACGGCGGCTGATTCCGTTCGCCAATCGCGACCCCGAAGTCCGGCGCACGCTGGTGGTCGAGGCCTGGGCCTCGCTGGCCTTCGATGAGCGACTGGTGTTCAACAAATTGCTGACCGGTGCGCTGCGCGTGGGCGTCTCGCAGCGACTGGTGCAGCAGGCGCTGGCGGAGATGAGCGGGTTGGACATCGCGCGCATCGCCCAGCGCATGCTCGGCAGCTGGACGCCAAGCGCGCAGTTCCTGCGTGACCTGCTTTCGCCCGACGAACTGCCCGGCGATCGGCGCCAGCCGTATCCGTTCTTCCTCGCCTCGCCGCTGGAGCAGGCGCTGCGTCCCGACGCGGCGGGCGAGGACGCGGGCACCGATGTCGAGGCGGCTCCCGATACGGATGCTGCGGCACCGGCGCTGGCGAACGATCCCGATGCGGTCGCGCGCGCACTCGGTCCGATCGACGACTGGCTGCTGGAATGGAAGTGGGATGGCATCCGCCTGCAGCTGATCCGTCGCGGCGCGGACATCGCGCTGTGGTCGCGCGGCGAGGAACGCCTCGACGGGCGCTTCCCCGAGATCGAGGCGGCGGCACTGACGCTGCCGCGCGATTGCGTTTTCGACGGCGAACTCCTCGCCTGGCGGTCGGGCGAACCCGCGCCGATGCCATTCACCGCGCTGCAGACCCGCATCCAGCGCCGCAAGCCCGGGCCCAAGACGCTGGCCGACACGCCGGTCCGCGTGCAGGTCTACGATCTGCTTGAACTCGACGGCGAGGACTGGCGCGACCGGCCGCAGGCCGAGCGTCGGGCGATGCTCGAGGCCCTGGTCGCCGCGCACGACGATCCGCGCATCGTGATCTCGCCGCGCGTGGACGCCGCCGACTGGGCGCAGGCCGCCGCGCTGCGCGCCGATGCCCGCGCGCGCGGCGTCGAGGGCTTGATGCTCAAGCGCGCCGACGCCCGCTACCAGGCCGGCCGGCGTCGCGGCGACTGGTGGAAGTGGAAGATCGACCCGCTGACCATCGACGCGGTGCTGATCTACGCACAGGCCGGCCACGGCCGGCGCAGCACGCTCTACACCGATTACACGTTCGCGCTGTGGGACGGCGACGCGCTGGTGCCGGTCGCCAAGGCCTACTCGGGGCTGGACGACCGCGAAATCCTCGCGCTCGACAAGTGGATCCGCGCCCATACCCTGGAGCGCTTCGGCCCGGTGCGTTCGGTCACCGCGCACCACGTCTTCGAGCTCGGCTTCGAGGCGGTCAACCGTTCGAGCCGGCACAAATCCGGCATCGCCGTGCGCTTTCCGCGCATCCTGCGCTGGCGCCGCGACAAGCCGATCGCCGAGGCCGATCGGCTCGAGACCTTGCGGGCGCTCGCGCGGTGACGGCGTCGTCCGGCGATCGCGCTCGGGCTTGGCGCCTGTGGCTGCGTCGTGGTGGGAGCCAATGACGCGGCTGCGCGGCCCCGATGCGCCGCTGCGCGCCTGGTTCGCCGCCCAGGGTTGGCGTCCGGCGCCGTTCCAGCGTGAGGTCTGGCGTCGGTATCTCGCTGGCGAGTCGGGCCTGTTGCAGACCCCGACCGGCAGCGGCAAGACGCTGGCGGCCTTCGGCGGGCCGTTGCTCGAAGCGCTGGCCGCGCGTCGGCGCGCGTCCGGCCGAGCACCGGCGGCCCCGGTGAAGCGCCCCGCGCGCGGTGGCAAGGACGCGGCGCGCAGGCTGCAGGTGCTGTGGATCACGCCGCTGCGCGCGCTTGCCGTCGACACCGTGCGCGCGTTGCGCGCGCCGATCGAGGCGGTCGGCCTGGACTGGACGGTCGCCATGCGCACTGGAGACGCCAGCGCGCGCGACCGGCGGCTGGCGCGCAGCGGCCAGGCCGAGGTGCTGGTGACCACCCCCGAATCGCTGTCGCTGCTGCTGTCCTATGCCGACACCGCGCCGCTGCTGGCGTCCGTGCGCTGCGTGATCGTCGACGAATGGCACGAACTGCTCGGCAACAAGCGCGGCGTGCTGCTGCAGCTGGCGCTGGCGCGGCTGCGTCGGCTCGAACCGGCGCTGCGCATCTGGGGCGTGTCGGCGACGCTCGGCAATCTGGAGCAGGCGCGCGATGCGTTGCTGCCGCATTGTCCGCAGGCCCAGGTGGTCGCGGGCGTGGCGCCCAAGCGTTTCACGCTCGACACGCTGCTGCCCGGCGAGGACGAGCGCTTTCCGTGGGCCGGCCATCTGGGCCTGGCGCAGCTGCCGCGCGTGCTCGAGCGCTTGATGGCCGAGCGCACCAGCCTGCTGTTCGCCAACACCCGATCGCAGGCCGAACTGTGGCACCGCGCGCTGTCGGCGGTATGGCCGGAGGCGCCCGAGACACTGGCGCTGCATCACGGCTCGCTCGACCCGAAGCTGCGGGCGGCCGCCGAGCAGGGCCTGCGCGCCGGCAGCGTGCGCTGCGTGGTCGCCACCTCCAGCCTCGATCTGGGCGTCGACTTTCCCGCCGTCGACCAGGTGCTGCAGATCGGCAGCCCGAAAGGCGTGTCGCGGTTGCTGCAGCGTGCCGGGCGTGCGCGCCACCGCCCGGGCGAGGCCGGCCACGTGGTCTGTGTGCCCACGCATGCACTGGAGCTGGTCGAGTACGCCGCCGCCCGCGCCGCCGTTGCCGCGGGCACCATCGAATCGCGTCCGCCGCCGGTGCTCAGCCTTGATGTGCTGGCCCAGCATTGCGTGACGCTGGCGCTGGGGGGCGGCTTCGAGGCCGACGCACTCTACGAGGAGGTCCGCAGGACCCATGCATTTCGCACGCTCGACCCGCTGGCCTGGCGCGCGGTGCTCGATTTCATCGTCCAGGGCGGCGCGGCGCTGGCGCATTACCCCGACTTCCGCCGCGTGGTGCGCGGCGAGGACGGGGTCTACCGGGTCGAGGACCGGCGCATCGCGCTGCGCCATCGGCTGTCGATCGGCACGATCGCCAGCGACGGCGCGGTGCGTGTGAAGCTGCTGCGCGGTGGTGGACTGGGCTCGGTCGAGGAAAGTTTCGTCGGTCGGTTGCGACCGCACGACCGGTTCCAGTTCGCCGGCCGCACGCTGGAGTTGGTGCGGCTGGAAGACATGACCGCGTACGTGCGCGTGGCCAAGGCGGGCAGCGGCACGGTGCCCAAGTGGCAGGGCGGACGGATGTCGCTGTCGGGCATGCTGGCGCACGAGGTCGAGCGTCTGTTCGCCGGCCCGCGCGATGCGCCGGAGTTGCGCGCGATCGGTCGGCTGCTGGACCTGCAGCAGCGGCTGTCGGCGCTGCCGGCGCCGGGCCGCCTGCTGGTGGAATGGATCCGCGCGCGCGGTGCGCGGCACCTGTTCGTGTTCCCGTTTGCCGGGCGTCAGGTGCATGAGGGCCTGGCCGCGCTGCTGGCGCTGCGCTGGGGGCGCCTGCACGCCAACAGCTTCTCGTTCGCCGCCAACGATTACGGGTTGGTGCTCTCGCCGGCGCAGGAGGTCGAGTTGGACGCGCTCGATGTCGAGACGATGCTCTCGCCCGAGGCGCTGATCGATGACCTGCGCGAAAGCCTGAATCTGGCCGAGCTCGCCCGCCGCCAGTTCCGCGACATCGCCCGCGTCGCCGGTCTGCTGCCGCCGTCGCTGCCCGGACGTGCGCCGCGCTCGATGCGCCAACTGCAGGCCTCCAGCGGCCTGCTGTTCGACGTGCTGCGCCGGCACGACCCCGATCACATGCTGCTGGCGCTGGCCGAGCGCGAGGTGTTTGCCGCGCAACTGGACGTGGTGCACCTGCGCACCACGCTCGAGGACTGCAGTGCCCGCAGACTCGACCTGCACCCGCTGCGGACGTTCACCCCGCTGTCGTTCCCGCTATGGGCCGAGTCGATGCGCGGCCAGCTCAGCACCGAGGACTGGCGCACACGCGTGCAGCGCGCCGCCGCACAACTGGAGCGGCGCAACCGTGGCTGACGGCACTCTGGAGATCGAGATCGGCGGCGAACCGCTGCGGCTGTTCGCCGAGCGTGCGCTGCTGTGGCCGCGGCGGCGCACGCTGGTCGTGGCCGACGTGCATCTGGGCAAGGCGCAGCACTTTCGCGAGGCCGGCATCGCGCTGCCGCGGGGCGGGACCGAGCACGACCTCGAACGGCTCGACAGGCTGATCGAAGCCAGCGGCGCGACGCGACTGCTGGTGCTCGGCGACCTGTTGCACGCGGGTGCGCGCGACGCGCCGTGGCGCGCAGCCTGGCAGGCCTGGCGCGCCGGCCGCCCTGCGCTGTCGGTCGACCTGGTCGGCGGCAATCACGATCGCGCCCTGCGCGCCGCGCCCGAGCTGGCGCGCACGCTCGGCCTGCGCCTGCACGGCGCGCTGTTGCACGAGCCGCCGTTCGCGTTCGTGCATGACGTCGACGACGCGGTTGCGGCCGATGTCGCGGGCTACCGCCTCGGCGGCCACCTGCATCCGGTGGTGCGTCTGCCGGGCCTGCCCCGCTTGCCGGCCTTCGTATTCGCGCACGATGCCGGCCTGCTGCCGGCGTTCACCGCGTTTGCCGGCGGCCTGCCGATCGCACCATCGCCGGGCCTGCGTCTTTATCCCTGCGCGCCGGGGGCGGTGGTGGCGCTGCCGGTGGGTTGACCGTCAGCGCGCGCTGTAGGCGTGCACCTCGTCGACGAGCACCGCGACGTGGTCGGGGTTCATGTCCGGCGACATGCCGTGGCCGAGGTTGAACACGTGGCCGTCGCGCGAGCCCTGGTTGCCGGCGGCGTAGCTGTCGAGCGCTCGCCGCACTTCGCTGCGGATCGCATCGGGCGCGCCGTACAGCGTCGCCGGGTCGAGGTTGCCCTGCAGGGCGACGCGGCCGCCGGTGCGGCGCGCGGCATCGCCGAGCTCGATCAGCCAGTCCACGCCGACACCGTCGGCGCCGGTCTGTGCGAGGTCTTCGAGGTAGGCGGCGGTGCCCTTGCCGAACAGGATCAGCGGTGCGCGGTCGGCGCCGTCGCCGCGCTCGAGCTCCTTGGCGATGCGTGCCAGGTACGGCAGCGAGAACTCGCGGTACATCGCCGGGCTCAGCACGCCGCCCCAGGTGTCGAACACCTGCAGCGCCTGCGCACCGGCGGCGCGTTGTGCGGCCAGGTAGGCGATCACCGCGTCGGTGTTGACCGACAGCAGCGCGTGCAGCGCCTGCGGGTCGTTGAGCGCCATCGCCTTGATGCGCGCGAAGTCCTTGCTGCCACCGCCCTCGACCATGTAGCAGGCCAGCGTCCACGGGCTGCCCGAGAAGCCGATCAGCGGCACCGCACCGTCGAGCTCACGACGGATCAGCCGCACCGCGTCCATCACATAGCGCAGCTCGGTCTCCATGTCCGGCACACCGAGCCGGGCGATCGCCGCGGCGTCGCGCACCGGGTGGCGGAACTTGGGGCCTTCGCCTTCGACGAAGTACAGCTCCAGGCCCATCGCATCGGGGATGGTCAGGATGTCGGAGAACAGGATCGCCGCGTCGAGCGGGAAGCGGCGCAACGGCTGCAGCGTGACTTCGCAGGCGATGTCCGGCTGCTTGGCCATGCCCAGGAAGCTGCCGGCCTGGCGACGGGTCTCGCGGTACTCGGGCAGGTAGCGCCCAGCCTGGCGCATCAGCCAGACCGGCGTGCGGTCCACGGGCTCGCGGCGCAGTGCGCGCAGGAAGCGGTCGTTCTTCAGGGGTGCGGACAAGGCGTTCTTCCTTACTCGGTGCGTCGGCGTGCGCCGCGCGGGCATCAGGGGGCGGGCGGCACCGTCGTTGCGTGTGTGCCGACCAGATGGAAACCGCGCCGCAGCTGGGTGTCGCGCGCACGTTGGAGTGCGCTCAGCGCACTGGGCTCGTCGGCGTACTGCTGGCTGCGCAACTGGCTGCGACCGCCGATCTGCCCCGACTCGCGCACCAGCGTCCAGCCGCCGAGCAGGTCGGGCTGCAGCATCAGCTGGACGAAACGCGCGGCCTCGTGGCCCTGGGCCGGTTGTTGCAGCAGCAGTCGCATGGGCGGCATTGTACGGGGCGCAGGCAAGGCGCGGGCCGCGTTGCGGGGAACGCGGTGTCGCAACGGCGTCAGCCGGTGCGCAGCACGCCGATCACTGCGCTTTCGGGCACGTCGGCCAGCACCTGCGCGCGGCCGGCGCCGGACCAGACGATGAAACGCAGGCCGCCGGCCTGGGCCTTCTTGTCGAGCCGCATGTGCGCCAGCAGCCGTTCGGGATCGAGGCCTGCCGGCAGCGCGACCGGCAGGTCCAGGCGGGACAGCAACGCGGAAAGGCGTGCGGTGTCGTCGGCCGGCGCCAGACCCAGCGCTTCGGACAGGCGCGCGGCGAGCACCATGCCGACCGCGACCGCCTCGCCGTGGTTGAGTCCGTCGTAGCCCTGCTCGGTCTCGATCGCGTGGCCGAAGGTGTGGCCAAGGTTGAGCAGCGCGCGTTCGCCGTGCTCGAAGGGATCGCGCGCGACGATCGCGGCCTTGTGCGCGCAACTGCGCGCGACCGCCTCGGTCAGCACGGCCTCGTCCATGGCCAGCAGCGCTGGTGCTTGGGCATCGAGCCAGTCGAGAAAGGGGGCATCGGCGATCGCGCCGTACTTGACCACTTCGGCCAGGCCGGCGCGCAACTCGCGCGCAGGCAGGGTGCGCAGCGCCCCGGTATCGGCAATCACCGCGCGCGGCGGATGGAAGGCGCCGACCAGATTCTTGCCTTGCGGCAGGTCGACCGCGGTCTTGCCGCCGACCGACGAATCGACCATGGCCAGCAGCGTGGTCGGCAGTTGCACGCAGTCGATGCCGCGCATCCAGCACGCCGCGGCGAAGCCGGCCAAGTCACCGATCACGCCGCCGCCCAGGGCGAACAGGGTCGCATCGCGGCGCAACCGCGCCTGCGCCATCGCGTCGATGACCTGGGTGAAATGGGCCAGGGTCTTGGCCGACTCGCCGGCCGGCAAGACATGGCGATGCACGCGCAGGTCCGGGCGGGCGGCCTGCAGCGCGGCGGCGACCCGGTCGGCGTAGAGCGGGGCGACGTGGCGATCACTGACCAGCATCGCCTCGCCGCCGCGCACGTGACGGGCGAGCAGCGCGCCGTCGTCGAGCAGCGCAGGGCCGATGTGGATGGTGTAGGGGCGTTCGCCGGCGACGGCGACTTCACGAAGCGATGGGGGCATGGGGGATGACTCGGTTGCGCGTGGGGCCTGGCCCGTGGCATCGACGTGGCGCACGCCAGGCGGGGGACGTGGGGATGGCGCGGCGGCGCTCATGCGGCCGGCCGATCCGGTGTCGGGGATGTGGCGGGTCGCCAGTGGGTCTCGACCAGATGGCCGAGCGCGACCGCGGCTTCCGCGCAGCCGTAGACGCCGGTATCGAAGCGCAGATGGGCCGCCTGCGCATACAGCGGTGCGCGCACTTGTGCCAGCCGATGCAGCACGTCGCTGCGATCGTCACCGGCGATCAGCGGCCGTGCCCGGTCGCGGGCCAGGCGGGCGAGCTGGGTGTCGACATCGGCGTGCATATGGACCACGAAGCCGCGCTCGCGCATGCGCCGCCGGTTCTCGGCGTCGAGCACCGCGCCGCCGCCGGTCGCGATGATCTGGCGCGTGCCCTCGAGCACCGCGGCCAGCGTCGCCTGTTCGCGCGCGCGGAAGCCCGCTTCGCCCTCGCAGTCGAAGATCGTGGCGATCGTCGCGCCGGTGCGGACCTCGACCTCGTGGTCGACGTCGACGAACGCCAGCCCGAAGCGGGCCGCCAGACGGCGGCCGATTGACGACTTGCCGGCACCCATCGGACCGACGAGCACGAGGTTGGGGGCGGAATGCATGGCCGAATCCTAGCAGCGGTGCGCCTCGCATCGGTGCCGGTCGCACGTCGTTGCGGGCGCGGGGCCGATCAGTCGGGCGGGCATACGCGCCGCTGCGCGTCCAGAGCGATCACGACATCGGCCGCGTCCGGCAACGTGCGCAGCAGGCGCCGGCTGACGCGCTCGTAGTGCTGCACGAAGCGTTCGACCTGGGCGCGGTCCATGCCGGCCCGGTCGGGCGTCGCGCGGCGCAGCGCCTGTTCCTGCTGCCAGCGCCAGCTCGGTACCACCTCGAAGCCGGGCGGTTGCAGGAACAGCAGCCGGTCCATGCGCTGCCACAGCGCGGGGTAGTCGCGGGCGAGCGCGGTATTGCACCAGCGGCGCCACGTGCCGTCGGGATCTTCGTCGCGCTCCAGCGCGTTGATCGGCGTGGCGAGCGCGTCCGCAGGTTCAGGCGTCGCGCCCAGGCACCAGCCCTCGAATACGGTCAATGCGACCGGTCCGGCGCTCGCCCCGTCGGCCGGCGGCCGACGGTCGTCGCAGCCCTTGTCGAAGCGTGGCAGCCGGGCGATGCCGCCGGCGCGCAGCGTGTCGAGCAGCGCGCAGCCCAGTGCGACCGCATGCGTGCCTGGCGGGCCACGGGTGGCGAGCAGCGGATGCACGGTGCGGGCCAGGGTCTGCCGGGCATCACGGTCGAGATAGAGGTCGTCGAGCGAGAGCACCGCGATCGCGAGCCCGCGCGCCCGACCGGCGTCGGCGAGTTGGGCGGCCAGCGTCGACTTGCCCGTGCCTTGCAGGCCGCTGATGCCGAGCACGCGCGTGTCGTGCCGCAGGGCATCGTCGAGCACGCGCGCGACGAGCGCGTCGGGCCATTGCGTGGGCGAGGGCGGGGTGGCCATCGCGGCACGATACCCGAGCGTCGAGGCCGCCAGTGGCCAACTGCACGCCGACGTTCGACATCGCGACGCGGCGGCGCGATGATCGGCACATGACCACGCCCTGCGCCGCCTTGCTGACCGAAGCCCTGTCCACGTTTTCCGTGCTGTTCGACGAGGCCGCCGCGGCCGGCGAGCCCGACCGCACCGCGATGACCGTCGCCACCGCCGCCCTTGACGGGCGCCCGTCGGCGCGCGTCGTGCTGCTCAAAGCCTGGGACGAGCGCGGTTTCGTGTTCTACACCCATCTCGACGGCCGCAAGGGCCGCGAGCTGCAGGACAACCCGCAGGCGGCGTTGCTGTTCCATTGGCCGCGCGTGCGCCACGGCGTGCAGGTCCGCATCGAGGGGCCGGTGGTGATCGTCGGCGACGAGGAGGCCGACGCGTACTTCGCGTCGCGGCCGCGCGGCAGCCAGCTCGGGGCCTGGGCTTCGCGGCAGTCTGAAGAACTCGACGATCGCGCGACCTTCGAGCAGCGGCTCGACGATGTCGCCGGCGAGTTCGAGGGGCGCGAGGTGCCGCGCCCGCCGCGCTGGTCGGGCCTGCGCGTCCGCCCCGACCGCATGGAGTTCTGGTACGGCGCCGATTATCGCCTGCACGAGCGCTGGCTCTATGAGTGCGATGCCGCTGGCAATTGCCGCAAGCGGATGCTCTATCCCTAGAGCGCTCGCCGGCCCGACGCGGCCGGTGCGGGAACGGAACGCTGCTTTGCGCTGCCGATGGCCCGCCGCGGCGGCCTGCGCACTAGCATGCAGGCCCCCCGCTTCGAGAATCCCTCCATGCAACGCATCGCCATTATCGGCGTGACTGGTCGGGTCGGGGCGCGCCTGGCGCGCGAACTGCTCGCACGTGGCCACCGCGTGACCGGCATCGCCCGCAACACCGCCGATGTTCCCCCGCAGGCGGGGCTGAGCCTGCAGTCGGCCGATGCCTCGCGCAGCGCGTCGCTCGCGCCGGTGCTGGCCGGGCACGATGTCGTGGTCAGCGCCGCCCGCTTCGACGGGGGGCCGAGTGCGCAGGTCGTCGTCGACGCGGTCCGCGCAGCCGGTGTGCCGAGGCTGCTGGTCGTCGGCGGCGCGGGCAGCCTGGAGGTCGCGCCGGGCGTCGCCTTGATCGATACCCCGGAGTTTCCCGAGGCCTATCGCGCCGAGGCCGCTGCCGGCCGTGCGTTTCTGCAGGCCTTGCGTGACGTCGCCGACCTCGACTGGACCTTCGTCTCGCCGGCGGCCGTGTTCGAGCCCGGCGAGCGCACGGGCGTTTTCCGGGTTGGCGGCGACAGCCTGCCGGTCGATGCCCAGGGCCGCAGCGCGATCTCGATGGAGGATTACGCCATCGCGTTCGCCGACGAGATCGAGCGTCCGGCGCATCCGCGCCAGCGCATCAGCGTCGGCTACTGAGGCAGCTGCACGGCGTCGCGGGCGTGCCGCGGCGCCTGGAGGCCCTTGCGCGTGGTCAGCGCGGGATCTCGCGGCTGAAACGCAGCACGGTGCGGGCGCCGTCGGGGCCCGCGACCTCGAGCGCCAGCCGCAGGGTGTCGGGGCCGGACGCCCGGGCCATGGCGACATGCTCGACCTGCCCGTCGACGGTCACCGGGGCGAACGCCAGCGACTGACGCACACCGCGCAGGTCGCGCGCATGGCCGGTCACGCTCACCCGTGGCGCGGCATCGCCGTCGCGCACACTGACCAGTACGAGCACGCGGTCATCGCCGCGGTCGATGCCGTACTGGCGCGCGGCGGCATCGGAGATACGCGCAGTCGGCGCGACGCTGGCCTCGATCTCGGCCGTGCCGAGCATGGCGCGTTCGGGCATCGCGAGGGTGTTGCCGCCACTGTTGGTGCCTGGCGGGGGCGTCGACGGCTCGGCACCACAGGCGGCGAGCGCCAGCGCCAGCATGGCCACGAGCGGTCGCCCGCGTTCAGTCATTGGCGGCCGACAGTTCGGCGCCGCGCCGCGCCGCGCTGGCGATCGCCTCGGCCACCAATGCGCGCAGCCCGCCGGCCTCGAAGGCCTCGATTGCCGCCTGGGTGGTGCCGCCGGGCGAGGTCACCCGCTGGCGCAGCGCGGCGGGCGCCTCGTCGCTCTCGGTGAGCATGCGCGCCGCGCCGAGCACCGTCTGCAGCACGAGTGTGCGCGCATCGGCCGGCGGCAGGCCCTGGGCGACGGCTGCCGCTTCCATGGCTTCGGCGAGCAGAAAGACGTAGGCCGGGCCGCTGCCCGAGACCGCGGTGACCGCGTCCATGCGTGCTTCGTCCTCGATCCACACCGTGGGTCCGGCGCTGCGCAGCAAGGCATCGGCGCGCTGGCGCCCGGTCGGATCGACCTGTGCGTTGGCGAACAGGCCGGTCACGCCTGCGCCGAGCAGGGCAGGGGTGTTGGGCATCGTGCGCACGACCGCGACCCCGCCGCCGAGCCAGCGCTCGAGCTGTGCGGCGGTGATGCCCGCCGCGATCGACAGCACCAGCGGACGCGCTTCGGCGGCCAGCGGCGCGAGCGCCTCGCAGACCTCGCGCAACACCTGCGGCTTGGTCGCCAGCACCCAGGTCCCGGCGCCGGCGACCGCTTCGGCGGCGGTCTCGAATGTCAGGATGCCGAAGTCGCGGGCGAGCGCCTCGCGGGTACCGGCGTTCGGGTCGGCGACGCGGATCGTGCGCGGGTCGGCATCGCGCGCGAGCAGCCCGCCAATCAGGCTGCGCGCCATGTTGCCGCCGCCCACGAAGGCGGTCGCGGTGTCGGTGTCGGAGACGGAGGCTGGAGGCATGAGAAGTCCGGAAAATGGCAGGAAGGGCGCCGTCCCGGATGCCGTGCCGCGCAGTCCGGCGACGCGGCCGCATCGGGGCTGCGACGGCGGGGTCTATACTGCCGCCGGACACCGGGCGGCGCCAGCCGCCGCTGGCCTGCGCCGTCGCCGGACCACCAACGAGGAACCCCATGGACATCGCCGAACTGCTGGCGTTCTCGGTCAAGAACAAGGCCTCCGACCTGCACCTGTCAGCCGGCCTGCCGCCGATGATCCGTGTCGACGGCGACGTGCGGCGCATCAACATTCCCGCGCTCGACCACAAGCAGGTGCACGCGCTGATCTACGACATCATGTCGGACAAGCAGCGGCGCGATTACGAGGAGTTCCTCGAGGTCGACTTCTCGTTCGAGATCCCGGGCCTGGCGCGCTTCCGCGTCAACGCGTTCAACCAGAACCGCGGCGCTGGTGCGGTGTTCCGCACGATTCCGTCCGAGGTGCTGACCCTCGACGACCTCAACTGCCCGCCGATCTTCCGCCAGCTCATCGACCAGCCGCAGGGCCTGATCCTGGTGACCGGGCCGACCGGCTCGGGCAAGTCGACCACGCTGGCGGCGATGCTCGACCACATCAACAAGAACGAATACGCGCACATCCTGTCGGTCGAGGATCCGATCGAGTTCGTGCACACCTCGCACAAGTGCCTGGTCAACCAGCGCGAAGTCCACCGCGATACCCACGGCTTCAACGAGGCGCTGCGCTCGGCGCTGCGCGAGGATCCCGACTACATCCTGGTCGGCGAGTTGCGCGACCTGGAGACGATCCGCCTGGCACTGACCGCCGCCGAGACCGGCCACCTGGTGTTCGGCACCCTGCACACCAGTTCGGCAGCCAAGACCATCGACCGTATCATCGATGTCTTCCCGGCCGGCGAAAAAGCGATGGTGCGCTCGATGCTGTCGGAAAGCTTGCGCGCGGTGATCTCCCAGGCGCTGCTCAAGAAGGTCGGCGGCGGCCGCACTGCGGCCTGGGAGATCATGGTCGGCATTCCGGCGATCCGGAACCTGATCCGCGAGGACAAGGTCGCGCAGATGTACTCGGCGATCCAGACCGGCCAGCAGTCGGGCATGATGACCCTCGACCAGCATCTCCAGGACCTGGTCAGGCGTGGCGTCGTCGCACGCGCCCAGGCCAAGGAACATGCGAAGGACAAGCGACTTTTCGAGTGAGCCGGTGATTTGGGGGTCGGTGAACAGTGGTCCGTGACGGCGACGCGCGGCGGCTCGTTCCAATCACGAATTGCCCATGATCGATCACGGCGCCGCAGGAGCACTGATGAGCAGCCTCGACTTCACTTCGTTCCTCAAGCTGATGGCCCACCAGCGGGCCTCGGACCTGTTCATCACCGCCGGCCTGCCGCCGTCAATGAAGGTGCACGGCAAGATCTCGCCGATCACGCAGACACCGCTCACGCCGCAGCAGGCGCGCGACATGGTGCTCAATGTGATGACGCCGCCGCAGCGCGAGGAGTTCGAGCGCACGCACGAATGCAACTTCGCGATCGGGGTTTCCGGCGTGGGGCGGTTCCGCATCTCGTGCTTCTACCAGCGCAACCAGGTCGGCATGGTGCTGCGGCGCATCGAGACGCACATCCCGACGATCGAGGAACTGAACCTGCCGGCGGTGGTCAAGACGCTGGCGATGACCAAGCGCGGCATCGTGATCATGGTCGGCGGCACCGGCGCCGGCAAGTCGACATCGCTGGCGGCGATGATCGGCTACCGCAACCAGAACTCGACCGGCCACATCATCACGATCGAGGATCCGATCGAGTTCGTGCATCGGCACGCCGGCTGCATCATCACCCAGCGCGAGGTCGGCATCGACACCGACAACTGGGAGGCCGCGCTCAAGAACACCCTGCGCCAGGCGCCGGACGTGATCATGATCGGCGAGGTGCGCACGCGCGAGGGCATGAACCACGCGATCGCGTTCGCCGAGACCGGCCACTTGGTGCTGTGCACGCTGCACGCCAACAACGCCAACCAGGCGATGGACCGGGTCATCAATTTCTTCCCCGAGGACCGGCGCAGTCAGTTGCTGATGGACCTGTCGCTCAACCTCAAGGGCGTCATCGCCCAGCAGCTGATCCCCACGCCCGACGGCAAGGGCCGGCGCGCGGCGATGGAAATCCTGCTCGGAACCCCGCTGGTGCAGGACTACATCCGCGAAGGCGAGATTCCCAAGCTCAAGGAGATCATGAAAGAGTCGACCAACCTGGGCATGAAGACCTTCGACCAGTCGTTGTTCGAGCTCTACCAGGCCGGCGAGATCTCCTACGAGGACGCGCTGCGCTACGCCGATTCGGCCAACGAGGTGCGCCTGCGCATCAAGCTGGCGCAGGGGGGCGATGCGCGCACGCTGGCCCAGGGCCTGGACGGGGTGGAAGTCGCCGAGGTCCGCTGAGAGCGAGGAGCCGGACGCTTGATCGGCGAGGCGCGTGCGGCTGAAAATCCGCGCGCGGCGACGGGCCCGGTGCGCGTCGCCGATCCGATCCCATTACAAGGAAGCACCATGCACCACTTCGTTCCTCGCTGCGTCCTGGCTGTCTCGCTGCTGGCCGCAGCGGTCTCGGCCGCGCACGCGCAGAGCGCGCTCGACCGGCTCAAGGGGCTGGGCGGCGGTCGGGCCCAGACCGCGCTGGATGTCGGCAGCGACGTCGTCAAAGGGCTGACGCTCAGCGATGCGGACATCGCCATCCTCGGCGCCGAGGCCGCGCTCGCCTACGACGCCGAGAACCTCGTCGCGCCCGCCAACGATCCCTACGCGCAGCGGCTGGCGCGTCTGGTCTCCGGTTGGGAGAACGATGCCGGCCTGAATCTCAACTTCAAGGTCTACCGCACGCCCGAGATCAACGCCTTCGCTTTGCCCGACGGCTCGGTCCGAGTGTTCAGCGGCCTGATGGACGCGATGGACGACGACGAACTGCGCTTCGTCATCGGGCACGAGATCGGCCACGTCAAGCACGGCCACAGCAAGGCCCGGTTCCGGACCGCCTATCTCGCCCAGGCGGCGCGCAAGGGCGTGGCGAGTACCGGCAACGCAGCCGGCCGCCTAGCGGCGTCCGAACTGGGCGGCGTGGTCGAAGAGGTGGTCAAGGCGCAGCATTCGCAGTCCAACGAGCTCGAGTCCGACGGCTACGGCCTGGGGCTGTTGCAGCGCGGCGGCTTCAATCCGCAGGCGGCCGTGACCGCATTGCAGAAGCTCGACGACGGCGGCCCCAAGGCCGGCATGCTGTCCAGCCATCCCGATCCGGCGCGGCGCGCACAGCGCATCCAGGCGCAGTTGCGCTGAGGGCGCGGGGCACGCGTCGCGAAACGCTGCGTTGTTCCGATTTGGCACCGGCTATGCGTATCGTAGCCGGGCCTTGTCGCCAGTTTGACCTCCGTCGGAGGACAATGGCGCATTCATCTAAGAGGAGTCCCGCTGATGGCCTACACCCTTCCCGAACTTGGCTACGCCTACGACGCGCTCGAGCCGCACATCGACGCCAAGACGATGGAGATCCATCACACCAAGCACCACCAGACCTACATCAACAACGCCAACGCCGCGCTCGAAGGCACCGAGTGGGCGGATCGCCCGGTCGAGGAACTGGTGGCCAACCTCGACAAGCTGCCCGAGGACAAGCGCGGTCCGCTGCGCAACAACGCGGGCGGCCATGCCAACCACTCGCTGTTCTGGACGGTGATGTCGCCCAAGGGCGGCGGCGCGCCGGTCGGCGATGTGGCCAAGCACATCGACAGCGACCTGGGCGGTTTCGATGCGTTCAAGGAGGCCTTCACCAAGGCCGCCATCAGTCGCTTCGGCAGCGGCTGGGCCTGGCTGTCGGTCGACAAGGCCGGCACGCTGAAGGTCGAGAGCAGCGCCAACCAGGACAATCCGCTGATGCAGGGCATTGGCTCGGGCAACACCCCGATCCTGGGTCTGGACGTCTGGGAACACGCCTACTACCTCAAGTACCAGAACCGTCGCCCCGACTACATCGCCGCGTTCTACAACGTCGTCGACTGGAACGAAGTCGAGCGCCGCTACCAGGCCGCGGTCAAGGGCTGAGCCTGCGCCCACGCCTGTGGCAACCGTTCCGGCCGCGCAAGCGGCCGGAATGCGTTCGGGGTGCCGGATCCGGCGGTCAGCGCGCGGTCCGGCGCGCGAGCGTCCGTGCGACCGGGCAGTCGGCGCGGTGCGCGCCGGGCAGATAGCCCAGGCTCATCAGGAACTCGCCGGTGATCTCCCCGCCGGTGAACCGGAACGTGCGCTTGAACAGCTTCACCCACGATGCCTTGTCGCGCGGCCGGCCGTCTTCGTTGGCGTGCGCGTCCAGCCACGCGGCGAAGCCGCCATGACTTGCACGCAGGCCCTGTACGACCTGGGCGTTGTGGATCGCCGCGTCGATCTTGAGCCGGTTGCGGATGATCGCCGGGTCGGCCAGCAGGCGCGCGCGGTCGGCCTCGCCGTAGCCGGCGACAGTATAGACATCGAAGCCGTCGTAGGCGGCACGAAAGCCCGCGCGCTTGCGCAGCACTGTCTCCCAGCTCAGCCCGGCCTGGTTGATCTCCAGCAGCAGGCGCTCGAACAGCACCGCTTCCTCGCGCTGCGGAAAGCCGTACTCGGTGTCGTGGTAGGGCCCGTGCAGCGGATGGCCGGGCGCGATGTCGCAGTAGCCGCTCATGCGCGCAGCATAGGCAGGCCCGGCGCCGGGCGCCAGACACCGGCTTGCGCCCTTCACGGGGGCCGCGCGACCATGCGCCATCGCCCAGCAGGAACTGCCGATGGAAATCGCACACCGTCGTGTCGCCACGGTCCACTTCACGCTGTCGGACACCTCCGGCGCGCAGATCGCCACGACCCGCGGCCATGATCCGCTGGTCTACATGCACGGCAGCGGCGGGATCATCCGTGGACTGGAAGAGGCGCTCGAGGGGCACAGCGCCGGCGACACGTTCACCGTCGAGATCCCGCCCGAAGCCGGCTTCGGGCCGCGCCACGACGGCCTGGTGCAGCGCCTGCCGCGCAGCGTGTTCACCGGCAGCGCCGTGCCGGCGGTCGGCGAGAAGCTGCGCGCGCAGACCGAGAAGGGCCCGCTGGACGTCACCGTCACCGCGCTCGATGCCGACAGCATCACGGTAGACGGCAACAATCCGCTGGCCGGGCGCACGCTGCGCGCCGAGGTCGAGGTGGTCGGCGTGCGGGTGGCGACGCCGCAGGAGATCCAGTTCGGGCTGTGACGGCGCGGCGTCGAGCGCAGCCCGGCCCGGACCGGCGACTAATGTCAGTCGGTGATGCCGATGCGGACCGCCAGGGAAGGGCTTGCACGGCAGGCGGCGAGGGGGTGGGCAGTGGATCGCGCCTGCGCGATGCTGGCCTTCAGGTCGTGCACGGTCGCCTGCGGGGCGGCCGGCTAGAATGTCGCCATGTCGTTCTTCGCCAATCACCTGCTGGTCGCGCTGCCGGCGCTGCAGGATCCCGACTTCGCGCGTTCGGTCGCGCTGATCTGCCAGCATGACGCCGATGGCGCGATGGGTGTGGTCGTCAACCGGCCCTCGGAGTACACCCTGGGCGAGGTGTTCGAGCAGATGGGCATCGTGCTCATCGACCAGCGCCTGCGCGACCACCGTGTACTGGCCGGTGGGCCGGTGCATCCCGAGCGCGGCTTCGTGCTGCACGACGGCGACCCGCGCTGGGACTCGAGCCTGGCGATCGCCGAGGGGCTGAGCGTGACCACGTCGCGCGATGTGCTCGAAGCGATGGCGGCCGGCGAAGGGCCGGACAACGCGATCGTCGCGCTCGGCTGTGCCGGGTGGGGCGCCGGCCAGCTCGAGCAGGAACTGACCCAGCACAGCTGGCTGACCGTGCCCGCCGATGCCCCGTTGCTGTTCGACACCCCGCTCGACGCGCGCTGGCAGGCGGCGGCCGGCCGGATCGGCGTCGACATGACCCTGGTCGTCAGTCACGGCGGACGGGCGTGAGCGAGGCCGGGTCCGAATCCGCTGCCCCGGCGATCCGCCGCGACGGCACGGTGCTCGGGTTCGATGTCGGGGCGCGGCGCATCGGCGTGGCCGTGGGCAGCGCGTTCGGCCACGGCGCGCGCGCGCTGGCGGTGGTCGACGTGCATGGCGGCCAGATCGACTGGCCGGCGGTCGTGCGGCTGCACAAGGACTGGCGGCCCGACGGCATGATCGTCGGCGACCCATTGACCCTGGACGGCGGCGACCAGCCCGCACGGGTCCGGGCGCATGCGTTCGCGCGCGAACTCGTCGCCCGCTTCGGCCTGCCGGTCGTGCTGATCGACGAGCGGGCGAGTTCGATCGAGGCGGCCCGCCGCTTCGCTGTCGACCGGGCCGAGGGGCGCCGGCGCCGCCGCGACGCGGCGACACTCGACGCGGTCGCCGCGGCGGTCATCGTTGAGCGCTGGCTCGCCGCGCCGGACACCGGCACGCCGGTGATGCGCTGACCGACGCGCGCTATCCGCGCGGGCACCGGGTGCGGGACAATCGAGTTCCCGCCGCTGCCCGCCCACCGCGATGTCCCAGACCGCTTCTTCCGCGCAACTCGACGCCGACGGCCGCCTGCGCCATCTGCTGACCCTCGACGGCCTGCCGCGTGTGAGCCTGGAGATGCTGCTCGACCGCGCCCAGGCGATCCTCGACGGGGACGAGCGCAATGCGCGCTTGGCCGGCGTCGCGATCTGCACGCTGTTCTTCGAGCCATCGACGCGGACCCGGCTGAGCTTCCAGCGCGCGACCCAGCGCCTCGGCGCCGACGTGCTCGGCTTCGACGCGTCGACCTCGTCGACGACCAAGGGCGAGACCGCGCTCGATACCTTCCGCAACATCGAGGCGATGGGCGTGCGCGGTTTCGTCGTGCGCCACAGCGCCGATGGTGCGGTCGCCACGCTGGCGCAGGCCGCCGCGCCCGACACCGCGCTGCTCAATGCCGGCGACGGGCGCAGCGCGCATCCCACGCAGGGCCTGCTCGACATGCTGACCTTGCGCCAGGCCAAGGGCACGGATTTCTCGGGTCTGCGCGTGGCGATCGTCGGCGATGTGAAGCACTCGCGGGTCGCACGCAGCGACCTCCAGGCGCTGCGCACGCTCGGCGCCGGCGAGATCCGCGTGTGCGGCCCGGCGGCGCTGCTGCCGGACGAGACCACGCTGGCCGGCTGCGCGGTCTCGCACGATCTGGATGCCGCGCTCGACGGTGTCGACGCGGTGATGATGCTGCGGTTGCAGCGCGAGCGCATGGAGGAAGGCCTGGTCGGCTCGCTGGAGGACTATCACCGCGACTACGGACTCGACGCGCGCCGGTTGCGGCTGGCCGCGCGGGATGCGGTCGTGCTGCATCCCGGCCCGATGAACCGCGGCGTGGAGATCGCCGACGAGGTCGCCGACGGCCCGCAATCGTGGGTGCTGCGCCAGGTGCGCAATGGCGTCGCGGTGCGCATGGCCGCGCTGGAGGCGCTGCTGGCCTGAGCCCGGGCGCGGGCCGGTTACGGCGACGCGAATCGGGTATCGTGCCTGCCTTTCGACCCAGGCCGGCCCCGATGCAGCCCACCTCTACGCCCCGTCCCGAGGCCGCCCGCCCGGTCGCGGTCTCCGCGCACGCGCTCAAGCCGCGCCAGCTGGTGATGATGGGCCTGGGCAGCGCGATCGGCGCCGGTCTGTTCCTGGGCTCGGGGGTCGGCATCCAGGCCGCCGGTCCGGCGGTGCTGCTGTCCTACCTGATCGCCGGCGCGCTGGTGATCGTGGTGATGCACGCGCTGGGCGAGATGGCGGCGGCCAAGCCGGCCAGCGGCGCGTTCTCGGTCTACGCCGAGGACGCGATGGGCGCCACCGCGGGCGCGACGGTCGGCTGGCTGTGGTGGCTGCAAGTGGTGATCGTGATCGCCGCCGAGGCGGTCGGCGCGGCCGGCCTGCTGAAGACCCTGTGGCCCGGCCTCTCGGTGCCCGGGCTGGCGCTGACGTTCATGGCGGTGTTCACCGCGATCAATCTGCTGGGGGTGCGCAATTTCGGCGAGTTCGAGTTCTGGTTCGCGATCCTGAAAGTGGTCGCGATCCTGGCCTTCATCGCTGTTGGCGTCGCGCTGTTGCTGGGCTGGCTGCCGGACGTCGCATCGCCGGGGCTGGCGCATTTCCATGCCAATGGCGGCTTCGCGCCGAACGGGCTGATGGGCGTCGGCGCGGCGCTGCTGGTCGTGGTGTTCGCGTTCGGCGGCACCGAGATTGTCGCCATCGCCGCTGCCGAGACCGACGATCCGGCGCGCAGCCTGGCGCGTGCGATCCGCACCGTCGCCTGGCGCATCCTGGTGTTCTACCTGGGCTCGATCGCGGTGATCGTCGCCGTCGTGCCCTGGGACAGCCCAGCGCTGGCCTCGCCGTTCGCGGCGGTGTTGCAGGTGGCACGGATTCCCGGCGCAGCGGCCGCGATCACCCTGGTCGCGGTGATCGCGCTGCTGTCGGCGCTCAACGCCAACCTCTACGGCGCGTCGCGGATGATCTGGTCGCTGGCCCGGCGCGGCGAGGCGCCGGCGGTCCTCGGGCGCAGCGATCGCCGCCAGGTGCCGGTCGCCGCGGTGCTGGCCAGCGTCGCGTTCGGCTTCCTTGCAGCGGGCCTGGAACTGCTGTTCCCGCAGCGGGTGTTGCCGGTGCTGCTCAACATCGTCGGCGCGACCTGTCTGCTGGTCTGGACGATCGCGCTGGTCTCGCAGCTGATCCTGCGCCGCCGCGCGGATCGGGCAGGCACGGCGCTGCCGTACCGAATGGGCGGGTTCCCGGTGCCGACGCTGGCCGCGCTGGCGATCCTGGGGCTGATCTTCGTGCTGTTGATCGCATCCCCGGACACCCGCGCGCAGTTCCTGTCGATGGTGCTGTTGACCACGGTGGTCGCCGCGCTCGGCGCGCTGGCACGCCGGCTGCGGACCGGGGCGCGGTCCGCGCGCTAGTTGCCTATCGGGCGCGGCCGGCGATGCCGGCACGCGTTCTGCCCGGTCGACGCGTCGCTCAGCGCCGCTGCGCGAACAACCAGTCCCACATTGCCTGTGTGGCGTACGCCGCGTCCCAGCTGTTGTGATTGGCGTCGGGGAATTCGGTGTAACGCACGTCGGCGCCGACGCGCTGCAGCGCTGCGTACATCCGCCGCGACTGCTCCGGGGGCACGACGTCGTCGCGGGCGCCATGGAATAGCCAACTGGGGATGTCGCGCAGCCGTTGCGCGGCGGCATCGAACGGGTTGGGCGCCTCGCGGGTCGATTCGACCTGCAGGCTGTTGAGATCGGGGCGGGTGCCGGGCGGGGTGATACCGCCGCAGACCGGCACCAGGGCCGCGAAGCGCTCGGGCGCACGCAGGGCCAGCGACCAGGTGCCGTAGCCACCGCGGGACATGCCGGTCAGCGAGGTGCGGCGCCGGTCGCCGTCGAACTCGACCGTGGCGGCATCGAGCGCGGCCAGCGCCATCGTCGCCACGTCGCCTTCCCACGATGTGCCCTCGGGCGATTGCGGAAACACCACCAGGGCCGGGAAATCGGCCGCGTGCGCGCGCACGTGGGGCCCCAGGCCGGCGTGGGTCTGCTTGTCGCCGTCGCTGCCGCGCTCACCCGAGCCGTGCAGGAACAACACCACCGGCAGTGGCCGGGGCACGGCCGCCGCCGGCACGAAGACCTGGTAGGCATGGCGGCGTCCGCCGACCTCGACCGCGCGGCGCACGAAGTGGCCCGATGCCGGTGTGGACGACAACGAGCGGCAACCGGCGAGCCAGGCCGCGCCACCGGCGCCGGCGAGTGCGAGACCGCGCAGCACGCGGCGGCGGGACGTGGAATCGGGGGGCAGGGACATGGGAGGCTCCAGGACGGGGGCGCGCTCAGGAGGCGGGCCGGAGGACGAGGGCGAGGGCGATCGCATGCAGCGCGATCATCGTCACGAAGACATGTCGGTAGGCGCGCTTGGCACTCTTGTGCCGCAGCAGGCGTTGCGCGAGCCAGGCGGCCGGCCAGCCGCCGAGCAGTTCGAACAGGTGCAACTGGGCCTCGGGTGTGCGACGGCGCCCGGCCTGCGCGGCGCGCTTGTCGAGCGCGTACATCCCGAACGTCACCAGGTTGAGGACTGCCAGCGCCGGGACCAGCGCTGCGGGCAGGCGGCCGATGGCGATGCCCCAGGCCAACGCCGCGGCCCACAACGCGATCGCCAGCGTCATCGCCAGCGCGCCGCCGTGCCCTCGTGCGTGCAACCGGGCCGCTGGCGGCGCCTGGCGCCGCCGCCGATCGCGGGCGGCGGTCAGTGACACACGAACCACCCGATGGGCGCGCCAGCGGCCATCGGGCTGGCGTTCGGGCGTGTAGCGCACGATCTCGCCGACGTCCGGCCGGCGGCCGCCCTGGTCGTAGTCGCGGATGTGGAAGAACGCGCGCGGCCCGTCGGCAGGATCGAGCGGCTCGACGAAGCCGTAGCCGCGGCCGTCGTCCCAACTGGCGATCTTTCCCGGTTGCGAGGTCGGCGGCATCGATGCGGCCCTCAGCGCAGCATGATCGCAGTGGCCAGGCCCAGAAAGCTGAAGAAGCCCATGATGTCGGTCACCGCGGTGACGACCACCGTGCCGGCGACTGCGGGATCGACCCGCATGCGCTTGAGCAGCAACGGCAGCAGCACGCCAGCGGTCGCGGCCGAGCAGAAGTTGATCACCAGCGCGGTGAAGATCACCAGCGACAGCACCCAGTCGTGGAACCAGACCAGCGCGACCAGGGCGACCAGGGTGCCGATCAACATGCCGTTGATGAGCGCCACGCGCAGTTCCTTCCACATCAGGATGCGGGCGTTGCTGGCGCCCACCTGGCCCAGCGCCAGGCCGCGCACCATCAACGTGAGCACCTGCACCGCGGCATTGCCGCCGATGCCGGCGACGATCGGCATCAGCACCGCCAGCGCCACGACTTTTTCGATCGTCGCCTCGAAGCGACCGATCACGAAGGCGGCCATGAACGCGGTCAGCAGATTGATGCCCAGCCACACCACCCGGCCGCGCACCGCGCGCCGGATCGGCGAGAACAGATCCTCGTCCTCGTCCAGACCCGCCGCGCCCAGGGCCTGGTGTTCGGCCTGCTCGCGGATGATGTCGACCACGTCGTCGACGGTGATCCGGCCCAGCAGCACGTTACCGTCGTCGACCACCGGCGCGGACACCCAGTCGTTGTCGGAGAACTGGCGCGCGACCTGGTCGGCCGATTCGTCGACATGGATCGAGTCGAGCTCGTCGTCGATCAGCCGATTGATCGGGGTGCCGGGGTCGCGGGTCACCAGATCCTGCAGCGCGACCCAGCCGATCAACTGGTGCCGGCGGTTGACCACGTACAGGTGGTCGGTGTGGTCGGGCAGTTCGCCGCGCAGGCGCAGGAAGCGCAGCACGACATCGACCGTGGTGTCGGCGCGCACCGTCACCACGTCGGGGTTCATCAATCGGCCGGCGGTGTCCTCGGGATAGGAGAGCACCTGCTCCAGGCGCTCGCGGTTCTCCCGGTCCATCGACCGCAGCAGCGTGTCGATGACCGCATCGGGCAGGTCCTCGACCAGGTCGGCGAGGTCGTCGATATCGAGATCTTCGACTGCGGCGACCAGTTCGTCGGGGTCCATGTCCGCGATCAGGCTCTCGCGGACCTCGTCGCCGACGTGGACCAGCACCTCGCCATCGTCGTCGGCATCGACCAGCCCCCAGACCACGATGCGCTTGTCGTGGGGCAGGGATTCGAGCAGGTTGCCGATCTCGGCCGGCGCCAGCGTGTTGACCATGCGCCGCACCGGCCCCAGCCGCCCGCTGTCGAGGGCATCGGAGAGCAGACGCAGCTGGCGCGCGGTCTTGTCGTGGCGGACGGCTTCGGCCATAAACGGCTCCGTTGCGCGTCGCGACGCACGCGGCGCGACTGGGTCAGATGTGCATCGGCGCATTATCCGCGCTGCCTGCCCATCTGCACACCCCGGTCAAGCGCGACGGTTCGCGCGCGTTGGGGTGGGGCACCGGCTCAGCCGGCTGTGCGCTCGGGCTGCGCGGCATCGAGCCAGCGTTCGATCGACGCACGGTCGCGTGCGCGCAGCAACGCCGGCGTCCGCGATCGCAGGGCGCCCAGGTCGATTCCGCGGATCGCGCGGCGCACTTCCAGCAGCGGGGCGGGGTGCAGGCTCAGTTCCTCGATGCCCAACGCCAGCAGCAGCGGGGTGAAGCGCGCGTCGCCGGCGATCTCCCCGCAGACCGAGGCCGAGATGCCGCGCGCGCGCGCCACGCGCACGATGCCGTGCAGCAGCCGGATCACCGCCGGGTGCAACGGTGAGTACAGGTCGCCGAGCGCATCGTTGTTGCGGTCGGCGGCCAGCAGGTACTGCACCAGGTCGTTGGTGCCGATCGACAGGAAGTCGAGCTCGCGCACGAACGTGGGCAGCGCGATCGCCGCCGACGGCACCTCGATCATCGCCCCCATCGCGATCCGCTCGGCGGTCTCGTGCCCCTCGGCGCGCAGGTCGCGCTGGACGCGGTCGAGCAACCGGCGCACCGCGACGATCTCCTCGCGGCCGCTGACCATCGGCACCAGCACGCGCACCGGGCCGTAGCCCGAGGCGCGTGCGATCGCCCGCAATTGGGTCTCCAGTAATCCGTTGCGCGCCATCGACAGCCGGACCCCGCGCAGCCCCAGTGCGGGATTGGGCTCGTGACGCAGGGCCAGGCCGGTGTCGTCGGCCTTGTCGGCGCCGATGTCGAGGGTGCGGATCGTGACCGTGCGGCCGGTCATGCCCAGCACCAGATCGCGGTAGGCACGGAACTGCGCGTGCTCGTCGGGGATCTCGCGGCTCTGCAGGAACAGGAATTCGGTGCGGTAGAGGCCGACGCCGGCCACGCCGAGCGCATGCGCCTCGGCGACGTCTTCGCGCGATTCGGCATTGGCCCACAGCTTCATGTCGACGCCGTCGAGCGTCTTGCTCGGCTCGCGACGCAGTCGGCGCAACTGCTTGCGCTCGCGCTTCTCTTCACGCACCCGCGCGCGATAGGCGCGCAGGTCCTCGGCATTGGGCTCGACGACGATCTCGCCGGTGGCGCCATCGACGACCAGCACCGCGCCATCGTTGATCTGGGCCAGCGCCTGCGGCGCGTTGACGATGAGCGGCAACTGCAGGCTGCGGGCGAGGATCGCCGAATGCGACAGCGTACTGCCGGTCGAGGTGACGATGGCCAGCACGCCCTGGGCCTGCAGCCGGCCGACCTCCGATGGCGCGATGGCATCGGTGACCAGGATCTCGCCGGCCACGCCCTGCAGCTCGGCCTCGTGCGCATGCAATGCGGCGTGGACCCGTCCGATGACGTGATCGATGTCCTCGATGCGGCTGCGGAAGTAGGCATCGTCCATGCCCTCGAACACCGCGGCCAGGCGGTCGCGCTGCAACCGCAGGGCGTAGTCGGCGCCATAGAGCCCGGTGCCGACGAGCTCGTCCAGGCCCTGCAACAGCTCGGGATCGTCGAGCAGCAGCGTGTGCAGATCGAGGAACTCGCCGACTTCGTGGGCCAGCGCGCCGTGCAACTGGTCGCGCATGATGCGGATCTCACCACGCACCTGGGCGATCGCGGCATGCAGCCGCGCCAGCTCGTCCGGCGCCTGCTCGGGGCCGATCCGCTCTTCGGCGACCTCGAGCGCATGCGGCTCGCGGACGCGCGCACGTCCCAGCGCGTTCCCGCGCGAGGCGCCGTGCCCGTGCAGCGACTGTCGCATCAGGCGCGCTCGCCCGCTACCGGACGGCAGGTCGCGCGCGCGGCCAGCGGGGTATCCATCATCCTTCCTCGTCGAACCGGCGTTCGAACAGCGCGGCGGCTGCGTCCATGGCGGCGGCCTCGTCATCGCCATCGAGCCGCAGCACCACCCGGGTGCCGTGACCGGCGGCCAGCAGCATCACCCCCATGATGCTCTTGGCGTTGACCTCGCGGCCCTTGGCGAGCAGCGTCGCATTGCAGCGGAAGCCCGACAGCACCTGCACCAGCTTGGCGGTGGCGCGCGCATGCAGGCCGAGCTTGTTGGCGACGAGCAGTTCACGTTCGATCATCGGGGGTGGGGCCTGTCCTGGAAGCGGGAGATGGGGGGCGCGTCAGGCGTCGTCGAGCACGACGCCGTTGCGGGCGCCCGCCGCGGCGGTGGCCGGCAAGGTGTCGAGCGCCTGCTCAGGATAATTCATCACCCGCAGCAGCATCGGCAGGCTGAGCGCGGAAATGCGCCGGGCCGGGGTGCCGAGCCGCGCGAGCTGCGCGGCGACGTTGCTGGGGCTGGCGCCGTAGAGGTCGGTGAGGATCAGCACGCCGTCGCCATCGTCCACCGTGCGCATCGCCGCGCTGGCCTTGGGCAGCGACACCTCGAGCGCTTCGTCGAAGGGCACCTCGAACACCGCGGTGCGCAGCGGCAGTTGCGTCAACAGGCGCACGGCCACGGCATGCATCGCCGTGCCGATGCCTTCGTGGGTCAAGAGGAGTACGCCGACGGCCATGCGTGGACGTTACCAGAGCGAGGGGACCGCCCGGAAGCGTCGCGGCCGTGATGCAGCGTCCGCGCCCGCCGCGCGGCCGCTTGCGCCGCATGCGCTGGGTCGGGCGACAGCGCTCAGTCGAGCTCGCGGTGCCAGGTCGCCACGTCCGGCCAACCGGTCTCGCGGGCATGGCGCGCGAGCGCCTCGGCCAGGTAGACCGAACGGTGCCGGCCGCCGCTGCACCCGAACGCGACGGTGACATAGCTGCGCGTGGCACTGCGCATGCGCGGCAGCCAGGTGTCGAGGAACTGCGTGACCTGGGTCGCGAACTCGCCGACCTCGGCATGGGCCTCGAACCAGGTCCGCACATCCACATCGCGTCCCGACAGCGGCCGCAGGCGCGGATCCCAATGCGGGTTGGGCAGCGCGCGCGCGTCGAACACGAAATCGGCATCGGGCGGCACGCCGCGCCGGTAGGCGAAGGATTCGAACAGCAACGACAGCGCGTCGTCGTCGGCGAGTTGCAGCTCGGTGACCACGCGCCGGCGCAACTGGTGGACATTGAGGTCGCTGGTGTCGATCACCGTATCGGCCAGCGCGCGCAGCGGGCGCAGCAAGGTGCGCTCGAGCGCGATCGCGTCGGCCAGCGACACGCCGACGCGGCTGAGCGGATGGCGGCGGCGGGTGTCGGCATAGCGGCGCAGCAGGATCTCGTCGCCGGTCTCGAAGAACACCAGGCGCGGGTCCAGGCCCATGCGGCCGACCTCGGCCAGCCAGGTCGGGATCCGCGACAGGTCGGTGTGCCGGTTGCGCACGTCGATGCCGACCGCGAGCCGACGCGGCGGCTCGTCGGCGCGGGTCACGTTGCCGACGAACTCGGCCAGCATGCCGGCCGGCAGGTTGTCGACGCAGTAGAAGTCCAGGTCCTCGAGCGTGCGCAGCGCGACCGACTTGCCGGCCCCCGACAGGCCGCTGACCACATACAGCAGCGGGGCGTCGGTCATGGCGCGCCTCGCTCGAGAAACTGCGAATGCCGGGCCAGGAACGCCGCTGCCGGGTCCAGGCCCTTGGTGCGCAGTACATGCGTGCGGGTCGCGGCTTCGGCGAGCACCGCCAGGTTACGGCCCGGCATGACCGGCAGCGTGATCAGGGGCACGTCCAGGTCGAGCACGCGGCGGATGCCCAGATCGCCAGTCAAGCGCACCATGCCGTCGCCGTCGCCGGCCAGGGGATCGGCATTGGGCCGGCTCAGATGCACGATCAGCCGCAGATACTTGTTCCGCTTGACCGCGGTGTCGCCGAACATCTCGCGGATGTTGAGCACGCCCAGGCCGCGCAGTTCCAGCAGGTCCTGCAGCAGCTCGGGGCAGGTGCCGTCGAGCACGTCGGGTGCGATCTGGGTGAACTCGGGCGCGTCGTCGGCGACCAGGCGGTGTCCGCGGGTGATCAGCTCGAGCGCCAGTTCGCTCTTGCCCGAGCCCGATTCGCCGGTGATCAGCACGCCGATCGAGTAGATCTCCATGAAGACGCCGTGCAGCGTGATTCTGGGCGCGAGCACGCGCGCCAGGTGGTACTGCAGCAGGTTCAGCAATTCGTGCCCACGGTTGGGCGAGCTCCACAGCGGCGTCTGCGATTCTTCGGCCGCCTCGCGCAGGTCTTCGGGACAGGGCTGGTCCTTGCTGATGACCAGCGCCAGCGGCCGGTACTGGACGATGCGCTCGATGGTCTCCCAGCGCAGCCGCGAATCCAGCCCGTCGAGCCAGGCCAGTTCCTCGGTGCCCAGGATCTGCACCTTGTTGGGATAGATGATGTTGAGGTAGCCGGCGAGCGACGGGCGGCGGGCGATCGTCTCCACCGCCTCGAGCGAGCGCTGCGCGCCATGCTGGCCGGCCAGCCAGCGCAGCCCCAGCCGATCGTGCAACTGGGCGAACAGCTCCTGCGCTTCGATGGTCGCGTTCATGCGTCGGCTGCGGTGGATTGCCCGACGTCGTCGAGCAGCAGCGCCTGCAGCGCATGGCGGTCGCGGGCACCGCGCAGCGCGTCGCGGAAGGTGCCATCGGAGAAGCGCTCGACCAGGCCCGAGAGAAACTGCAGGTGCTGCTCGACCAGATGCTCGGGCACGCACATCGCGAACACCAAGTCGACCGACTCACCGTCCGCGGCGCCGAAGTCGACCGGCGACGACAGCCGCAGGAACGCCGCGCGCGGCTCGTGGAATGCGCCGCTGCGTGCATGAGGAATGGCGACGCCGCGTCCGATGCCAGTGCTGCCCAACTGCTCGCGTTCACGCAGCGCGCGGCCGAGCAGCGGAGTCATGGTCGGCGAATTGCCGGACAGCAGACGCGCAGCCGAATCGAGCACAGCGTCGCGGGAACCGGGCGCAACCAGCATCACGATGCGGTCGGCCGAGAGCAGATCGGAAAGAGGCATGCCGAGCGGGCTCGAGGACGGGCGTGGGGCCAGCAGTCTAGCCCGATTCGACGCCGGGCCGCCGCCGCGCGCGGTCCGCGCCGCGGCGGGCAGGTCGCTTGCGGCCTGGGAGCGGGCGGTACGGGGCGGCGTCGAGGGTCCGCGGTGCTGGCCGGCCGCATCGCAGCGGCCGGCCAGGGTTGCGATCAGCCGAACGTGCCGTCGCGTGCGGGATTCTCGCCGCGATGGTGGTCGACGATCTTCTTGCGATGCTTGACGACGATCCGGTCGAGCTTGTCGGTCAGCAGGTCGATCGCGGCGTACATGTCGACCGCGCTGGCATCGACGTGCTGGGTCTTGCCGGCGATCGTCAGCGTCGCCTCGGCCTTGTGATCGGGCTTTTCCAGGCTGAGCTGGACGCGGACCTCGAGCGGGCCGTCGAAATGCCGGGAGAGCTTCTGCAGCTTGGTCTCCACGTACTCGCGCAGCGCGGGCGTCACTTCGATCTGATGGCCATGGGTCTCGACGTGCATCGGCAACCTCCTTCAAGGTAGGAAACGGACCGTCGGCGCATGTCGCGGCGGTCCGGGTTCAGAGTAGCGCGGCCGGCGTGGCTGACAAGCGGCCACCGGTCGCACCCTTAGAGACCATCGTGCGGGGCGGGAAGTTCAGGCGATGCGAACACGCTCGTGGGACGAGGCGATCTGCATCGCCTCGCGATACTTGGCCACGGTGCGGCGTGCGACCGGCACCCCGGCGGCCTTGAGCGAGTCGGCCAGACGCGCATCCGACAGCGGCTTGCGCGGGTCTTCGGCGTCGATCAGGCCACGGATCATCTGCTGGATCGCGGTGCTCGAGGCTTCGCCGCCGCCTTCGGTGCCGATGCCCGATGCAAAGAACGCCTTCAGCGGCAGGGTGCCGCGCGGGGTGTGCACGTATTTGCGCGCGACTGCGCGCGAGACGGTCGACTCGTGCAGGCCGATCTCATCGGCGACCTCGCGCAAGGTCAGCGGCCGCAACGCGCGTTCGCCGAACTCCAGGAACCCCGACTGCTGGCGCACCAGACAGCGCACGACCTTGAGCAGGGTGTCGCCACGCGCCTGGAGATTGCGCAGCAACCAGCGCGCCTCCTGCAGGCGCCCGCGCAGATAGCCCGCGTCGCTCCTGCAGGCGTGCTCGATCATGCGCTCGTAGCCGCGGTGGATCGTCAGCCGCGAATGCTGACGGCCAGCCAGCGTCACGCGCCAGACGCCGCTGTGGCGGCTGATCACGCAGTCGGGGGTGACGTAGTTGTCGTGCGGCACGCCGCCGATCCGCGCGCCGGGCCGCGGGTCGAGGCTGCGCAGCAGCTGCAAGGCGGTCTGTGCCTGCTCGAGCGTGTGGCCCAGCGCGTCGGCCAGGCCCTGCGGGCCGAGTCTGGGCAGTCGCTCGATATGCGTGGTCGCCGCCTGCAGCGCGAGGGTGCGTCCGGGCGTGTCGGCGGGCAGCGCCTCGAGCTGCAGCCGCAAGCACTCGCCCAGGTCGCGCGCGCCAACGCCGGGCGGATCGAAGCGCTGGATCCGGCACAGCACCGCAGCGATCTCCGCCTCGGTGGCGCGGGTCTCGGGCAGCAGCGCCTCGGCAATGCCCGCGAGCGTTTCGCGCAGGTAGCCGTCGTCGTCGATCGCATCGATCAGGGCGATGCCGATGTTGCGGTCCCGCGGCGAGACCGGGCTCAGGTGCCACTGCCAGGACAGGTGGTCGCGCAGGTCTTCGGACTGGACGATGCGATCGGCGGGATCGCCATCGCTGTCGCTGTCAGCGTCGCCCCGCTGTCCGCCGGACGCCCGCCAGCCATCGTCGCTGTCCCAGTCGGACGCTGCAGTCTCGTCGTGCGTCGAATTCTGCGTGTCGGGCGTGTCGTCGCTGGCGGCCGCGCCGCCGTGCTCGCCGGCAGCAGAGCTGTCCGGGGTCGGCGCGTCATCCCAGTCGAGCAACGGGTTGCTCTCCACCGCCGCCGCGATCTCGGTCTCCAGTTCCACCGCCGAGAGCTGCAGCAGATGCAGCGCCTGACGCAACTGCGGCGTCAGAACCAGGTGCTGCCCCTGCGATGTCTGCAACCGTGGCTTCATCGTCCCCGGATCTCCATGGCCGGATACGCGAGCACGTTACAGACGGAAGGAATCTCCAAGGTAAACGCGGCGCACGTCCGGATCGGCCAACAGCGCCTCGGGCGCTCCCTGCGCGAGCACGCCGCCATCGCTGAGGATATACGCGCGGTCGCAGATTCCCAAGGTCTCGCGGACGTTGTGGTCGGTGATCAGCACGCCGATACCGCGTTCCTTGAGATGGGTGACGATACGCTGGATCTCGCCGACGGAGATCGGATCGACGCCGGCGAACGGCTCGTCGAGCAGGATCATCCGCGGATTGGCAGCGAGCGCGCGTGCGATCTCCACCCGGCGGCGCTCGCCGCCCGACAGGCTGGCGCCGGTCTGGTCGGCGACGTGGCTGATCTGCAATTCGTCCATCAGATCGGCCAGCGCCTTGTCGCGGCCCGGCTTGTCGAGGTCTTCGCGCAGTTCGAGCACCAGCATGATGTTGTCGGCCACGCTGAGCTTGCGGAACACCGAGGGTTCCTGCGGCAGGTAGCCGACGCCGCGCTTGGCCCGGGTGTACATCGGCTCGGCGGTGATGTCGTGGCCGTCGAGCACGATGCGGCCGGCATCGGCCGGCACCAGGCCGACGATCATGTAGAAACACGTGGTCTTGCCGGCGCCGTTGGGGCCGAGCAGGCCGACGACCTCGCCCGCTTCGAGCGTCAGCCCGAACTCCTTGACGACCTCGCGCTGCTTGTAGCGCTTGCGCAACCCCTCGGCGACGAGCATCAGCGGCCGCCTTCCGGCGTCGACCGGGGCGCAGGCTGTGCGGCGGGCGTGGCGGACGGCTGCGCCGGCTGGCGGTTGCGTGGCTCGAACTGCATGCGCACGCGGCCCTGGCCGTCGCCGCCCCCCTGCACCTGACCGGTGGACATGTTGTAGACGATGCGCTCACCTTCCATGCGGCCGCGGCCGGGCTGGTTGACGACCGCATTGCCGGTCAGCACGACCGTGTCGTTGGGCATGTTGTAGTCGGCCTGGGCGGCGGTGGCGTCGACCCAGCCGCCATCGTCCATCTGCTGCTTCATCTTGACCGGGCCGCCGGTCAGGATCACGCGCTGGAACTCGCCCCCACGGCGGCGCACATCGGCGCGGCTGGCCTGGATCTCGAGCGTGCCCTGGCTGATCGTCACGCCGTTGGTGAACAGGCAGGGCAGCTGCTCGTTGCTGACCGAGCAGTCGCTGCCGCCGGCGTCGACCGACAGCGTCTGGTTGCGGTCGGCCGCCTTGGCCAGGACGGTGCCGGGCACGAGTGCCAGGACGAGGAGCAGGCTAGCGGCGGGAATTGGGTTCATTGCGGAATTTGACCTGGGAAAGGAGTTCGATCCGCCCCGACGTAAGATCGGCGCGCATGCCCGTGCCTTGCATTGTAGAGCCGGGCTGGACCACGTCCACGAGCGCGTCGGAGGCCGCCTGGTTGCGTTGCGGGAACACATCGAGCGCCTCGGTGCGCATCGTCGTGGGGCGCGGCGCGCCGTCGGGGCTGGTCGCGGTGACCTCGCCGCGCAGACGCACCAGTTCGTTGTCGTCGGACACCCAGCCGGTCTTGGAGCGCACCTGCCAGTGGCCGCCGGACTCGGCAGGAATGTTGAACACCGGAGTGACCAGTTCCAGCGTGCGCGCGCCCGGAGTCTGCTGCAGTTGCGGCGCCTGCACCGCGAACGCTTCGCGGCCGTCGCTGTCGAGCGCGACGAGGTCGAAATCGCGCAGCAGATAGTCGGTGCGGGTGTCCGCGGGGCCGTCGATGGTCAACCGGTCCTTCTGGCGCCAGGCCGACCAGCCCGATATCAGCGCGCCGGTGAGCAGCAACAGGGTGAGTCCCAGGCGCCAGTTCACGAGACCCGTCCGTCGGCGTGGATCGTCGCCAGGCGACCCTGCGCATGCAGGATCAGGTCGCACAGCTCGCGGCCCGCACCGCGTCCGCCGGGCGCACGCGTGCACCAGTGCGCCGCCGAGACGGCGCAGGCGTTCGCGTCGGCGGGTGCCACCGCCAGGCCCGCTTCGCGCATCGCGCCGACGTCGGCCAGGTCGTCGCCCATGAACGCGACCTGGTCGTCGCCCAGGCCGAGCTCGGCGCACAGCGCAATGACCCGGGCCCGCTTGTCGGCGACATGCACGTGCGCCTGCACGCCCAGGTCGGCGGCGCGGCGCTCGACGATGCCGCCGGGGCGCGCAGTGACCATTGCCACCGTGATGCCGGCCTTGCGCAGCAGCACCAGGCCCTGGCCGTCGTGGACGTGGAAGGTCTTGATCTCCCGTCCCTCACTGTCGAAGCCGAGCCTGCCGTCGGTCAGCGTGCCGTCGACGTCGAAGCACGCCAGGCGCACGCGCGCCGCGCGCGCGAGCACATCGGGCGGCACGTGGTCGAACAGGGAGGCGGGCATCGGTATCGTTTTGTCCATGAATGGAGAGTGGGGTTACACCACGCGGGCGCGCAACAGGTCCTGAATATTGAGCGCGCCCACGACCCGGCGCCCGGCGTCGAGCACCGGCAGCATCGTGATCTTGCGCGTCTCCATCAGCCGCGCGGCTTCCACCGCCAGCGCATCGGCGTCGATCGCGATCGGGTCGCGGGTCATGACGTCGGCGATACGGGCATCGCGCACATCGATGCCCGGGTCGGTGAGCGTGCGCCGCAGGTCGCCGTCGGTGTACAGGCCGATCAGCCGCTGGGCCTCGTCCACGACGACGGTCATGCCCAGCCGCTTGCGGCTCATCTCCATCAGCGCATCGGCCAGCGAGGCGTCCGCGCGCACGGCGGGCACCTCGTCGCCGCCGTGCATGACGTCGCGGATGTGCAGCAGCAGGCGCCGGCCGAGCGCGCCGGCCGGGTGGGAGCGGGCGAAGTCGTCGGCGGTGAAGCCGCGCGCGTCCAGCAGCGCCACCGCCAGCGCATCGCCCATGACCAGCGAGGCGGTCGTGCTGCTGGTCGGCGCCAGCGCCAGTGGGCAGGCCTCGGCCGGCACGCTGATGTCGAGATGGATGTCGGCGGCCGTGGCCAGCGTCGATGTCGGGCGGCCGGTCATCGCGATCAGCCCGTTGCCCTGGCGCTTGAGCACCGGCAGCAGCATCAGGATCTCGTCCGATTCGCCCGAGTACGACAGCGCCAACACCACGTCGGCGTCGGTGATCATGCCCAGGTCCCCGTGCCCGGCCTCGCCCGGATGCACGTAGAACGCCGGGGTGCCGGTCGAGGCCAGGGTCGCGGCGATCTTGCGGGCGACATGGCCGGACTTGCCCATGCCGGTGCACACCACCCGCCCGCGGCACTCGAGGATGCGCGCGCAGGCTGCGGCGAAGGCGCCGTCGAGGCGGGCGGCCACCGCGTGCAGGCCCTGGACCTCGACCTCGAACACTTGGCGACCGCTGTCGGCGAACGCCGCCGTGGGCGTGGCGGGGCGGGCGGAGACGGCCTGGGCCGCGTCGTCGAACGTATCCGGCAAGGGTCTTTTCCGTTAGGCTAAGCCATTCATTTTATGCGCTTCCCGGCGTGAATGCCCCGCGACCGTCGGCGGCGTCGAAGACGGCTCATCCCCGCTTCACGCGAGGCGGCGCCCGGCCCCGTCCTGCGGCGCCCACAGGATCGAAGACTTGGATACCCGCACCATCACCGCACTCATCCAGCAGGGCATGCCCGACGCCCATGTGCACGTCGAGGGCGCCGACGGCGTCCATTTCGAAGCGCTGGTCGTCTCGCCCGCGTTCGCCGGCAAGCTGCCGCTGGCTCGCCATCGCATGGTGTATGCCACGCTCGGCACGCGCATGGGCGGCGAGATCCATGCGCTCGCGCTGCGCACGCTGACCCCCGACGAGCACGCGCGGCAGACGGGGCAGGGCTGATGGACAGCATCATCGTCTCCGGCGGCGCCACGCTGCAGGGCGAGGTCCGCATCTCCGGCGCCAAGAACGCGGTGCTGCCGATCCTGTGCGCGACGCTGCTGGCCGACGCGCCGGTCGAGATCGGCAATGTCCCGCATCTGCACGACGTGCTGACCACCGCCAAGCTGCTGGCCGGCCTCGGCGCCGGCGTCGAGCACGACGTCGACGGCGCGCGGGTGATCGTCGATCCGCGCGGCGTGCACAGCCATGTCGCGCCGTACGAACTGGTGCGCACGATGCGCGCCTCGGTCCTGGTGCTGGGCCCGCTGCTCGCGCGCTTTGGCGCGGCCGAAGTGGCGCTGCCCGGCGGCTGCGCGATCGGCGCCCGGCCGGTGGATCTGCACATCAAGGCGCTCGAGGCGCTGGGGGCGACGATCACCGTCGAGCACGGCTTCATCCGCGCCCGGGCGCAGCGCCTGCGCGGCGGGCACGTGGCGTTCGAGACGATCAGCGTCGGCGCGACCGAGAATGTGCTGATGGCCGCCACGCTGGCCGATGGCGACACGGTGATCGACAACGCCGCGCGCGAACCGGAGATCGTCGATCTGGCGCAGTGCCTGGTCGCGATGGGCGCCGACATCCGCGGCGCCGGCACCTCGCGGATCGAGGTCCGCGGCGTGGAGACGCTGCACGGGGCGCAGCACGCGGTCGTCGCCGACCGCATCGAGACCGGCACCTTCCTGGTCGCCGCGGCGATGACCGGTGGGCGGGTGACCGCCACGTCCGCGCGTCCCGATACGCTCGGCGCGGTGCTCGACAAGCTGCGCCAGGCCGGCGCCGAGGTGACCATCGACGGCGATCGCATCACGCTCGACATGCACGGCCGCCGCCCGCGCGCGGTCGACATCGTCACCGCGCCGCATCCCGGGTTCCCGACCGACATGCAGGCCCAGTTCATGGCGCTCAACTGCATCGCCGAGGGCCGCGGCACGATCGACGAGACGATCTTCGAAAACCGCTTCATGCACGTCAATGAACTGATGCGCCTGGGCGCGGAGATCGACATCGACGGGCCGCGGGCTTCGGTCACCGGGGTCGAGCGCCTGAGCGGTGCGCCGGTGATGGCGACCGATCTACGCGCTTCGGCGTCGCTGATTCTCGCCGGCCTGGTCGCCGAGGGCGACACCACGATCGACCGCATCTACCACCTCGACCGCGGCTACGAGCACATCGAGCGCAAGCTCGGCGGCCTCGGCGCGAACATCCGGCGGGTGCGCTGACGATGGCCTTCCGCGGTCGCATGTCGAGCCGGCGGGTGGCGCTGTTCGCGACGCTCGCCGTGGTGTTGCTGGCGCTGGGCTGGATGCGCTACACCGGCGCGGCGGCCCTGAGCGGCATCGAGTTCAAGGACATGGATTGGAACGAGGACGGTGAGTTGACCCGCAGCGAGGTACTGCAGGGCTTCTTCACGATCGTCGCGGTGCACACGACCGACGGCGCCCGCAGTTGCGTCGACTACCGCCGGCGCGGCTCGGGCGAATCGATCCGCGTCGAGTGCCGGACCACGCCCGCCGCGCCGTAAGCGCGATGCCGTCGTTCTCCAGGCCCGGGGGAGAACAAGGGTTCTCGCCGACATCGACGACATCCTGCTGCTGCGCGCTCAGCTGGGCCAGCTTCACGGGGTCCAGCCTGGCCCCGGAAGTGATGGCGTGGAATGCGGCCGCTTCGTTGGGGGGTTAGGCGCTCAGGGCCCGAAAGAGTGAATCCGACACCTGCATCTCCCCTGGATCGATACTTCCAGTGTAGTTGGGCTTGGCTATAGCGCCAGCCCTGGCGAGTCGCTAGAGTGGCCAGCAGGGTAGGAGGGGGATCGTGGGAAGACGGATCTACCATCGCGCAATGGAATTGCTGATCCTGGCTATCTGGGCTGCCACCAGTTGGGCCTCTGCACCCCAGGAAACGACGCTACGCTTGCTGCTGCAGCAGCCTGAAGGCTCCATCGACCTGGCACGCGCCAAGATCACCATCGATCGCATGGTGGATCCTAGCATCGATACGGATGCCGTCCTGCGCGAAGTCGATGAATGGGCCGCCAAGGCTCGCGCCCGGTTCCCGGCCAATGCGTCTGCGTCGAACAAGGCGAAGATGGATGCGTTGATTTCGACGCTCTACGAGCCGGGCCCCTGGAACGACAATCGCCCCTTCGGCTACGACTACACCGACCCCTTCGGCCAGGACGTCAAGAAGGGGCTGCTGTCGACCTACTTTGCGACGCGAAAGGGCCAGTGCGTCATCATGCCCATCGCCTTCCTGGTCATCGGGCAGCGCCTTGGTTTGCCACTGACCATGACCACCGCGCCCTACCACCTGATCGTCAAGTATGGCGACGAGGAGCAGGGGGCATGGACCAACTTCGAAGCCACCAGTGCCCTGTTCCATGCCGATAGCGGCTACGAACAGGCATTGCGCATCCCGCTCGAGGCGACCAGGAACGATACGTTCTTGCGCCCCTTCACCCAGCGCGAAAGCGTGGCCTTGTTTGCCACTGCATCCCTTCTTCCCTACTACCGCCAGAACAAATGGGCTGAGCGAATGCTGGCTGCCACTGACCTGATCCTTCAAGCCAACCCCAGGGACGTGAATGCCATGACGTTCCGTGGGGATGCCTACTATCTGCTGATCGAACAACAGTTCAAGTCCGAGTATCCCCAGGCCGAGCAGATCCCCCAGGACCTGCGCGCCACCTACATTGACTACAGCAAGCAGAACTTCGAATGGTATGAGAAGGCCGAAGCCCTAGGCTGGCGCCAGTGGGGTCCGGAAGACCGGCAGCGCTACTTGCAGCACTTCAACAACATGAAAGCAAAGGACGGATCGTGATGCGCGCAATCCTGACATTGACTGCAGTGGTCCTGGTGGCTTCGATTGCCCATGCATCGAATGATCCGGTGAAGGCCAACCCCAACACAGGGAAGAACTTCAACCGCTACGCCTATGCAGCCAACAACCCTTACCGGTTCACCGATCCCGACGGCAGGGAAATCCGGGCGGTCAATCCTGGCGATCGCGTGCGCATCGAGCGCATGGTCAATTCGATGGCCCTAGGCGTCTACAAGTTCAACAGTGGTGGGCAGTTGCAGCAGGTCCAAAGCACTGGCGACACTTCGCGCTTCTCGCAGTATTACTCCGACCGGCTCAACCAGGCGATCGCAAGTCCCAATACGATCAATGTCAATATTGCCAACACCTACACCGACGCCTTCACCGGACAGACGATGGATGTGCGTGGCGGCTTGACCCAGGCGCTAGGAAACGGGCTTTCGGATCAGAATGTGGTGATCACTGGTCAAAACTTCACCGGCGACATGCAGACTTCCACAGGCGCGCCATTGACGCAGACGCCTGCCACCATCTTGATGCATGAAATGGTGGGCCATGCCATCCCTGGCGCAGTGGGCTCTGATACGGGCAACGCCGTGAGCAACGAAAACAAGGTCCGTATCGAGATCCCCGATATGGACTTAAGGATGCGGGATGAACGCCACATCGAATAACTTGCTGGCCGCACTGCTGCTGACCCTTTCAGGCGGCGCTTGCGCAGTCGAGCGCCCCAATCCGTCGCTTGAGGAACGGGTGCAGGGTGCGGAGCTGGTCGTGGTGGCCGATAGTGCCGAGCCCCAGCCGTTCACAGGAAGGGAGTTCGACAAGTTCTATCGCGTCAAGGTGCGCGTGGCAGGCGTGCTGAAAGGCGATGCCAAAATGGGCGATCGCATCGAGGTGGTGGTCAACAACACCATCGCCGAGCATCGCAACGACTGCTGCGTAGCCGGCAAAGCCTATGCCATGTTCCTGCAGCAGCAGGATGGGAAATACCTGTTCGTCGGCAGCCCCCTGGGTGCCGTTCCGATCGAACTTTAGATCAATCCACCCTGCACAGGCGGCAGTGCGACATCCGGTGCCCTCTTGTTCGCAATCATCTTGGCGTAGGCCTCGCGGGTACGCAGGATGATGACGTGCTCAAGAGCAGTTGCGCGGCAGCGCAACTGCTCCATTCGCTCCTGTTCGGTGCCCTCGGCGAAGGTCAAGTTGGCCAGCGGCGCTCAGTTCACCGACTGCAGGCGCATGTCGATATGGTCGCTGCCGTCGCGGCGCTGCAGCAGCCGGGCCGGGACCGGCAGGTCGTCGACGATCCAGGCCACGATCTCGCGTCGCCCGTCGGTGCGCACCACCTTGGTCGCTTGCAGCGTCCGGCCGCCGACGGTGACCGCCTCGGTCCCCTGGCGCTCGAACACCTGACGCTTGCTGCGGCCGTCCTCGACTAAGCGATAGCGCAGCGGTGAACGGCCGGCCTGCACGTCGCGCACCAGCACCAGGTTCATCAGCATGCCGTCCAGGTCGCCGGGCTGCAGCTTCACCGGACCGCCCTGGTCGTCCTTGACGTCGCCGCGCCAGCGCGCCTCGCCGGCGTTCCAGTCGTAGGTCGCGTTGACGGCGCGGCGCTTGACCAGCATCGCCGCCAGGCCCGACTCGCCACGCTGGGAATCGGTGCTGCTGATCGGCCGCCATTGCTCGCCATTGGCCTCGAACACCGTGCTCTGCTCGAGCCGGGCGCCGGCACCTGCGACATTGAGGCTGTACTTCCAGCGGTCGCTGCCTTCGCGGGCGAGCTTCATATCGGCCTGCGCGCGCAAACCCATGAAGGTCGTCTGGTAGGTCGCGGTGAAGGGCTCGAGCGCCAGCGCCGGCAGCGCGGCGAGCGACAGCAGGGCGGCGCCGCAGGCGGCGAGCAGGCGGGGGCGGCGGGTCGTCTGAGGCATTCAGGGGGCTCCTTGGTATTCAACGAGACGCAGGTCGATCGCGTCCTCGCCGTCTTCGCGTTGCAGGATGCGGATGGGGGTGGGAACGCCATCGGCGATCCAGACGATCATCTCGTCATTGCCGCCGTTGGTCCGTGAAACCCGCAACGCCGAGTAACTGACGTCGGCGACCTGGACGATCTCCGGCTCGGGCGCGGTGAGGTAGGCATAGTCGCGTGCGCGGCCGCCGTCAACGAAACGGTACTGCAGCGCAGCGCCGGGAGCGGCATCGCGGATGAGCGCCAGGTTGATCAGCAGCGCGCTCATGTCGCCGGGCTGCAGCGGCACCGGGGCACGGCGGCGCTTGCTGATGTCACCGGTCCAGGTCGCCACACCGCGTGTCCAGTCGTAGACGCCTTCGGTGCGACGGTTGAACAGCACCGCCGCCTTGCGCAGCGTGTGCTGGGTCAGCGGGCGGAAGGTCTCGCCGACGAGGTCGAAGCGGGTGCCCTGTTCGACGTTCAGCCCGAGGATGCCGGCGAACCCGCGGTTGCCGCGGATGCTTAAGTCGATCCGCCAATTCGGTCCGTCGGGCTGCAGGCGCATGGTCGCAGCGCCCGCCTGGCGGCCCTGGTACCAGGCCTCGTAGGTCGCGACGAACGGCTGCAGCGGCGCCGCGTGCCCGGCGGGCATCCAGGCGATCAGCAGGCCGGCAACGAGGGCAAGGAGAGGGCGCATCCCACCATCATGAGAAGCGCTGGTTGGCTGCCAGCTGAAGCGGCGCCGCCGCATCCCGGCCGTCGATCTGCACCGCGCCGGCCGCGTTCAGCCGGACCCGCCCGGCGGCGATCCAACGCAGCGTTTCCAGCAACAGCGGGTGCTCGCGCGCCAGCACCCGCTGGGCGAGCGTGGCCTCGTCGTCGCCGGGGTGTACCGGGACGCGCGCCTGCGCAATCACCGGCCCCCCGTCGAGGTCGGCGGTCACGAAATGCACGCTGGCCCCGTGTTCGTCGACCCCGGCCGCCAGTGCCTGGCGATGCGTGTGCAGGCCCTTGAAGGCCGGCAGCAGCGAGGGGTGGATGTTGATCATCCCGCCCGCGCGCCCCGCGACGGCCGCCGCGCCGATCAGGCGCATGTAGCCGGCGCAGACGATCAGGTCGGGCGCGGCGACGTCGATCGCCGAGAACAGCGCGGCGTCGTGGGCGCGGCGGTCGGCGTGATCGCGGGGGCGTATGGCCTGCGCGGGCACGCCCGCGGCGCGTGCGCGATCCAGTGCGCCGGCATCGCTGCGGTCCGACCACACGCCGGCGACCGTCGCGTCGAGCGTGCCGGCGGCGACCGCGTCGAGGATCGCTTGCAGATTGCTGCCCCGGCCCGAGGCGAGCACCGCGATGCGCAGCGTCATCGTGCAGTTCCCGTGGCAGCGAACGCGGCGCGCACGTCGGGGCGCGAGAGCACGAGCAGCGCATAGACCCCGAGTGCGGTGCCGAGCGGGATGTTCAAGCACACGAGCGCGGCGACCGCCACGCACAGGCCGTGGCGACGGCGGCGGGCGAGGTCGAGCCCGGCGCGGATGCACAGCGCGCCACCGGCCAGCGCGGCCACAACCAGGGCCCCGACCACCGCGATCATGCCGATCCCGGCGGGGTCGGCGAAATCGTCTGCCGCTTCATTGGCGATTCCGAAGACCAGCAGCACCACCAACGGCAGGCTCCCGGCCAGCGACAGCGCCCCCAGGACGTGGTGCAGCACCGACAGCGTGCGCAGTTGCCCGTCGATCTGCGCCGGCACCGTCACCGGCGCCCGGGGCGGCGCGTAAGGTGCGTGGTCGAGGTCGGCGCGCATGCGGCCGGCTCAGCCGATGCGCACGCGCTCGCCGTCGCCGTGCGCGACGACCTCGCCGATCGCCCAATGCGCCAGGCCCAGCCCGTCGAGCGCGGTGCCGAACGCCCCGACGCTGTCGGCCGGCACCACCAGCACGAAGCCGATGCCGCAGTTGAAGGTGCGCCACATTTCGTGGTCGGCCACCGCGCCTTCGCGCTGCAGCCAGTCGAACACCGGCGGCAGCGGCCAGGACGCGGCGTCGATCGTCAGGCCGAGGCCGTCGGGAATCACCCGGATGATGTTCTCGGTCAGGCCGCCGCCGGTGACGTGCGCCATCGCGTGCAACTGCGGCCCGAGCGGCCCGCGCAGCAACGCGAGCACCGGCTTGACGTACAGCGTGGTCGGCGCCATCAGCGCATCGACCAGTTTCACCCCGCCAACCTCGACATCGGCCGGGCTGCCCGCACGCTCATAGATACGGCGGATCAGCGAATAGCCGTTCGAATGCGGGCCGCTGGACGCGATGCCGACCAGCACATCGCCGGCCTGGACCTTGCCGCCGTCGCGCAGCTCCGACTTCTCGACCGCGCCGACCGTGAAGCCGGCCAGGTCGTATTCGCCAATGCCGTACATGTCCGGCATCTCGGCGGTCTCGCCGCCGATCAGCGCGCAGCCCGACAGCTCGCAGCCGCGAGCAATGCCGCCGATGACCGCGGCGGTGGTGTCGATGTCGAGCTTGCCGGTGGCAAAGTAGTCGAGAAAGAACAGCGGTTCGGCGCCCTGCACCAGCACGTCGTTGACGCACATCGCGACCAGGTCGATGCCGATGGTGTCGTGGCGGCCCAGCTGCTGGGCGAGCTTGAGCTTGGTGCCCACGCCGTCGGTGCCCGAGACCAGCACCGGCTCGCGGTACTTGCCCGACAGGTCGAACAGCGCACCGAATCCGCCCAGGCCACCCATGACCTCGGGTCGGAAGCTGCGCTTGACCAGCGGCTTGATGCGTTCGACGAGTGCATTGCCCGCGTCGATGTCGACGCCGGCATCGCGGTAGGTCAGGGGAGTGGGGGCGGTCACGGCGGCCGTCGCGAAGCGGAAAGGACCGGGGATTCTAGCAGCCGCGGCCCGCTCGCCGCGGCTGGCGCGGGAATGGATCGCGACGGACCGCTCGCACGGTTTGTGGCACCATCCCGCGTCGATGTCCCCCCGACCCAGGATCAACCGGATGCACCGCCCGAAGCGCTCGTTGGGAATGATGGCGTGGCTGCTGGCCGCCTTGCTGCTGGCCGCCGGCCAGGCGGCTGCACAGCGCGTGGAAGGCGACCGCGCCGAAGGGACCGGCCTGTACTCGGCCGAGATCCCGGTGCGCAGCCAGAACGAGAACGAGCGCACCGCGGGCTTTTCGCGCGCGCTGGCCCAGGTGCTGGGCAAGCTGTCGGGCGACCGCGGCGTCGCCCAGCGGCCGGGCGTATCGCAGGAACTGCGGCGTGCAGAACAGTACGTGGAGGGCTACGACTACCGCCAGGACGAGGGCGTGTCCTCGCGCGGCTCGCCGACCTTCACCACGACCCTGGTGGTGCGCTTCCGCCCCGAGGACGTCGACGGCGTGGCCGCTGCGCTCGGCCTGCCGGTGTGGCCCGACCCGCGGCCCAAGCCGGTGCTGTGGCTGGCGATCGACGACGGCTCCGGGCCGCGGCTGGTCGGGCTGCAGCAGAACAACGTCGCCCGGCCCGTGCTCCAGCGCGCGATCGAACGCGGCTACAGGTTGGGCCTGCCCGGCGGCAGCGCCGCCGAGCAGGCCGCCGTCGGCGCGATCTGGCGCGGCGACACTGCCGCGATCGCCCGCATCTCGGCGCGCTACAACCCGCCGATGCAACTGGTCGGCAAGCTCTACCGCGACGGCAGCGGCTGGAAGGCCGACTGGATCTTCGTTGATGGCGGCCGCGTGCTGGCGCGCTGGAGCGAAACCGGCGACGACGCCCGGCGGATCCTGCCCACTGGCGCCGATGGCGCCGCCGACGCGCTGACCCGCCGCTATGCCAAGGCCAGCCCGGCGGGCGCGCCCTCGACCGAGGCGATCCTGTTCACCGGCATCAATAGCAGCGCCGATTTCATCCGCTTGTCGGCGCAGTTGCAGCGCATGTCGGTGGTCCGTGCGATCCGCCCGGTGCGCGCGACCCCGCGCGGGCTGGAGGTCCAGCTGGACCTGCTGACCGGTCTGAGCGGGTTTCGCCGCATGGCCGACGAGAATGTGCTGGTCGAGGCCGACGGCACCCCCGAGGGCGTGACCCCCACCTTCCACCTGCGCTGACCGCGCCAGGATCGCCATGACCGAGCACGATCCCGCGACCGCCGACATCGCGCGTTTCCTCCGGCGCCTGCAGTGGGGGCTGGCGCTGGTTGTGGTCGCCTGGGTGATCGGGCAACTGGGCCCGGTGCTCACCCCGTTCGTGCTGGCCGCATTACTGGGCTGGCTCGGCGACCCGCTGGTCGACCGCCTCGAACGCCGCGGCCACTCGCGCACGCTGTCCGTCTCGCTGGTCTTCGCGCTGATGACGCTGTTGTTGGCGCTGGTGCTGATCATCCTGGTGCCGATGATCGAGCGGCAGATCGTGACCCTGGTCGACAGCCTGCCGGCGTATCGCGACTGGATCATCGGCACCGCGCTGCCGTGGATCGAACAGCGCACCGGCTACGAAGTGGTCGCCTGGCTCGACACCGATCGGCTGATCGAGTTGATCCGCGAGCACTGGCAGCAGGCCGGTGGCGTGGCCGCAGCGGTGCTGGGCTACCTGTCGCGCTCGGGCTTCGCGCTGTTGGCGGTGGTCATCAACCTGGTGCTGGTGCCGATCCTGACGTTCTACTTCATGCGCGACTGGGACCTGCTGGTCGAGCGCTGCGCGTCGCTGGTGCCGCGCGACCACATCGGCACCGCCAACCGGCTGGCGCGCGAGACCAGCGACTCGCTCGGCGGCTTCCTGCGCGGCCAGTTCCTGGTGATGCTGGGGCAGGGGGCGATCTACGCGGTCGGCATGTCGCTGGTGGGCCTGCGCCTGGGCCTGCTGATCGGCATGATTGCAGGCCTGATCAGTTTCATTCCGTACCTGGGCGCGACCGTCGGCATCGCGATGGCGTTGATCGCCGCGATCGTCCAGGTCCAGGGCTTCGACTGGACGCTGCTGATCCTGATCGGCGTGGTGTTCACGATCGGCCAGCTCGTCGAGAGCTATGTGCTGACCCCGCGCCTGGTCGGCGACCGGATCGGCCTGCATCCGGCCGCAGTGATCTTCGCGGTGCTGGCCGGTGGCCAGTTGTTCGGGTTCCTGGGCATGCTGCTGGCGTTGCCGATGGCAGCGGTGGCCAACGTGCTGTTGCGCTATGCGCACGAACGCTATACCCAGAGCAAGCTGTACGCGGGCGACAAGCCGACGATCGCGTTGTCGGGCCGCACGATCGTGCTGCCCGCCGACAGCCGCGACGGCCGCGACGACGAGCCGGTCGATCCGACGCGATGAGTGCGCCATCGCCGCAACTGCCGCTGGCGCTGCGCTATCCGCCGGACCAGCGGCTGGACACGTTCGTCGCAGACGATCCGGCGCTGCTGCCGCAGCTGCGCGATTTCGCACTCGCCGGCGTTCGCCGCGCGCTGTACGTCGCCGGTCCGGCGGGGACCGGGAAGACCCATCTGGCGATCGCGCTGTGCGCGCAGGCCGAACAACTGGGACGCAGCGCCGTCTACCTGCCACTGCGCAGCCTGGCCGGGCGCGTGCGCGCCGCCGCCGAGGCGTTGCAGGGCCATGATCTGGTCGCGGTCGACGGCCTGGAGGCGATCGCCGGGGACCGCGACGACGAGGTTGCGCTGTTCGACCTGCACAATCGCCTGCATGATGCTGGTCGCAGCGTGTTCTACACCGCCGACCAGCCGCCCGAGGCGCTGGCGCTGACCTTGCCCGACCTGCGTTCTCGCCTCGGCCAGAGCGTCCGCGTGGTGTTGACCCCGCTCGACGACGCCGGCCGGCACGCGTTGCTGCGCCTGCGTGCGGAACGCCGCGGTCTGCAGGTGGATGCGGCGACGATCGACTGGTTGCTGCGGCGTGTCGATCGCGACCTGCCTGCGCTGACCGCGCTGCTCGACCGGCTCGACCGGGCCTCGCTGGCCTCGCAGCGCCGGCTCACCGTGCCGTTCGTGCGTCAGGTGCTGGCCGAGGCCTCGTAGCGGCAGTCGCGGCGCCTGCGCGCCGTCATTCCTTCAGACGCGGGCGGATCGTCGCCAGGTTGCAGGGGCGGGTGGTCGAATCGAGTTGGTGGCGGATGATCCGCTCCCAGGCCGTCGTGCAGGCCGAGGTCGAACCGGGCAGGGCGAAGATGAAGGTCGCGTTCGCCAGACCGGCGAACGCGCGCGACTGCAGCGAAGAAGTGCCGATCTCCTCGAACGACACCGCGCGGAACAGTTCGCCGAAGCCCGGCATCTCCTTGTCGAGCAGCGGCAGCAGCGCCTCGGGCGTCGAATCACGGCCGGTGAAGCCGGTGCCGCCGGTGACCAGGATGCCGTCGACATCGGGATCGGCGATCCAGCGCGAGACCAGCGCGCGCATCGCGTAGCGGTCGTCGGGCAGCAACGCGCGCTCGGCGACACGATGACCATCGCTGCGCAGCGCGTCGGCGAGGTAGTCGCCCGAGGTGTCGTTGGCGGCGGTGCGGGTGTCGGAGACCGTCAACACACAGATGGACAACGGAATACGTTCGTTCAGTGCGCTCATGCGGTCAGATTACCACTGGTGCTTGCATCGCCCCATTTGTCTGTCGGCTCGGGCCTGGAGGTGGCATCGCGGTACGAGGGAGCGGGGTCACTTGTCACGAGTTCGCGGGCGCAAGACACAGGTGCCGAGGCCACGGGCGTCAGTATTTTCCTACGGGCAGTGAAGGAGAAATCTGACAGCGCATGTGCGTTGCATCCGCGATGGTTGACTTGGCGAGCCATCCGGTTCGTTTGCATGGAGGAGCATCATGAAGAGACTGGGTCTGCGATTGGCTCTCGTGTGTGCGGTCGCTGCGGTCGCCTCGGGCAATGCCAGCGCGATCGAGGGCACGCCCTGCACAGCTGGGCAGGAGAACGCATACGTGCAGACGGGGCCATACGGTTACAAGGTGTACCAGTGCCTGGGTGTGTGGACCTACCTGTACGAATGCGATGAGTCTGGCTATTGCTTCATCGCCAATCCTGGCTGATCCGCGGCGCGGCATTCGGGCTCTGACTTGGTCAGGGCCCCGTCGCTCGGGCGTGCGGACGTAGCTGGCGCCGCAAGTCGCAACTCCGGGTCGTCGAAATGTGCACGCTAAGGCGGCTCGCTCAGGCTCACTGCGCGGTCAGCTGCGCCAGCGCGTCGGCCTGGTGTTCCTGCGACAAGCGGTCGACGAGGGGTTCGAGCTGGCCCTCGAGCACGTTGGGCAGGTCGTAGAGGGTGAGGCCGTCGACCCGATGGTCGGTGATCCGGCCCTGCGGGTAGTTGTAGGTGCGGATGCGCTGGCTGCGGTCTCCGCTGCCGACCTGCAGTCGGCGGATCTGCGCCGTCGCGGCCGCGCGGCGTTCGGCCTCGGCCTCGGCCAGCATCGCGCGCAGCCGCTTCATCGCCTTGTCGCGGTTGGCGTGCTGGCTGCGTTCGGTCTGCGACTCGACCACGGTGCCGGTGGGCACGTGGGTGATGCGGATCGCCGAGTCGGTCTTGTTGACGTGCTGTCCACCCGCGCCCGAGGAGCGGAAGGTATCGACCTTCAGGTCGGCCGGGTTGAGCACGATATCGGTGGCCTCGTCCTCGATCGGAATGATCGCCACGGTTGCCGCCGAGGTGTGGATCCGCCCTTGCGATTCGGTCTCGGGCACGCGCTGCACACGGTGGGTGCCCGACTCGAACTTCAGCCGCGCGTAGGCGCCGGCGCCCTCCACGCTGGCAACGATCTCGCGAAAGCCGCCGTGCTCGCCGGGGCTGGCCGATTCGACCTCGACCCGCCAGCCGCTGCGCTCGGCGAAACGCTGGTACATCCGGAACAGATCGCCGGCGAAGATCGCGGCCTCGTCGCCGCCGGTGCCGGCGCGGATCTCCAGGTACAGGCCGCCCTCGTCGCGGGCGTCGCGAGGGACCAGCAGCGCGAGCAGTTCGGCCTCGAGCGCCTCGAGCCGCGCGGTCGCCGCAGCGATCTCCTCTTCTGCGAGTTCGCGCAGGTCCGCGTCGTCGAGCATCGCGCGCGCAGCCGCAAGGTCGGCATGGGCGGCCCGTTCCTGCGCCAGCGCCACCGACAGCGGTTCGAGCTGGGCGAACTCGCGCGACAGCGCACGGTAGCGGGCCTGGTCGGCGACCGTGGCCGGATCGGAGAGCAGGCGTTCGACCTCGTCGCGACGCTCGGCCAGGGCCTCGAGCTTAGCGCGCAGGGTCGGCAGCATCGGCATCGGTCCGGGCGGGGGCAGGCGGCAGCAGCCGGTCGAGGCTGTCGGCCAGTGCGTCGTCGCCGCGCAACGCGGCTTCGCGCAGCGCGGCGGTAGGCAGGTGCAGCAGCCGGTTGGTCAGGGTGTGGGCAAGCAGCTCGAGCACCGCCTCGGGGGGCTGCCCGGCTGCCAGTTGTTGGCGCGCGCGCGCCAGCGAATCGCTGCGGATCGCGTCGCCGTGCGCGCGCAGCCGCTTGACCGGAGCCAGCCGCGCGCTCGCCGCACGGGTTTCGCCGTAACGGCTGACCTGCAGGTCGATGATCGCCTCGGCATCGTTCGCGGCCTCGCGCCGGCTGCGCCGGTTGTCGTCGAGCGTGCGTTCGAGGTCGTCAACCGTGTACAGGAACACGTCGCGCAGATCGGCGACATCGGGTGCGATGTCGCGTGGCACGGCGAGATCCATCAGCAGCATCGGGCGGTGCTTGCGCGCGGCCAGTGCGGCGGCGACCTGTGGCCGGGTCAGCACCGGCTCGCGGCTTGCGGTGGCCGAGAACACGATATCGGCCAGAAACAGGTGGCGGTCGATCTCGTCGAGCGGCAGCGCGATGCCGCCGTGCCGTGCCGCCAGTTCCTGGGCGTGGGCATAGGTCCGGTTGGCGACCAGCAGCCGTTTGACCTTGGCCTGCGCCAGATGCCGTGCCGCCAGTTCGATGGTCTCGCCGGCGCCGACCAGCAACACCGCCGAATCGGACGGCCGCGAGAACGATTCCTGCGCCAGCCGCACGGCGAGCGAGGCGACCGACACCGGGCTGTTGCCGATCCGGGTTTCGCTGCGCGCGCGCTTGGCGGTCACGAACGCATGCTGGAACACGCGGTCGAGCTCGCCGCCCAGCGTGCCGGCGCTGCGTGCGGTGGCCCAGGCCTGCTTGACTTGGCCGAGGATCTGCGGCTCGCCGAGCACCAGTGAGTCCAGCCCGGTCGCGACCCGGAACAGGTGGCGCACCGCATCGTCGTCGCGATGGCGGTAGAGATAGGCGTCGAGCGAACCGCCGCCGGTGCCGCCGTCCTGGTCGGGATGGGCGCCCAGCCAGTGGGCCAGCGCGCTGCCGTCGTCGTCGGCCACCGCGTAGAGCTCGGTGCGGTTGCAGGTCGACAGCAGCGCGACCTCGCGCACCAGGGGCAGCGATTTGAGTTCGGTCAGCGCCGTCTGCAGCGCGTCCCCGGAGAACGCGACACGCTCGCGCAAGGCGACCGGCGCGGTCTGGTGGTTGATGCCGAGGGCGTACAGACTCATGGGCTGGCGGGCTCTCCGGGGATGGCGCATCCCGTTCAGGCGCTTGCGATAAGCTTCCGGTGAAGCGCCCATTTTACGGCCCGGTTGCCCCAGATGCCCGTTTTCGATTCCATTCCGGTCGCCCGATTGCGTGCGGCCCTGCTGGTGCCGTTGCTTGGCCTGGCCTGCGTGGCACAGGCGCAACGCCCGTCCGAGACCGCCGACCCGCTCAGGCGCGACGTGCTGGGCGCCACGCTGGCCGGTGAGTTCGCGGTCCAGGCCGGGCGTCTGGACGAGGCCGCCAATTGGTATCTGGACGCAGCCCGCCACTCGGATGGCGATGCCGGGCTGGCCGAGCGGGCGACCCGCATCGCGCTGCTCGCTGGCGATGACCGTCGCGCTGGTCAGGCGCTGGATCTGTGGCGTCGTCATGCGCCTCAGTCGCTGCCGATGCGGGCTGCCGAGGCGACGCTGTCGCTGCGTAATGGGCGCGACCGCGCTGCGCGACGCCAGCTCGAAGCCTTGTTGCGCAGTGGTGATCCCACCGGCTGGCGCCATGCCTTTACGGTGTTGTCGGGCGGCGGCCGCGACCCGCAGCAGGCGGCGCGGTTGCTTGAGCGGATCGTCGCCGACGGCGCGATTCCCGATGAGTTGCAGGCATGGATGGCGTTCGGCGGTTTGGCCCAGCGCCTCGATCGTCCCGACTTGACCGAACGTGTTCTCGACAACATCGTCGCGCGCTTCCCTGGCGAGCCGCGGGTCGCACTGCTGCGGGCCAGCCAACTACGCGAATCCGGTCGTACCGACGAGGCCCGCGCGGCGCTGGCGGCGATGGCCGAGGCGGCGCTGGCCGCGCCCGACCTGCGTCTGGCGATCGCAAGCGAGTACGAGGCGATGGGCGATCTCGACGCCGCCGAAGCCACGCTGGCCAACGGGCCGCAGGACGGGCGCACCTATGTGCTGCGGGCCTCGCTGCTCGCCCGCGCCCAGGACAAGACGCGGCTGGGGGCGCTGTACGAGGAGGTCAAGGCCGTGGCGCTGGCGCCCAATCCCGCGCAGCGCCTGCTGCTGGGGCAGATGGCCGAGTACCTCGAACAGTACGATCAGGCGCTGGAGTGGTACGACGCGGTGCCGGGCGGCGAAGAACGCTTCCAGGCCAGGCTGCGCGGCGCCCGGGTATTGCACGAGTTGGGGCGCCGGGACGAAGCCTGGGCGCGCTTGCGCGCGCTGCAGGCCGACGGCGCTGCCGATGACGAGTTCCGCCGCAGCGCCTACCTGCTGGAAGCCGAGCTGCGCCAGTCGGCCGACGATCCGGCCGAGCTCGATGCCTACAACCGCGGGCTGTCGGCGATGCCCGACGACCCGGCCCTGCTTTACGCACGCGCCCTGATGTGGGAGCGCCGAGACGACATTCCGCGCGCCGAGGCCGACCTGCGCCGGTTGCTGGTGGCCGAGCCGGAGAACGTGGCCGCGCTCAATGCGCTGGGTTACACGCTGGCCGACCGCACCACCCGTTACACCGAGGCGCTGGAACTGATCGACCGCGCGCGCGTGGCCGAGCCCGACAACGCCGCGATCGTCGACAGCTACGGCTGGGTGCTGCACCGGCTGGGGCGCAATGCCGAGGCGCTGGTGGAGCTGCGCCGGGCCTATTCGATGATGAAGGACGCGGAAGTCGCTGCGCATATCGCCCAGGTGTTGTGGGCGAAGGGGCGCCGCGATGAGGCCCGCAAGTACTTCGAGGAGGCGCGCGCCATCGACCCGGAGAACCGGTCGCTGCTGCGTGCGCTGGAAGTCACCGGCGCATGAGGCGCTGGCGTGGGATGGCGATGCTCGCGGCGATGGTCGCGCTGTCGGCCTGCACCAGCGTTCCGGTCCGGCCGCCCGCCGAGGTCGTGCGGCTCGACGCCGACGCGCGGGCGGCGGCCGATGCCCGGCTCGCCGCGCGTGAGGCGGCAGTGCGCGCCCTGTCCGAGTTCGGCTTCGCCGGGCGCGTCGCGATGTCCAACGGTCGCGATGGCGGCAGTGGCCGCATCGAGTGGCAGCAGCAGGGCGCGCGCTATCGCGTCGTGCTCAGTGCGCCGGTCACGCGCCAGAGCTGGCAACTGCAGGGCGGGCCGGAAGGCGCGCGGATCGACGGCCTGGACGGCGGCCCGCACGAACGTGCCGATGTCGGGCAACTGCTGTGGGAGACCACCGGCTTCGAGATCCCGGTGGCGGCAATGGCCGCCTGGGCGGCCGGCGCGCGCGCTGACGCCGCACTGTCGGGCGAGGCCCAGGTCGACTACGACGCCGCGGGGCGGCTGGCACGGCTGCACCAGGACGGCTGGACGATCGACTACCTGGAATGGCAACCCGAGACTGCCGGGGCGCTGGCGCTGCCGACCCGCGTGAATGCCGCGCGCGGCACTGCGCGGGTGCGGCTGGTGGTCGATGCCTGGACGCTTCCCGACGTCGCGCCGGCAGCGCCCGTGACGCCATGACCCCGCGGGACGAGGCCGGCTGGTCCAGTTGGCCGGCTCCGGCCAAGCTCAATCTGTTCCTGCGGATCACCGCCCGGCGCGCAGACGGCTACCACGCCTTGCAGACGGTGTTCCGGATGCTCGACTGGGGCGACACGGTGCGCCTGCGGCTGCGAGACGATGGCCAGGTCCGCCGGATCGGTGCCTCGGTCCCGGGTCTGTCGGAGGACGATGATCTCGTTGTGCGCGCGGCGCGATCGCTACAACGTGCGGCCAATTGCACGCAAGGCGTCGATATCGCCGTCGAAAAGCAAATCCCCACGGGTGCAGGGCTGGGCGGCGGATCGTCCGATGCAGCGACTGTGCTGCGTGCGCTCGACCGGCTGTGGGACACCGGCGTGGGCGAGGATCGGCTGGCCGCGCTGGGGCTGGCGCTGGGGGCCGACGTGCCGGTCTTCGTCCGCGGGCGCAATGCCTGGGCCGAGGGGGTGGGTGAGACGTTGACGCCGGTGGCGCTCGAGCCAGCCTGGTATCTGCTCGCCGACCCCGGCGTGCACGTGAACACCGCGGGTCTGTTCCAGGCCCCTGAATTGACGCGAAATGCCCAGCCCGCGACAATGGTCGACTTCGTTTCAGGTGCATCGCTCGGCAACGCGTTCGAGCCGGTCCTGCGGCGCCGCGAACCTGCCGTCGAGGCGGTGTTTGCTGCGCTCGCAACGATCGGCACGCCGCGCCTGACCGGGACGGGCAGCGGCTGCTTCGTCGAATTCGCGACCCGCGAATCCGCCGAGGCCGCCCAGGCGCAGGTCGCATCGCGGGTTCAGACCCGCGTCGTCGCCGGTGCCGCCCGCTCGCCGCTGCTCGACGCACTGGAAATGGAGATCCGGAGTTAGGGATTGGAGATCTGGAGGGCCTGGTGCCTGCCCGATTCCTGATCCCCGATCTCCAGTCCTGTTCGCCATAGGGGCGTCGCCAAGTGGTTAAGGCACCGGGTTTTGATCCCGGCATTCGCAGGTTCGAATCCTGCCGCCCCTGCCATGCCCGTGCGCGCGTGCGTGCGCGGTCCTTCCATCCGCTCGGTCAGAGCGACGCGGAATCTCCGACATGAAAGAAGAACGCAATCTCCTGATCTTCTCGGGCAACGCCAATCGCCCGCTCGCCAAGTCCGTCTGTCGCGAGTTGGGCGTGCGCCAGGGGCGGGCGCTGGTGTCCACGTTCTCCGACGGCGAGGTGCAGGTCGAGATCGAGGAAACCGTGCGCCGCCAGGACGTGTTCGTCCTGCAGCCCACCTGCGCACCCTCGGCCGAGAACCTGATGGAGCTGCTGGTGCTCATCGACGCGCTCAAGCGCGCATCGGTCTCGAGCGTCACCGCGGTGATTCCGTACTTCGGCTACTCGCGCCAGGACCGCCGGCTGCGTTCGAGCCGTGTGCCGATCACTGCCAAGGTCGCCGCGCGCATCATCACCGCTGCCGGCGCCGATCGCGTGCTGACGGTCGACCTGCACGCCGACCAGATCCAGGGGTTTTTCGACATCCCGGTCGACAACGTCTATGCCTCGCCGTTGCTGCTGGCCGACATCTGGCGCGCACACGGCACCGACAACCTGATCGTCGTGTCCCCGGACGTCGGGGGCGTGGTGCGCGCGCGCGCGATCGCCAAGCGCCTGGACGATGCGGAGCTGGCGATCATCGACAAGCGCCGTCCGCGTGCGAACGTCGCCACGGTGATGAACATCATCGGCGACGTGCAGGGCAAGACCTGCGTGCTGGTCGACGACATCGTCGATACCGCCGGTACGCTGTGCGCCGCCGCCGCCGCGCTCAAGGCGCAGGGGGCCATCAAGGTCGTCGCCTACTGCACGCACGCGGTGCTGTCGGGGGCTGCGATCGACAACATCAACAAGTCCCAACTCGACGAAATGGTCGTCACCGACACCATTCCGCTGTCGGAGGCTGCGCGCAACTGCGCGCGCATCCGCCAGCTCAGCGTCGCCGAACTGCTCGCCGAGACGATCCGCCGGATCGCGTTCGGCGAGTCGGTCAGTTCGCTCTACGTCGACTGACCTGCTGCAACGTCTCGTCTGGTCGCGGACGAGACGCATCACCGCCGCGAGGCGGTTCCAACCTAGAAAAAGTGAACACCAACATGGCTACCACGCATGAAATCAAGGTGCAGCGCCGCGAGGACGAGGGGAAGGGTGCGAGCCGCCGCCTCCGTCACGCCGGTGAAGTGCCTGCCGTCGTCTACGGCGGCGACCTCGCACCGGTGAGCATCAAGCTCAGCCACAACGATGTCTGGCTCGCCAGCCAGCACGAGTGGTTCTACGCGTCGATCCTCGACCTGAGCCTCAACGGCGACGTCCAGAAGGTGCTGCTGCGCGACATGCAGCGTCACCCGTTCAAGCAGCAGATCCTGCACCTGGACTTCCAGCGCGTGAACGACAACGAGGTGATCAAGACGGCGGTGCAGCTGCACTTCCTCAACGAGGAGACCTCGCCGGCCGGCAAGGCGGCCGACGTGATCGTCATGCACGAGCTCACCGAAGTCACCGTGACCTGCCTGCCCAAGGACCTGCCGTCCTCGATCGAGGTCGACCTGGCCGATCTGGCTGTCGGCGACATCATCCACCTCTCGGCGCTGAAGCTGCCCAAGGGTGTGGAGATTCCCGAGCTGGCGCTGGGTCCCGATCACGATGTGGCCGTCGTCGTCGCCAAGCACGGTCGCGTCGAAGCCGAGCCGGAAGAGGGCGAGGGCGCATCGGCCGACGTGCCGGCGACCAAGGCCGCGAAGGACGAGTGATTCCGTCCAGGACGCGTGCGCCCGTCGGCGCGCGCGTCCAGGCGGCGTTGCAATGACGACCGGTCTGCAATTGATCGTGGGGCTGGGCAATCCCGGTCCCGAGTACGCGCGGACCCGGCACAACGCCGGGTTCCGCGTCGTCGACGAGCTCGCCGCACGTGCCGGCGAGGCCTTCGGCATCGATGCCAAGCTGTTCGGCGAGACCGCGCGGGTGCGGATCGGCGGTCATGACGTGCGGCTGCTGAAGCCGGCGACCTTCATGAACCTGAGCGGCAAATCGGTGCTGGCCGCGCAGCGCTTCTGGAAGATCGATCCCGAGTGCACGCTGATCGCCCATGACGAACTCGATCTGCCGCCCGGTGTGGCCCGGCTCAAGTTCGACGGCGGGCATGGTGGCCAGAACGGCCTGCGCGACACGATGCGGCTGCTGGGGCACGGTCGGTTCCATCGCCTGCGTATCGGCATCGGCCATCCCGGCCACCGCGACAAGGTCACGCCCTGGGTGCTGGGCCGACCGAGCGTCGAGGACGACATCCTGATCGGCCGCGCCGTGGACGACGCGATCGACGCACTGCCGCTCGCGCTGGCGGGCAATGTCATGGACGCGATGACGCGGCTGCATACGGCGAAGCCGTAATTGGTGATTGGCGATTCGTCGCGGCATGCGCCGGCTTGTTCGAATCCCCAATCACGAATTACGAATCACGAATCACGGACGCGCCATGGGCATCAAATGCGGCATCGTCGGCCTGCCGAACGTCGGCAAGTCGACTCTCTTCAATGCGCTGACCAAGGCGGGTATCGCTGCGGCCAACTTTCCGTTCTGCACGATCGAGCCGAACGTCGGCATCGTGCCGGTACCGGATCTGCGCCTGAACGCGCTGGCGACGATCGTCAAGCCGCAGAAGGTGCTGCCAACGGCGGTCGAGTTTGTCGACATCGCCGGGCTGGTCGCCGGCGCGGCCAGCGGCGAGGGCCTGGGCAACAAGTTCCTGTCGCACATCCGCGAGGTCGATGCGATCACGCACGTCGTGCGCTGCTTCGAGAACCCGGACGTCATCCACGTCAACAACAAGGTCGATCCGATCGCCGACATCGAGACGATCGATACCGAACTGGCGCTGGCCGATCTCGATTCGGTCGAGCGCGCGCTGCAGCGCGCCGAGCGTTCGGCCAAGACCGGCGACAAGGAGGCGAAGGTCCGCGCCGAGGTGCTCGGCCGCGTGCACAAGGGGCTGGCCGACGGTCAGCCGGTACGGTCGCTCAAGCTGTCGGACGACGACCGCGCAGCGATCCGCGATCTGTTCCTGCTCACGGCCAAGCCGGTGCTGTACATCGCCAACGTGCTCGAGGATGGCTTCGAGAACAATCCGCACCTCGACGCGGTGCGCGCGCGCGCGGTGGGCGAGGGCGCCGAGGTTGTGCCGGTGTCGGCAGCGATCGAAGAGGAGCTGTCGCAGCTCGACGACGCCGACCGTGATGCGTTCCTGGCCGATCTCGGGCTCGACGAGCCAGGCCTGAACCGGGTGATCCGCGCCGCCTACGGCCTGCTGGCGTTGCAGACCTACTTCACTGCCGGCGTCAAGGAAGTGCGGGCCTGGACGGTGAAGATCGGTGCGACCGCGCCGCAGGCCGCGGCGGTCATCCATACCGACTTCGAGAAAGGCTTCATCCGCGCCGAGGTCGTCGGCTACGACGACTTCATCCGCTACGGCGGCGAATCGGGTGCCAAGGAGGCCGGCAAGTGGCGCCTGGAAGGCAAGGAGTACATCGTCAAGGATGGCGATGTGATGCACTTCCGCTTCAATGTGTGATCGCTGCTGCGTGGGCTCTCGCGTGTGAACTCCACGATGTGAGTCCGCGGCGGCGATCTCGCCAAAGGCGTCCTTCGGGGCGCCTTTGGCGCTTCTGGCGTCGCGGCGCGTCCGAGCGCGAGGGCCGCGCCGCGTCGCATGTCGGCTCGGTACGTCCCGGCGGCGTGTCGCGCCTACACTCGGGGTTTCGTCACACCACCGGAATCCCAATGCGCGCACTTGCCCTGTCCGCCTGCCTCCTGCTGTCGAGCGCGGCCATCGCCCCCTCCCTGGCCGCCGCGTCCGACGCGGCCCCGGCCCCTGCTGTCGCCGGTCCGGTGCTGGCGATCCACGGCGGCGCCGGCGTCGTGCGCGGCAACCTGACGCCCGAGGAAGAAGCGTCGGCGCGCGCGGCGTTGACCCTGGCGCTGCGCACCGGCCACGCCTTGCTGCGCGAGGGGCGGCCGGCGCTCGATGCGGTGGTCGCGGCGGTCACCGTGCTCGAGGACGATCCGGCGTTCAACGCCGGCCGTGGCGCGGTGTTCACCCACGAGGGGCGCAACGAGCTCGACGCCTCGCTGATGGACGGTGCCACGCGCGCCGCGGGCGCGGTCGCGGGCGTGCGACGGATCCGCAATCCGATCCAGCTCGCGCGTCGGGTCATGGAGGACTCGCCACACGTGATGCTGATCGGCGAAGGCGCCGAAGCGTTCGCGCAGTCGCAGGGCGTCGAACTGATCGATCCGGCCTGGTTCCGGACCGAGAAGCGCTGGCAGCAGTTGCAGAAGGCCCGCGCCGAAGGGGCGGCGGCCGAGCGCGCGGCGAGCGTCGTCGCCGATGACCCGCTGCGCTACTTCGGAACCGTCGGCGCGGTCGCGCTCGACGCGCGCGGTGCGCTGGCCGCGGCGACCTCGACCGGCGGCATGACCGACAAGCGCTGGGGGCGGGTGGGCGATGCGCCGGTGATCGGTGCCGGGACCTGGGCCGATGCGCGGTGTGCGGTCTCGGGCACCGGCTGGGGCGAGTTCTACATCCGCAGCGCCGCCGCGCATGCGATCTGCAGTCGCGTCGGGCTGTTGGGCGAGAGCATCGACGAGGCGGCCGCCGCGGTGATCGACCGGGAGATCCCGGCGATGGGCGGCAATGGCGGTGCGATCGCGCTCGATGCCACCGGCCACGTCGTCATGCCGTTCAATACCGAAGGCATGTATCGGGGCTGGATCGGTGCCGATGGCGTGCCGCATGTCGCGATCGGGCGCGACGATGTGGCCGTAGAGGATGGCGCGCCGGCGCGTTGACCGGTACTATGCGCGCCCCGCCATCGCGTACCGCAGGTACCGGGGCGGGGCAGCCTGGCTCCATCGCATCGCGACGTTGACAGGAAGGGAAACTGGCCCCAAAATCGCGGGCTGTTTTCACCGGCAACGCGAAATCGCCGGAGGGATACCCAAGCGGCCAACGGGGGCAGACTGTAAATCTGCTGGCTTACGCCTTCGGTGGTTCGAATCCACCTCCCTCCACCATCTTGCAGTCCGGTGGAACGAACAAGCAGTGCGACAGGTTGTGCGGCAGGCTGGATCCCGGTGCGGGAGTAGTTCAATGGTAGAACCTCAGCCTTCCAAGCTGATGGTGCGGGTTCGATCCCCGTCTCCCGCTCCATTGACGGCTCCGGCCGCATCCAGAGGTTGAAATCGTTGCTCACGTAGCTCAGTCGGTAGAGCACCTCCTTGGTAAGGAGGAGGTCGAAGGTTCGATTCCTTTCGTGAGCACCATATATGCGGATCCTTCCGCGAAGAGCCCGGCCATTCATGGCCGGACTTTTCATTAAGGCAGTCAATTCACAAACGTTCAGCGAGACAAGGCAGCCATGGCAAAGGGTAAGTTCGAGCGCACCAAGCCGCACGTCAATGTCGGCACGATTGGTCACGTCGACCACGGCAAGACGACGCTGACGGCGGCGCTGACGAAGATCGGCGCCGAGCGTTTCGGCGGCGAGTTCAAGGATTACTCCTCGATCGATGCGGCGCCCGAAGAGAAGGCGCGCGGCATCACGATCTCGACCGCGCACGTGGAATACGAGAGCCCGACGCGCCACTACGCGCACGTCGACTGCCCGGGCCACGCGGACTACGTCAAGAACATGATCACCGGTGCGGCGCAGATGGACGGCGCGATCCTGGTGTGCTCGGCCGCTGACGGCCCGATGCCGCAGACGCGCGAGCACATCCTGCTGTCGCGTCAGGTCGGCGTGCCGTACATCGTCGTGTTCCTGAACAAGGCCGACATGGTGGACGACGCCGAGTTGCTCGAGCTGGTCGAGATGGAAGTGCGCGAGCTGCTGAGCAAGTACGAGTTCCCGGGCGACGACACCCCGATCATCTCGGGTTCGGCGCGCCTGGCGCTGGAAGGCGACCAGTCGGAGATCGGCGTGCCTGCGATCCTGAAGCTGGTCGAGGCGCTGGACACCTGGATTCCGGAGCCGGAGCGCGACATCGACAAGGCGTTCCTGATGCCGGTCGAGGACGTGTTCTCGATCTCGGGTCGCGGCACGGTGGTCACGGGCCGTATCGAGCGCGGCATCATCAAGGTCGGCGACGAAATCGAGATCGTCGGTATCCGTCCGGTGCAGAAGACGACCGTCACGGGCGTGGAGATGTTCCGCAAGCTGCTCGATCAGGGCCAGGCGGGCGACAATGCCGGTCTGCTGCTGCGCGGCACCAAGCGTGACGACGTCGAGCGTGGCCAGGTGCTGGCCAAGCCGGGTTCGATCAAGCCGCACACCGACTTCGAGGCCGAGGTGTACGTGCTGTCGAAGGACGAAGGCGGCCGTCACACGCCGTTCTTCAAGGGCTACCGTCCGCAGTTCTACTTCCGCACCACCGACATCACCGGTGCGGTCGAGCTGCCGGAAGGCACCGAGATGGTGATGCCGGGCGACAACGTGAAGATGGTGGTCACGCTGATCAACCCGGTGGCGATGGACGAAGGCCTGCGCTTCGCGATCCGCGAAGGCGGCCGGACCGTCGGCGCCGGTGTCGTGGCCAAGATCATCAAGTAAGCCGATAGCCCACGCGTTGGGCTTGGACGCAAGCGAGCGGACCGGTCCTCCGGTCCGTTCCGGTTTTCGCAGGGCAGGGGCTTGCGCCGGCCCTGCGGTACCCGCTAGAATGCAAGACCCTCGCGGGTTGGCTGATCCACGCCAGCCCGCGACATTGCGAAATGAGGTGCAGGATGCCCTCGTCTTCGCCAGACACGGAAATGTCGCGAGGCTGCGCTCCACCCGTTCCGAAGGTCTTCGGAGCACGATGGGATGGAGCGGGTTATTGCGTCTGCAATTCCAGGTCTGGGCGGATCGGGCGACCGATCTGCCTTTCGTTTTTCCAGGGAAAGGCCCCGGGGCGCGGGTGAATGCTCCGGTCAGCCACGATTTCACAGGGGTTCCGCGCACCCAGCCGCGGGCCCGTCGCTCTTTTAACGAAGGATATTTCCGTCATGACGGACCAAAAGATCCGGATCCGCCTCAAGGCGTTCGATCATCGTCTGATCGACCGTTCGGCCAGCGAGATCGTCGAAACCGCGAAGCGGACAGGCGCCCAGGTGCGCGGCCCCATCCCGCTGCCGACCAAGATCGAGCGTTACACCATCCTCACGTCGCCGCACGTCGACAAGGATGCGCGTGACCAGTACGAGACCCGCACGCACAAGCGCGTGCTCGATATCGTCGACCCCAACGACAAGACCGTGGACGCGCTGATGAAGCTCGAGCTCGCGGCTGGCGTCGACGTCCAGATCAAGCTGACCTGAGGGCCGCCACCATGACCGCGAAGATTCATTCGTTGGGCATCGTCGGCCGTAAGGCCGGCATGAGCCGCGTGTTCACCGAAGACGGCAAGTCCGTGCCGGTGACGCTGATCGAAGCCACCCCCAACCGTATCACCCAGGTGAAGACCCCCGAGACCGACGGCTACAGCGCCGTGCAGGTCACCGCCGGCAGCAAGCGTGCCGTGCTGGTCAACAAGCCCGAAACCGGTCACCTCGCCAAGGCGAAGGTCGAAGCCGGCCGTGGCCTGTGGGAGCTGCGCGTGGCCGACGACAAGATCGCCGACTTCAGCGTCGGCGGCGAGATCCGCGCCGACATCTTCGAAGTGGGCCAGCTCGTCGACGTCCAGGGCGTCACCAAGGGCAAGGGCTTCCAGGGCACGATCAAGCGCTGGAACTTCAAGATGGGCGACGCCACGCACGGTAACTCGCTGTCGCACCGCCAGCCCGGTTCGCTGGGCCAGCGCCAGACGCCGGGCCGCGTGTTCCCGGGCAAGAAGATGTCGGGCCACATGGGTGCCGACGTCCAGACGACGCAGCGCCTGCAGATCGTCAAGGTCGACGCCGAGCGCGGCCTGATCGCGGTCAAGGGCGCCGTGCCGGGCGCGCCGGGCGGCGACGTGATCGTGCGTCCGTCGAGCAAGGCATAAGGAGTAGCACGATGGAACTCGCAATCAACAACAGCAGCAGCAAGCTGTCGGTCTCCGACGCCGTGTTCGGCCGCGATTTCAGCGAGGATCTGGTTCACCAGGTCGTCGTCGCCTATCGCAACGCCGGCCGCGCCGGCACCAAGGCCCAGAAGACCCGTTCGGAAGTCAGCGGCACGACCAAGAAGTCGAAGAAGCAGAAGGGCGGCGGTGCACGTCACGGCGCCCTGACCGCTCCGATCTTCGTCGGCGGTGGCGTGACCTTCGCGGCCAAGCCGCGCAGCTTCGAGCAGAAGGTCAACCGCAAGATGTACCGCGCGGCGATGTCGGCGATCCTGTCCGAGCTCAACCGTCAAGGCCGTCTGACGATCGTCGAGACGTTCGACCTGACCGAGACCAAGACCAGCGGCATGATCGCCAAGCTCAAGGAATTCGACCTGGGCAAGCGTCCGCTGATCGTGACCGAAGACGCGTCCGAGCACCTGTACCTGTCGGCACGCAACCTGCCGTACGTCGAGATCCGCGACGTGCAGGGCCTGGATCCGGTCGCGCTGGTCGGCGCCGATTCCGTGCTGATCACCACCGATGCGGTGAAGAAGATCGAGGAGTGGCTGGCATGAACGACGCCAAGCTCTATGAAGTGATCCGTGCGCCGCGCGTGTCCGAGAAGACCGCGCGCCTGCAGGAACTGTCCAACCAGTACGCGTTCGAAGTGTCGACGGTCGCCACCAAGGCCGACATCAAGGCCGCGGTCGAGAAGCTGTTCGACGTCAAGGTCGAGGCGGTCAACGTCGTCAACGTGAAGGGCAAGAACAAGTCCTTCCGTCAGCGCCAGGGCAGCCGCGGCGACTGGCGCAAGGCCTACGTGAAGCTGGCCGATGGCCAGTCGATCGACGTCATGAACGCGAAGGTCTGAGGAAGCCCCGATGCCATTGATGAAATTCAAGCCCACGTCCGCCGGTCGCCGCTCCGCGGTCCGCGTCGTGCACCCCGAGCTGCACAAGGGTGCGCCGCACGCCGCGCTGGTCGAGAAGAAGAGCAAGTCGGGTGGTCGCAACCACCACGGCCGGATCACCACCCGCCACATCGGCGGCGGTCACAAGCAGCACTACCGCATCGTTGACTTCAAGCGCGACAAGGAAGGCATTCCGGCGCGCGTGGAGCGCATCGAGTACGACCCCAACCGCACCGCGCACATCGCGCTGCTGGTGTACGTCGACGGTGAGCGCCGCTACATCATCGCCCCCAAGGGCCTGAAGGCCGGCGATCAGGTGATCGCGGGTTCCGACGCGCCGATCAAGACCGGCAACACGCTGCCGCTGCGCAACATCCCGGTCGGCTCGACGATCCACTGCATCGAGATGAAGCCCGGCAAGGGCGCGCAGATCGCGCGTGCCGCCGGTGCTGCCGTCCAGCTGATCGCCCGTGAGGGCGTCTACGCGACGGTGCGCCTGCGTTCGGGCGAAGTGCGTCGGGTGCCGTCGGAGTGCCGCGCCACGATCGGCGAGGTCAGCAACGACGAGCACAGCCTCGAGAAGCTCGGCAAGGCCGGCGCCAAGCGCTGGCGCGGCGTCAAGCCCACCGTCCGCGGTGCGGCGATGAACCCGGTCGACCATCCGCACGGCGGTGGTGAGGCCCGCGCCGGACAAGGCAACCCGCACCCGGTCACCCCGTGGGGCGTGCCGACCAAGGGTTACAAGACCCGCCATAACAAGCGGACGCAGCAGTTCATCGTGCGCGACCGTAGGAGCTGATAGACCATGGCACGTTCACTCAAGAAGGGTCCGTTCGTCGACCACCACCTCATCAAGAAGGTCGAGGCCGCCGGCACCAACACCAAGAAGCCGATCAAGACCTGGTCGCGCCGCTCGATGGTCCTGCCGGAAATGGTCGGCTTCACGATCGCCATCCACAACGGCAAGAACCACATTCCGGTGCTCGTCAACGAGAACATGGTTGGCCACAAGCTCGGCGAGTTCGCCCTGACCCGGACGTTCAAGGGTCACGGCGGCGACAAGAAGTCGGGCAGGTAAGGAGCGCACAATGGACAAGGCAACGAAAGCCCGCCTCGAAGAGCAGAAGCGCGCTCGCACCGAGGTCAACAAGCGCACCGCGATCCTGCGGACCGCGCGCATCTCGCCCCAGAAGGCCCGCCTGGTCGCCGACCAGGTCCGCGGTCTGCCGGTCGAGCGCGCCGTCGGCCTGCTGAAGTTCTCGGACAAGAAGGCCGCGCACCTGATCAAGAAGGTCGTCGAGTCGGCCATCGCCAACGCCGAGAACAATGCCGGCGCCGATGTCGACGAGCTGAAGATCGCCACCATCACGGTCGACGAAGGTCCGACGCTGAAGCGCTTCATGGCGCGCGCAAAGGGACGCGGTACCCGCATCCTCAAGCGCACCAGCCACATCACCGTCGTCGTGGGAGAGGGCAAGTAAATGGGTCATAAAGTTCATCCCACCGGTATCCGCCTGGGCATCGCCAAGGACTGGAACTCCAAGTGGTACGCCGGCAAGAAGGAATACGCCGAGTACCTGGCCGCCGACCTGAAGGTCCGCGAGATGCTGCGCAAGCGCCTGGCGCAGGCCGGCATCAGCAAGATCCTGATCGAGCGTCCGGCCAAGACCGCGCGCGTGACGATCCACACCGCCCGTCCGGGCGTGGTGATCGGCAAGCGCGGCGAGGACATCGAGAAGCTGCGCAAGGACGTGAGCCAGATGATGGGCGTTCCGGCGCACATCAACGTGACCGAGGTCCGCAAGCCGGAGCTCGACGCGCAGCTGGTCGCCGAGTCGATCGCGCAGCAGCTCGAGCGCCGCATCATGTTCCGTCGCGCGATGAAGCGTGCGGTCGGCAATGCGATGCGCCTGGGTGCGCTGGGCATCAAGGTCAACGTCGCCGGCCGCCTCAACGGCGCCGAGATCGCACGTTCGGAGTGGTACCGCGAAGGTCGCGTGCCGCTGCACACGCTGCGCGCCGACGTCGACTACGGCTTCGCCGAGGCCAAGACGACCTACGGGATCATCGGCATCAAGACCTGGATCTACAAGGGCGAGATCTTCGATTTCTCCCAGGTCGGCCAGGAGAAGCAGGACGACACGCCGCGCGGCGAGCGTGGTGACCGCGGAGACCGCGAGCGCCGTGGTCCGCGTCGTGAACGCGAGGCGAGGGACTAATCATGCTGCAACCCAAGCGAACCAAATACCGCAAGATGCACAAGGGCCGTAACGAAGGCCTGTCGTGGAGCGGCAACGCCGTCAGCTTCGGCGAGTACGGCCTGCGGGCCACCGCGACCGGCCAGCTGACCGCGCGTCAGATCGAAGCCGGTCGCCGGACCATCAGCCGTCACGTCAAGCGCGGCGGCAAGATGTGGATCCGCGTGTTCCCGGACAAGCCGATCACAAAGAAGCCGATCGAAGTCCGAATGGGCTCGGGCAAGGGCGGCGTGGAGTACTGGGTCGCCCAGATCCAGCCCGGCCGCATGATCTACGAGATCGAGGGCGTCGAGGAGACGGTGGCACGCGAAGCGTTCCGCCTGGCTGCCGCCAAGCTTTCGGTCACCACCCAATTCGTGACCCGGACGGTGCGCTGATGGCTACGACCAAGGAACTCCGCGAGAAGTCGGCAGAAGAGCTGCAGTCGCATCTGCTCGAGCTGCACAAGGAGCGTTTCTCGCTCCGCATGCAGAAGGCGACCGGTCAGCTGACCAAGACGCACGAAGCCCGTCGGGTGCGCCGCGAGATTGCGCGCGTCAACACCCTGATCGGCCAGAAGAAGTAAGGACCCGACCATGAATACCGAGAAGAAGCAGCGCACGGTCCAGGGCCGCGTGGTCAGCAACAAGATGGACAAGACCGTCACGGTGCTGGTCGAGCGTCAGGTCAAGCACGCCCTGTACGGCAAGTACATCAAGCGTTCGACCAAGCTCCACGCCCACGACGCCGAGAACGCCTGCCAGGAAGGCGATCTGGTGAAGGTCGTCGAGATCGCGCCGATGTCCAAGACCAAGAACTGGCGTGTGACGGAAATCGTCGCGCGCGCGGCCGAATAACGAGGAGCTCGAAATGATCCAGATGCAGAGCCACCTCGATGTGGCCGACAACAGCGGTGCCAAGGAAGTGATGTGCATCAAGGTGCTCGGCGGCTCCAAGCGCCGCTACGCCGCGATCGGCGACATCATCAAGGTGTCCGTGAAGGAAGCGATTCCGCGCGGCAAGGTCAAGAAGGGCGAAGTCTACGACGCCGTCGTGGTGCGTACCCGCAAGGGTGTGCGCCGTCCCGACGGTTCGCTGATCCGCTTCGATGGCAACGCCGCGGTGTTGCTCAACAACAAGCAGGAGCCGATCGGCACCCGCATCTTCGGGCCCGTGACCCGTGAGCTTCGTTCCGAGAAGTTCATGAAGATCGTGTCGCTCGCTCCCGAAGTGCTCTGAGCGGAGAGAACACGAACATGGCCAATCGAATCAAGAAGGGCGACCACGTCATCGTGATCGCCGGCAAGGACAAGGGCAAGCGCGGCGATGTGGTGCGCGTGGTCGGCGACAAGGTCGTCGTCTCCAACGTCAACCTCGTCAAGCGTCACACCAAGCCCAATCCGCAAGCCGGCCAGGCCGGTGGCGTGATCGAGCGCGAAGCTCCGATCCACGCTTCGAACGTGATGCCGTTCAACCCTGCCACCGGCAAGGGCGAGCGCATCGGAACCAAGAAGCTCGAGGATGGACGCACGCTGCGCGTGTTCCGCTCGAGCGGTGAGGCGCTCGACGCCTGAGGATGCTCAAAATGACGACCCGTCTGGAACAGTTCTACAAGGATGAAGTGGTGCCGAAGCTCATGGAGCAGTTCGGTTACGACAACATCATGCAGGTCCCGCGCCTGACCAAGATCACGCTCAACATGGGCGTGGGCGAAGCGGCCGCGAACAAGAAGGTGCTCGAGAACGCCACTGCCGACATGGCCAAGATCAGCGGCCAGAAGCCGCTGGTGACCAAGTCGCGCGTGTCGGTCGCCTCGTTCAAGATCCGCGACGGCTGGCCGATCGGTTGCAAGGTCACGCTGCGCCGCAACCGGATGTACGAGTTCCTCGACCGTCTGGTGAACGTCTCGCTGCCGCGCGTGCGCGACTTCCGTGGCGTGTCGGGCCGTTCGTTCGATGGCCGCGGCAACTACAACATGGGCGTGAAGGAACAGATCATCTTCCCGGAAATCGACTTCGACCAGGTCGACGCGATCCGCGGCATGGATATCGCCATCACCACCACCGCACGCACCAACGAAGAAGCCAAGGCACTGCTCGAAGCCTTCCGCTTCCCGTTCCGCAACTGAGGAAAGCACATGGCAAAGACGTCCATGGTCAACCGCGAGGTCAAGCGGACCAAGCTGGCCAAGCAGCATGCCGAGAAGCGTGCGGCGCTGAAGAAGATCATCAGCAGCCAGACCGCGAGCTACGAGGAGAAGATCGAGGCCGCGACCAAGCTGCAGAAGCTGCCGCGCGACTCCTCGCCCTCGCGCCAGGTCAACCGTTGCGCCCTCACGGGCCGCCCGCGTGGCGTGTACAGCAAGTTCGGCCTGGGCCGCAACAAGCTGCGCGAAGCCACGATGCGCGGCGACGTGCCGGGCCTGCGCAAGGCCAGCTGGTAATCGAGCGGGCGGGGTACGGGTCTGGCGTTCCGGCGCCGGGCCTGTACAATACCGCCCCTCACGCTGTACCCCGGCCGGGCCACCGGTCGGTTCAAAACTAGAATTCGCGAAAGCGGATATCGGTGCACTCAGAAGGTAATCATCATGAGCATGACTGATCCCATCGCCGACATGCTGGTCCGCATCAAGAATGCGGCAGCGGTCGGCAAGCAGACGGTGAAGATGCCGTCGTCCAAGATCAAGGTCGCCATTGCCACCGTCCTCAAGGACGAGGGGTATATCGGCGATTTCCGCGTGACCGAGAACGGCGCCAAGGCCGAGCTCGAGATCGTCCTCAAGTACTACGAAGGCCGCCCGGTGATCGAGCGCCTGCAGCGCTTCTCGCGTTCGGGCCTGCGTCAGTACCGCGGCAAGGATGCGCTGCCCAAGGTCCTCAACGGGCTCGGCATCGCCATCATCTCCACCTCGAAGGGCATCATGACCGATGCGCAGGCGCGCCAGCAGGGCGTCGGCGGTGAAGTCCTGTGCTTCGTGGCCTAAGGGAGTAAGCGCACAATGTCCCGCGTCGCCAAGAAGCCCATCGCCCTGCCCAAGGGCGTCGAACTCAACATCCAGCCCGAGCTGGTCAGCGTCAAGGGCCCGAAGGGCACACTGTCGCTCGCCAAGCCGGCGTCCATCGAGGTCAAGGTCGAAGACGGCACTGCGCTGCTGTCGGCCGCCGACCCGTCGCAGATCGCCCTGACCGGGACCCTGCGCGCGATCGTCGCCAACATGGTCCACGGCGTGTCCGAAGGTTTCGAGCGCAAGCTCGAGCTCGTCGGCGTCGGTTACCGTGCCGCGGTCCAGGGCAAGGACCTGAACCTCTCGCTCGGGTTCTCGCATCCGGTCGTGTTCCAGGCGCCCGAAGGCATCACCCTCAGCACCCCCACCCAGACCGAGATCCTGGTCCAGGGCGCGGACAAGCAGATGGTCGGCCAGGTCGCGGCGAAGATCCGTGGATTCCGTCCGCCGGAGCCCTACAAGGGCAAGGGTGTGAAGTACTCCGACGAAACCATCATCCGTAAGGAAGCCAAGAAGGCGTAAAGGCCGGGAATCGGTATGGGAAAATCCGGCTGCACGCCAGGCACCGTCAGGTGCGCGCCTGCCCCGCCGCGTTTTCCCACGCCCCAAGCCCGACTTCTGTGTCCAGGCCGATCCGCTTCCACGAGGTCACCATCATGAGCATCAAGAACACCGCCCGCCTGCGTCGCGCCAAGTCGACCCGTGCGCGCATCCGCGAACTGGGCGTGCCGCGCCTGTCGGTGCTGCGCACCGGCCAGCACATCTACGCCCAGCTGTTCAATTCGGACGGCTCGAAGGTCCTGGCTTCGGCCAGCACGACCCAGAGCGATGTCCGCGAGGGTCTGAAGAACGGCAAGAACGCCGACGCTGCAGCCAAGGTCGGCCGTGCCATCGCCGAGAAGGCCAAGGCTGCGGGCATCGAGCGCGTCGCGTTCGATCGTTCGGGCTACCGCTACCACGGTCGCATCAAGGCGCTGGCCGATGCTGCGCGCGAGGGCGGCCTGCAGTTCTGATCCAAGCTGTCGGCGCCGCGCCTGATGCGCGGCGTCGCCTGACGCGCCGGCACGCGATGTGTCGGACGCCCGCGGCCTTCTGTGCCGCGTCCGCGTTCCACCGCACCAGACCACAACGCCAAGCGGCCTAAGCCGTACATCATTTCTCCAATACAGGCATCCAAGATGGCAAACGAAAGGGATAACCGCGGGCGCGACCGTAATCGCGACCGCGAAGAGCTCGACGACGGCATGATCGAGAAGCTGATCACGGTCAACCGCGTCAGCAAGACCGTCAAGGGCGGTCGCCAGTTCACGTTCACCGCGCTGACGGTCGTCGGCGACGGCAACGGCAAGGTCGGTTTTGGCTACGGCAAGGCGCGCGAAGTGCCGGTCGCGATCCAGAAGTCGATGGAGCAGGCCCGCAAGAACCAGAAGTCGGTCGATCTCAACGGCAGCACGCTGTGGCACACGGTCAAGTCGCGCCACGGTGCGGCGAACGTGTTCATGCAGCCTGCCTCCGAGGGTACCGGCGTGATCGCCGGTGGCGCGATGCGCGCCGTGCTCGAGGCGGTCGGCGTGAAGGACGTGCTGGCCAAGGCGGTGGGTTCGCGCAATCCGATCAACCTGGTGCGCGCGACGATTCGCGGCCTGTCGGAGATGCATTCGCCGGCGCAGATCGCGGCCAAGCGCGGCAAGAAGCTGGAGGACATCACCCATGGCTAAGAACGAAGCCGCTGGCGGCACCGTCAAGGTGCGCCTGGTGAAGGGGCTGCGCGGCTCGCAGGCCAAGCACCGTCTGTCGGTCAAGGCGCTGGGCCTGAGCAAGCTCAACGACGTGCGCGAACTGAAGGACAGCCCGCAGGTCCGTGGCCTGATCAACAAGGTCCACTATCTGGTTCGGGTCGAGGAGTAATCACATGAAGCTCAACACTCTCAAGCCCGCACCGGGCGCCCGCACCGAGCGCACCCGCGTCGGTCGCGGTATCGGCTCGGGCCTCGGCAAGACCGCCGGCCGCGGCCACAAGGGTTCGTTCGCGCGTTCGGGCAAGGGCAAGATCAAGGCCGGCTTCGAAGGCGGCCAGATGCCGCTGCGCAAGCGCCTGCCGAAGGTCGGCTTCCGTTCGCGCCTGAAGAACGACACCGCCGAGGTCTTCCTGTACCAGCTCGAAAAGCTCGAAGGTACGGTCGATTTCGCCGCGCTGCGTGCCGCCAAGCTGGTGCCGGCGACCGCCAAGCGCGCCAAGATCGTCAAGAACGGCGAGATCGGCAAGGCGCTGACCTTCAAGGGCCTGCTGGCCACCGCTGGCGCCCGTGCGGCGATCGAAGCGGCTGGCGGCAAGGTCGAGGAGTAATCGCCGATGTCGCGGAGCGGCAGCGCAATGGGCGGGGTTGGCGCCGGGCTCGGTAAGTTCACCGAGCTCCGCCAGCGCCTGCTGTTCGTGCTCGGGGCCCTGATCGTCTATCGCATCGGGTGCTTCATCCCGGTCCCGGGCGTCAATCCCGAGGCCATGCTGCAGCTGATGGAGCAGCAGGAAGGCACGATCGTGGACATGTTCAACATGTTCTCCGGTGGTGCGCTGTCGCGCTTCAGCCTGTTCGCGCTGAACGTGATCCCGTACATCTCCGCGTCCATCGTCATGCAGCTGCTGGTGCAGGTGGTGCCGAGCCTGAAGGCCATCCAGAAGGAAGGCGAGTCGGGCCGTCGCCGCATCACCCAGTGGTCGCGCATCGGTGCAATCCCGCTGGCGATCTTCCAGTCGGCGGGTATTGCGGTGGCGTTGCAGAGCTCGGGCGCCAACAACGGCATCCCGGTCGTCTACTCCCCGGGCATGGGCTTTGTGCTGACCGCGATCGTCGCGCTCACCGCCGGTACCATGTTCCTGGTCTGGCTGGGCGAGCAGGTCACCGAGCGCGGTATCGGCAACGGCGTGTCGCTGATCATCTTCGCGGGCATCGTTGCCGGCCTGCCGGGTGCGGTGTTCGGCACGATCGAGTCGCTGCGCAATGGCGACATGAGCCCGATCGCGGCGATCCTGCTGGTGGCGGTCGTGCTGGCGGCGACGTTCTTCGTGGTGTTCGTCGAGCGTGGCCAGCGCCGGATCACGGTCAACTACGCGCGCCGCCAGGGCGGTCGCAATGCGTATATGAACCAGACCTCGTTCCTGCCGCTCAAGCTGAACATGGCGGGCGTGATCCCGGCGATCTTCGCCTCCTCGATCATCATGTTCCCGGCGACGGTTTCGACCTGGTTCGGCGAGGCGGGCTCCGCGACCTGGCTGCAGCGCCTGGCGCAGGCGATGTCACCCGGCGAGCCGCTGTACGTGCTGCTGTTCGGCGGCCTGATCGCCGGTTTCGCGTTCTTCTATACCGCGCTGGTGTTCAACTCGCAGGAAACGGCCGACAACCTGAAGAAGTCCGGCGCGCTGATTCCCGGGATCCGACCGGGCAAGGCGACGGCCGACTACATCGACGGCGTGTTGACCCGTTTGACCGCGGTCGGCGCGGCCTATCTGGTGCTGGTCTGTCTGCTGCCGGAGTTCATGCGCGCCGAGTTCGGCAGTTCGTTCCACTTCGGCGGGACGTCGCTGCTGATCGTCGTGGTCGTGGTGATGGATTTCATTGCCCAGGTCCAGTCGCATCTGATGTCGCACCAGTACGAAAGCCTGCTCAAGAAGGCCAACCTCAAGGGTGGCTCGCGCCCCCGTTGAGGTCTGGAAGTCCGGTGTCGCCCCGCAGGCTGGGGCGGCATGGGACCCCGGCCCCGCCGCCTGCGTGCGGTGGGCGCCGGTTGGTGGTATGCTGCTTGGCTGCCGCCGGCGCTTCGTGCGCTGGCACAGATTCTTCGCGGTCCGGGACTCTCCCCGGCATCGCACGTCTCGCCCGGCAGGGCGGGGCACGGGTTCCGGACACACGCGCCGGGACCCAGGATGGGCGACTCGCGCGGCGGTCTCGGGCGCGAGTGGTGCAGGGTGATCCGCACGCCAGAGTAGCGCGCGGGGCAGTTCGGGGAGTCGTCCCCGGTTGCCGCCCCGGTACCGTCGCCGGAGCATGGGCACACTCCCCATGCCGGGTCGAGCCGCTGTGTCGGGGCGCGACTTCAAGAAGGTCCGAGGCCTTGCTATCATTTCATGTTCCCTTTTGTCGGGATTGAACCCCCGGCAGCCCCAACAGTTGGAGATCCGCGCATGGCGCGTATTGCAGGCGTGAACCTGCCTGCCCAGAAGCATGTCTGGGTCGGGCTTCAGAGCATCTACGGCATCGGCCGTACCCGGTCGAAGAAGGTCTGCGAATCCGCGGGCGTCGAGGCCACCACCAAGATCCGCGACCTGTCGGAGCCGGAAGTCGAGCGCCTGCGCGCCGAGGTCGGCAAGTACGTGGTCGAGGGCGATCTGCGTCGTGAGATCGGTATCGCGATCAAGCGTCTGATGGACCTGTCGTGCTACCGCGGCCTGCGCCATCGTCGCGGCCTGCCGCTGCGCGGCCAGCGCACCCGGACCAATGCCCGTACCCGCAAGGGTCCGCGCAAGGCCATCAAGAAGTAAGGAATCCTATTCATGGCCAAGCCCTCCGCAACCAAGACCAAGAAGAAGATCAAGCGCGTCGTCACTGACGGCATCGCGCATGTCCACGCTTCGTTCAACAACACGATCGTCACGATCACCGACCGCCAGGGCAACGCGCTCTCGTGGGCGACCTCCGGCGGTGCCGGCTTCCGCGGTTCGCGCAAGTCGACCCCGTTCGCAGCCCAGGTGGCTGCCGAGAAGGCCGGTAAGGCCGCGCTCGACTACGGCGTCAAGTCGCTGGAAGTTCGCATCAAGGGCCCGGGTCCGGGTCGTGAGTCGGCCGTGCGTTCGCTCAACAACGTGGGCTACAAGATCATCAACATCATCGACGTGACGCCAATCCCGCACAACGGGTGCCGTCCGCCGAAGAAGCGTCGCGTCTAAAGGAGCGATCAAGAAATGGCTCGTTATATCGGTCCTACCTGTAAGCTCGCGCGCCGCGAAGGCGCCGACCTGTCGCTCAAGAGCCCGACGCGTGCGTTGGATTCCAAGTGCAAGCTCGAGCAGAAGCCCGGCCAGCACGGCGCCGGCAACACCCGTCGCGGCAAGCTGTCCGACTACGCCACCCAGCTGCGCGAGAAGCAGAAGGTCAAGCGCATCTACGGCCTGCTGGAGCGTCAGTTCCGCAACTACTACAAGAAGGCCTCGACCAAGAAGGGCAACACGGGTGAAAACCTGCTGCAGCTCCTCGAGACCCGCCTGGACAATGTCGTCTACCGCATGGGCTTCGCCGTCACCCGCCCGGCCGCGCGCCAGCTGGTGTCGCACCGCGGCGTCACGGTCAACGGCCAGCCGGTCAATCTGCCGTCGTACCAGGTCAAGGCCGGCGACGCGATCGCGCTGTCGGAGAAGGCCCAGAAGCAGCTCCGCGTCCAGGAAGCACTGACGGTGTCCTCGTCGATGGACCTGTCGCCGTCGTGGGTCGAGGTCGACTCGAAGAAGTTCAGCGGCGTGTTCAAGGCCGTGCCGGACCGTGGCGACCTGCCGGCAGACATCAACGAAGCGCTGATCGTCGAGCTGTACTCGAAGTAATTCATTCAGGCCTCCGCGCCCCCCGGCGCGGACGGTCTCCAGGAGACACACAAACATGACGGCTACCGCCAACCAGGTACTGCGTCCCCGTGGCCCGCAGATCGAACGCCTTGCCGGCAACCGTGCAAAGGTCGTGATCGAGCCGCTGGAGCGCGGTTACGGGCACACGCTGGGCAACGCCCTGCGTCGCGTGCTGCTGTCGTCGATTCCGGGCTTCGCGATCACCGAAGTCGAGATCGACGGCGTGCTGCACGAGTACAGCACCATCGAGGGCCTGCAGGAGGACGTGCTCGAAGTCCTGTTGAACCTGAAGGACGTCGCGATCCGCATGGGCACCGGCGAGAGCGCGACGCTGTCGCTGTCGAAGTCGGGCCCGGGTGTGGTGACCGCCGCCGACATCAAGACCGACCACAACGTCGAGATCCTCAACGGCGAGCACGTGATCTGCCATCTGACCAAGGATGCGTCGATCAACATGCGCCTGAAGATCGAGCGCGGTTTCGGCTACCAGCCGGCCGCCGCCCGTCGTCGTCCCGACGAGGAGACCCGCGCGATCGGTCGCCTGATGCTCGATGCGTCGTTCTCGCCGGTCCGCCGCGTCGCCTATGAGGTCGAGGCCGCCCGCGTCGAGCAGCGCACCGACCTCGACAAGCTGGTCATCGACATCGAGACCAACGGCACGATCGATGCCGAGGAAGCCGTGCGCACCGCCGCCGACATCCTCACCGAGCAGCTGTCGGTGTTCGGCGACTTCACGCACCGCGACCGCGGTGCCGCCAAGCCGCAGACCCCGGGCGTCGATCCGATCCTGCTGCGCCCGATCGACGATCTGGAGCTGACGGTGCGTTCGGCCAACTGCCTCAAGGCCGAGAGCATCTACTACATCGGCGACCTGATCCAGAAGACCGAGGTCGAGCTGCTCAAGACGCCGAACCTGGGCAAGAAGTCGCTCACCGAGATCAAGGAAGTGCTCGCGCAGCGCGGCCTGGCCCTGGGCATGAAGCTCGAGAACTGGCCGCCGGCCGGCGTCTCCAGCCACGGCATGCTTGGCTGATGCAACACGCGAAAAGGCGCGTCCTCGAAGGACGCGCCTTTTCGCACATCGCCAGACGGGCTTCGAGGCCCGCGGCGATCGCCGGTGACGGATTGCCGGCTTCGGACCATCCGCAGTCCAAGTCACAACGCCAGGATGGCGACAACGATGTCCAACGACCCACCATTGACTGAAGGATCCATCCCATGCGCCACCAGAAAGCCGGTCGCAAGTTCAACCGTACCAGCGCCCATCGCGAAGCGATGTTCCGCAACATGGCCGCCTCGCTGATCAAGAACGAGCTGATCAAGACCACGCTGCCCAAGGCCAAGGAACTGCGTCGCGTTGCAGAGCCGCTGATCACGCTGGCCAAGGTCGACGGCGTCGCCAACCGCCGCCTCGCGTTCGCGCGTCTGCGCGACAAGGAAGCGGTCGGCACCCTGTTCACGACGCTGGGCCCGCGGTATCAGTCGCGTCCGGGTGGCTACCTGCGCATCCTGAAGGCGGGTTTCCGCGCCGGCGACAACGCGCCGATGGCCTACGTCGAGCTGGTCGATCGCCCGCAGGCCGACGCCGCCGAGTAAGGCTGGCCGATCGGGCATCGCCCGGTCCTTGCCGTTTGGAAAGCCCCGGCCATGCCGGGGTTTTCTGCGTTTTGGGCGCGCTCGCGCGGCGACGGCCCGTCGCTTTGCGCAGCAGGCCTTTGGCTTTCGCCGCTGCGGCGGGATAATCGCCGACGTCCCTTCCTGGCCCATCTCCATGAATCCACTGCGCTGGTCGTTCCGCACCCTGATGCTCGCCGGCGGTGTTGCCTGCTTTGCGCTGATCGGCTTTGCGATCTACTCGCAGCTGCAGTGGGGATTGCAGCCGTGTCCGTTGTGCATCTTCCAGCGCATCGCGTTCGCGGCGCTGGGCCTGGTGCTGCTGGTCGCCGGGGCGCATGCGCCCAAGGGGCAGGGCGGACGCCGCATCTACGGCCTGCTGGGCCTGGCGGCGGCCGCGGTCGGTATCGGCATCGCCGGGCGCCATGTCTGGCTGCAGATGCATCCGCCGGGCTTCGTGACCTGCGGTGCGCCGTTTGCCTTCATGCGCCAGACCATGGACACGCCGACGCTGATCCAGAAAGTGCTGACCGGCAGCGGCGATTGCGGCACGATCGACTGGACGTTCCTCGGTCTGTCGATGCCCGCCTGGAGCCTGCTGTGGTTCGTATTGCTGGGTGCGGTCGCGGTGTATGCCGCATGGCGCCCGCGCCGCGGCGCCCATGCGCGCGGCCGAAATTGACGCGGCGCAGCAAACTGCGATGATGTGCGCTCGCACGAGGATGTTCCCATGCCCGCTTCCGCCGAACGCAGCCTGCGCCCTGTGACCCTGCCCGACGAATGGGCCCCCGAAAGCTGGCGCAGCCGTCCCGCTGCGCAGCTGCCCGTTTATCCCGATGCCGAGGCGCTGGGCGAAGTGCAGGCCGAACTGCGGGCGTTGCCACCGCTGGTGACCTCCTGGGAGATCCTGAGCCTGAAGCAGCAGTTGGCCGAAGCGCAGGACGGCCAGCGCTTCGTGCTGCAGGGGGGCGATTGCGCCGAGCACTTCGGCGACTGCACCTCGGAGATCATCTCCAACCGCCTGAAGGTGCTGCTGCAGATGAGTCTGGTGCTCGTGCACGGGATGCGTCTGCCGGTGGTGCGGGTCGGGCGGTTCGCGGGCCAGTACGCCAAACCGCGCTCGGCCGATACCGAGGTGCGCGATGGCGTCGCCCTGCCGAGCTATCGCGGCGACGTGGTCAACGCGCCGGCATTCACTGCGCAGGCGCGCACGCCCGATCCGCGCCGCATGATCAAGGCGCATGCGCGCTCGGCGATGACGATGAACTTCGTTCGCTCGTTGATCGACGGCGGTTTCGCCGACCTGCATCACCCCGAGTACTGGGGGCTGGATTGGGTGGGGCATTCGCCGCTGGCCGAGGAGTACCAGCGCATGGTCTCGGGGCTGGGCGATGCGGTGCGTTTCATGGAAACGCTGGCCGGTACCCAGGTGCACACGCTCAAGCGCGTCGATTTCTACACCTCGCACGAAGCGCTGCTGCTGCCCTACGAGGAGGCGCAGACGCGCCAGGTCCCGCGCCAGCGGGGCTGGTTCAATCTCAGCACGCATTTTCCGTGGATCGGCGTGCGCACCGCAGCGCTCGACGGCGCGCACGTCGAGTACTTCCGCGGTTTGCGCAATCCGATCGGGGTCAAGGTCGGCCCGACCTCGACGCCGGACGAGCTGTTGCGCCTGATCGACCTGCTCAATCCCGACGACGAGCCGGGGCGCCTGAGCCTGATCCACCGCATGGGCGCGACCAAGATCGCCGAGCGCTTGCCGGCGTTGCTGGACGCGGTCCAGCGCTCCGGCCGCCGCGTGCTGTGGATCTGCGACCCGATGCACGGCAATACCGAGTCGACCCGCAACGGCTTCAAGACCCGGCGGTTCGACAACATCCGCAGCGAGATCGAGCAGGCGTTCGATCTGCACGCCGCGGCCGGCACCCGCTTGGGCGGCGTGCATCTGGAGTTGACCGGTGAGGACGTCACCGAGTGCATGGGCGGTGCGCGTGCGCTGACCGAGATCGATCTGGAGCGCGCCTACAAGAGCCAGGTCGATCCGAGACTCAACTACGAGCAGGCGTTGGAGACGGCGATGCTGATCGTGCGCAAGCGCGCACAGGTCGGCCGCGCGGTGGGGTGAGTCGCGTTGGCGGCTGCGTGAGTGCAGTATCCGCGTAGAGCGGCATCCCTAAAGGAGAGGCGGTTGCCGTCCGAAGAGCACCTCGGGCGTCATCGTCAGTCGCCCTGAGGGGCGTGCTCAATGACGAGAAATCGGATTCGACTTCGACGAAGTCGTAGACACTCGCGGCAACTGCCGACCAGCAGGCTCGGCTCTGGACGGGCATCGGCCTGCCGGCCGGAAGCCGTTTTTCCCTCGGTCAAGGCCGCTTTGCGGCCCGGCCCGGCGCAGCGCGCCGTGCGTTCGTGCGGGCGCGCGGCAGTGCCGCGCAAGTAATCCCCACTCACCCTGCCTTGACTCGGGCGCGCGCCATCCATGGCGCGCTCGGCGCGACCACCGGCCGCCAGTCCGCTGCCGACGGCTTTCAGATCGTGCTTTCGTCAAGAACGAGCGCATTGCTTGCTTGAAAGAAGGGATGATCCCCGAGCCGCAGTGCGTTGTGCCGGCTGGGGGTTGCGCAGAGCGGGCCATGGATGGCCCGCGGCGGCGAGTCAGCCATGGATGGCTGCCGAGCCGAGGAGTAACCCCCGGCCGGCGCAACGCTGTTTCCGAAGTCGAGTGCGAGACGCGGCCGCAGCAATCAGTCCGCGCTGCGAGGTTGCTTCAGCCGCCCGCGCGTCGCCGGTACAGATCGCGCGCCAGTACAAGCACGATCAGCAGATTGAGCAGGAACACGCCCCAGGTCATCCAGTCGGGGTGGTGCCAGAGCGCGTAGATCTCGAACGGCAGATACGCGGCGGCGCCGATGACGCCCAGCCACGACGCCCAGGCGCGGTGCCACCACAGGCCCCAGCCTTCGAGCAGGCGCATGGCCGCGTAGATCAAAGCGACGGCAATCGCGATATGCAGTGTCTGCGGTGTGATTGCATCGAGCAGATCCATGCCGAAGCGATCGGCATCCGCGCCGAAGCGCGCGAGCACGCGTTCGACCTGGTGCTGCAGCGCGTCGGGCCCGATCGCCGCGAGGCCGGCGGCGATGACCAGGGCGATGGTGCCCTTGCCGGCCTCGAACAGGGCGATCGCACGCAGGCCGTTGTGGGGAGGTGTGATGTCGTCGGCCATCAAAACAGCGCGTCCTGGCGAGGCGGCGGGGGCAGGGAGGCGCCGGTCAGCGGCCAGCCGCCGAGCGCTTCGTAGCGACCGCCGGGATTGAACAGCAGTTCGAAGGTGTCGACCGTCAACGAGCCGATGTCGCAGTCTACGGCGTCGAGCCAGGGCTGCGCGTCGAGTCCCTTCGGCAGATAGGCCATCGTCACGTGCGGCTGGGTCGTCACCTGCGCCGGCGTGATGCCGCAGCGGCGGATCGCATCACGCGTCGCATCGCACAGCGCCTGCACGGCCAAGCAGCGGTGCGGCAAGGCCACGACGGCGCCGGACTGGCGCCAGTAGACGAGCCGCTGGAGGGTGAGCGTGTGCGGCGGGATGCGGGCTGCGGCAGCTGCGAACGCGTCCAGCAGTGCCGGCGTCGCAAGATGGCCTACGTCGTGGCCGATGAAGCAGAGCGTGGCATGCCACTGGTCGGCGCGCCGCAGTTGCAAAGAAGGCGCGCCCGATGGGCGCGCCTCCTGCAGGCGTTGCGACAGCGTCGCGAGCGCCGCCCGACCGCCGGCGCCGGGCCGCCACCCCGGGAACAGCGCCTGGCTCACGCGGCGCGGGAGGCGCGCTTGCGGTCGCTCTCGGTCAGCAGCTTCTTGCGCAGCCGGATTTCCTTCGGGGTGACTTCGACCAGCTCGTCGTCCTCGATGAAATCCAGAGCCTGCTCGAGCGAGTACTTCAGCGCCGGGGTCAGCTTGATCGCGTCGTCCTTGCCCGAGGCGCGGACGTTGGTCAGCGGCTTGCCCTTGATGACGTTGACCGTCAGGTCGTTGTCCTTGGAGTGGATGCCGACCAACTGGCCCTCGTAGACATTGTCGCCTTCGGCCGCGAACAGCCGGCCGCGTTCTTCCAGCGGGCCGAGCGAGTAGGCCGGCGTCATGCCCGGCGCATTGGCGATCATCACACCGTTGTTGCGCTTGGCGATCGGGCCGGTCTCCTTCGGGCCGTAGTGGTCGAAGACGTGGAACAGCAGGCCCGAGCCCTGGGTCAGGGTCTTGAACTCGTTCTGGAAACCGATCAGGCCGCGCGCCGGGATCATGTAGTCCAGGCGCACGCGGCCCTTGCCGTCGGGCTCCATGTTCTTGAGCTGGGCCTTGCGAGTGCCGAGCTTTTCCATCACGCCGCCCTGGTGCTGCTCCTCGATGTCCACCACGAGCTGCTCGACCGGCTCCATCAGCTGGCCGTCGATCTCCTTGATGATCACTTCCGGGCGCGACACGGCCAGCTCGTAGCCTTCGCGGCGCATGTTCTCGATCAGCACCGACAGGTGCAATTCGCCGCGGCCCGAGACCAGGAACTTGTCGGCGTCGGCAGTCTCCTCGACCTTCAGCGCGACGTTGTGCAGCGTCTCGCGCTCCAGGCGCTCGCGGATCTGGCGGCTGGTGATGAACTTGCCGCCGCTATGCTCCTTGCTGCCGGCGAACGGCGAGTTGTTGACCTGGAAGGTCATCGAAATCGTCGGTTCGTCGACGGTCAGCGCCGGCAGCGCCTCGGGGGTGTCGAGCGCGCAGACGGTGTCGGAGATCGACAGGTCCTGCACGCCGGCGATCGCGACGATGTCGCCGGCCTGCGCCTCCTCGACCTCCACGCGCTCCAGGCCCAGGAAGCCCAGCACCTGCACGACCTTGCCCTGGCGCTTCTTGCCTTCGCGGTCGACGACGCTCACCGGCATGTTCTTCTTCAGCTTGCCGCGTTGGATGCGGCCGATGCCGATCAGGCCCACGAAGTTGTTGTAGTCGAGCTGACTGATGCGCATCTGGAACGCGCCGTCGATGTCGACATCGGGGGCCGGCACGTGCTGCATGATCGCCTCGTAGAGCGGGGTCATGTCGCCCGAGCGGACGCTGTCGTCCAGGCTGGCGTAGCCGTGCAGCGCCGAGGCGTAGACGATCGGGAAGTCGAGCTGCTCGTTGGTCGCGCCGAGCTTGTCGAACAGGTCGAACACCTGGTCGATGACCCAGTCGGGGCGTGCGCCGGGGCGGTCGATCTTGTTGACGACGACGATCGGCTTGAAGCCCATCGCGAACGCCTTCTGGGTCACGAAGCGCGTCTGCGGCATCGGCCCGTCCATCGCGTCGACCAGGATCAGCACCGAGTCGACCATCGACAGCACGCGCTCGACCTCGCCGCCAAAATCGGCGTGCCCGGGGGTGTCGACGATGTTGATGCGGTTGCCCTGCCAGTTGATGGCGGTGTTCTTGGCCAGGATCGTGATGCCACGCTCCTTTTCCTGGTCGTTGCTGTCCATCACGCGCTCGGCGAGCACGGTGCGTTCGGACAGGGTGCCCGACTGCTTGAGCAGCTGGTCGACGAGGGTGGTCTTGCCGTGGTCGACGTGGGCGACGATGGCGATGTTGCGCAGGCGTTCGAGAGACATGGGCAAGGCCGCACCTGGCTTGGACCTGGCGCGCTAGGGCAGTGGAGGAAGCCGGCTATCATACCTTGTCGCGCGCCGCGCGCGACAGGCGGCTTGAAATCGGCCATTGGGGCCGCATCCAGCCTGTCGGACCACCCCAACCCAGGATTCCCGATGTCCCTGCACGCCGTATTCGATACCGACCGTGGCCAGATCCAGGTCGAGCTGTTCGCCGACAAGGCCCCGCTGACCGTCGCCAACTTCGTCAACCTGGCCAAGCGCGGCTTCTACGACGGGCTGAACTTCCACCGCGTCATCGCCGATTTCATGGTCCAGGGCGGCTGCCCCGAGGGTTCGGGCCGCGGCGGTCCGGGGTATCGTTTCGAAGATGAAACGAAAAACGGCGTCAAGCATGAACGCGGCGTGCTGTCGATGGCCAATGCTGGGCCCAACACCAACGGCAGCCAGTTCTTCATCACCCACATCAAGACCGACTGGCTGGACGGCAAGCACACCGTGTTCGGCAAGGTGACCCAGGGCCTGGACGTGGTGGACGCGATCAAGCAGGGCGACGTCATCAAGTCGGTGAAGATCGAAGGCGACGCCGAGGCCGCGCTGGCCGCCAAGGCCGATCGCGTCGCGGAGTGGAACAAGACCCTCGCGGCGTGATGCAATCGGCAGGCCGGCGCATCGCCGGCCTGCCTGCTGCGAGGGACGCCATGACATCGTCTGTCCGCCTGCGATCCCTCGCGCTGCTGCCGGCCCTGCTGCTGGGCCTGGTCGCATGCGACCGCCCGTCCGACGGCGCGCAACTGGCCCCGTCCACCGGGTCTCCGGTGGCGCCGCAGCCTCAGGACCCGGCCTTCGAGCAGAGCCTGGAGGGCATCTGGCGTACCGGCAGTGCGCAGGGCGATGATGCGCAGACGGTCTACGCCATCGAGTACCAGGCGGGCTCCGGCCTGCGGATCCTGCGCGACGGTGCCTGGCTCGACGGCACCGTCGAGGACGTGGATCTCGACAATCAGACACTGGCCTTCCACATCGCGCGCGCATCCGGGCCAGCGAGACCGCCACGCTGCGCAAAGTGCGCGATCCGGCCGCCGGCGACGGCTTCACGCTGCGCCTGACCTGGGCGCAGGGGCAGACCGAGGAGCTGGGCTTCGTGCGCCGCCTCACCCCGCGCGATCGCCAGGAGATCACGCTCGCCGTCTCGCAGGCCGACCAGGTCCCGGCAGTGGCCTGCGAGACCGACGCCGCGCAGGGCAGCCTGCGCGCGACGCTCGTCTGCAACCACGACGAATTCGCCGCGCTCGACCGCAACCTGCATGCGCAACTGGTCGAACTGTCGGCGCGCTACCCCGACGGCGACCGCACCGCGGCGGTGGTGGTCCAGCAACTCGACGCTTGCACCACGCCGGCCTGCCTGCGCGAGGTCTATGCGACGTGGCAGGCCTACTTCGACGAGAACTACGACCTGGGCGACGTGCTGGACTACCTGTAGGCGCCAACAGTCTCCCTCCCGACGCCCGCGCGCCTTGGTCAGAGCGGCGACGTGGCGCGGCCGGGACGGGGCGCCGTGATACCATTTCGCGCCGGAAAAACCGCTCTCCAGCCGCCGGCCAGCCCTCCCCGAACGAGGTTGTGCGATGCTCCAGCTCGCTGCGCGCACCGGTCGCGCCAAGCCCAGCGCCATCATGCAGGTCGCCGAGAAGGCCAAGCGTCTGAAGGCCGAGGGACGGGACATCATCAGTTTCTCGATCGGCGTGCCGAACTTCCTGCCCGGCCCGCACGTTTACGCCGCCGCGCGCGACGCGCTCGACCGCGACAGCGGCCAGTACGGCAGCAACCGCGGCGGCGATGCGCTGCTCGATGCCTTCATCGGCCACCTCGACCGGATCGGCCTGCCGGGCTATACGCGCGCCCATTGCGCCAGCGGCATCGGCGCCAAGCACATCCTCTACACGCTGGCCGAAGTGCTGCTGGACGAAGGCGATGGTTTCGCGTTCGCCACGCCGTACTGGACGACCTATCTCGACATCGCGCAGATCGTCGGCGCCGACATCCGGCTGCTGCCGTGCCCGCCGGAGCAGGACTACAAGCTGACCCCGGCCCAGCTCGACGCCGCGCTGGCGCAGCGGCCCAAGGTCTTCCTGTTCAACAACCCATCCAATCCGACCGGCATGGTCTACAGCCAGGCCGAGATCGCCGCGCTGGCGGACGTGCTCGCACGCCATCCCGACACCTGGATCGTCACCGACGACATCTACAACGCGATGGTGTTCGACGGTATCGGCTATCACCACTTCGTGCAGGCCCGTCCCGAGCTGCGCGAGCGCACGATCTTCGTCGATTCGTTGTCCAAGACCTACGGCATGCCGGGCTGGCGCGTCGGCCTGCTGGCCGGCCCCGAGCGCGTGGCGACCGCCTTTGCGACGATGAACTCCAACCACATCACCAACGTGCCGGAGGTCGTGACCGCGGCCGCGGTCGCCGCGCTGTCCGGCCCTCAGGATGTGCCGACGGCCAAGTGCGCCGAATTCCAGGCGCGCCGCGACGTGGTGATGGCCGCGCTGGCGCAGATTCCGGGCGTCGTGTGCCCCAAGCCTGCCGGGGCGTTCTACGTGTTTCCCGATGTCAGCGTCGCGTTCGGCAAGTCGCATGGCGACTCGCGCATCGAGAACGATGTCGACCTGTGCAATGCGCTGCTCCAGGCCAAGGGCGTGGCCTGCGTGCCCGGCTCGGCCTTCGGCGAGCCGCGGGCGTTGCGTATCAGCTATACCTGCCCGGAGGCGCAACTGGTGCCCGGGCTGACCCGCATCCGCGAGTTCTTCGCGGAATTGACCTGAGCCGACGGCGCCGCCGCCCGGTTCGTCCCCACCCACGTGACCGTTCGATTTGATACGAGAGGAATGACGATGAAGAAGCCCGTCCGTGTTGCCGTGACCGGCGCAGCCGGCCAGATCGGCTATGCGCTGCTGTTCCGGATCGCCGCCGGCGAGATGCTGGGCAAGGACCAGCCGGTGATCCTGCAGCTGCTCGAACTGCCGATCGACAAGGCGCAGGCCGCGCTCAAGGGCGTGATCATGGAGCTGGAGGACTGCGCGTTCCCGCTGCTGGCCGGTACCGTCGGGACCGACGATCCGGAGGTCGCGTTCAAGGACGCCGACATCGCGCTGCTGGTCGGTGCGCGTCCGCGCGGCCCGGGCATGGAGCGCAAGGACCTGCTGCTGGAAAACGCCAAGATCTTCACCGCGCAGGGCGCCGCGCTGAACAAGGTCGCCTCGCGCGACGTCAAGGTGCTGGTCGTCGGCAACCCGGCCAACACCAACGCCTATATCGCGATGAAGTCCGCCCCCGACCTGCCGGCCAAGAACTTCACCGCGATGCTGCGCCTGGACCACAACCGCGCGCTGAGCCAGCTCGCCACCAAGGCCGGCGTGGCCGTGGGCGAGATCGAGAAGCTGATCGTCTGGGGCAACCACAGCCCGACCATGTACCCCGACTACCGCTTCGCGACCGTCGGCGGCGCCTCGCTGAAGGACAAGATCGGCGACGATGCCTGGAACGCCGACACCTTCATCCCGCAGGTCGGCAAGCGCGGCGCGGCGATCATCGAGGCGCGTGGCCTGTCGTCGGCCGCGTCGGCCGCCAATGCCGCCATCGACCACGTGCGCGACTGGGTGCTCGGCTCGAACGGCGAGTGGACCACGATGGGCATCCCGTCGGACGGCTCGTACGGCATACCCGAGGGCGTGATCTTCGGCTTCCCGGTGACCACCGAGAACGGCGCGTACACGATCGTTCGCGACCTGCCGATCGACGACTTCAGCCAGAAGGCCATCGACAAGACCCTGGCCGAGCTCGAGGAAGAGCGTTCGGGCGTTGCGCACCTGCTGGGCTGACCGGCACCGCGTTCGCCTCGCAAGGCCGGCCCTCGGGCCGGCCTTGTCGTCTCCGCCGCAGCGCGAGCCAGACGGCCGCCAGGCCCTGATGCGCGCGCGTACTAGACCAACGTCGTAGCGCGGTCGGTGCACCGCACGGACTAGCCTTCAGGCTCCTCCCATCCGAAGGCAGGGCCATGCGTTACGACGAGTTCCATCGCCGCTCCATCGAAGATCCTGAAGGGTTCTGGGGCGAGCAGGCGCAGGCGATCCACTGGCACAAGGCGCCCGAGCGGATCCTCGACGATTCCAAGCCGCCGTTTCGCAAGTGGTTCGTCGGTGGCCTGACCAATCTCTGCTACAACGCGGTCGACCGCCATCTCGAGACCGGCGGCGACCGCCTCGCGCTGGTCGCGATCTCGAGCGAGACGGGGCAAACGCGCGAGCTCAGCTATCGCCAGTTGCATCGCGAGGTCGTCGACTTCGCCGCGGTCCTGGTCGCACTCGGCGTCGGGCGCGGCGACCGCGTGGTGATCTACATGCCCAACATGGCCGAGGCGGTGTTCGCGATGCTCGCCTGCGCGCGGATCGGCGCGGTGCATTCGGTGGTCTTCGGCGGCTTCGCCGCGCACAACCTGGCGCTGCGCATCGACGACGCCAAGCCCGCGCTGCTGATCGCGGCCGATGCCGGCAGCCGCGGTGGCAAGGTCATCCCCTACAAGCCATTGGTGGATGCGGCGCTGGCGCAAGCGACCTCGCCGCCGCCGCGCGTGCTGATCGTCCACCGCGGGCTTGCGCCCGGCGGGTCGCGGGTCGAGGGACGCGACGTCGACTACGCCACGCTGCGCGCCGCGCATGCCGGCAGCGACGTGCCGGTCGAATGGCTGGAGTCCAGCGACCCCAGTTACCTGCTCTACACCTCGGGCACGACCGGCAAGCCCAAGGGCGTGCAGCGCGACGTCGGCGGCTACGCGGTTGCGATGGCGCTGTCGATGTGGGCGATCTACGACGTGCGTCCGGGCCAGGCGATGTTCTCGACCTCCGACGTCGGCTGGGCGGTCGGCCACTCCTACAACGTCTATGGCCCGCTGATCGCAGGTGCCACCGCGATCCTCTACGAAGGCCTGCCGACGGCACCCGATGCCGGCATCTGGTGGAAGATCTGCGCCGACTATGGCGTGCGCACGATGTTCTCCTCGCCGACCGCGATCCGCGTGCTGAAAAAGCAGGACCCGAAGTTCCTGCGCCAGTACGACCTGTCGGCGCTGCGGTATCTGTTTCTGGCCGGCGAGCCGCTCGACGAGCCGACCGCGACCTGGATCAACGCAGGCCTGGGCGACACGACGATCATCGACAACTACTGGCAGACCGAGACTGGCTGGCCGGTTCTGGCGCTGATGCCCGGGGTCGAGATGAAGCCGGTGAAATTCGGCTCGCCCGGACTGCCGACACCGGGCTACGACCTGCGCGTGATCGACGAGGCGACCGGCGAGCGCGTGCCGCCGGGCACCAAGGGCGTGCTGGTGATCCAGCCGCCGTTGCCGCCGGGCTGCATGACCACGGTGTGGAACGACGATGCGCGGTTTTTGTCGAGCTACTTCTCGCACTTCAAGGCGCTGGTCTACAGCTCGTTGGACTGGGCGAGCCAGGACGAGGACGGCTACACCTTCATCCTCGGGCGCACCGACGACGTCATCAACGTCGCCGGCCATCGCCTGGGCACGCGCGAGATCGAGGAGTCGGTGGCCAGCCATCCGGCCGTCGCCGAGGCTGCGGTGATCGGCGTGGCCGACGAGATCAAGGGGCAGGTGCCGATCGTGTTCGCGACGCTCAAGCAGGCCGCGTCCGACCCCCAGGCCCAGCATGCCACCGCCGGAGAGATGATGCGCACGGTCGCCGATCAGCTCGGCGCGGTGGCGCGGCCCGCACGGGTGTACGTGGTCGGTGCGCTGCCGAAGACGCGTTCGGGCAAGCTGCTGCGGCGCTCGTTGCAGGCCCTGGCCGAATCACGCGACCCCGGCGACCTGTCGACGCTGGACGACCCGAACGCGCTGGAGGAGGTGCGCCGGGTGCTCGCGCGCGGCGCCGATGCCGGATAAGCGTGGCCGCGTCCTTGCGTTGACGTCGACGCGACCCGTGGCGCGCGGCCGTGGCCAGCCCCGGCTGCCGCGCGCTCACTCCGGCTCGACGCCGGTGTAGCGCGCGCGGGGCCGGATCAGCCGGCCCAGCGCCTGCTGTTCCAGCGCGTGCGCCAGCCAGCCCGATAGCCGCCCGGCCGCGAACATCGCCAGCGCCGGCGTCGCCGGCAGGTCGTGGACGAAGCAGATCGCCGCCAGCATGCCGTCGATATTGGGCGGTCGGCCGCTGGTCTCGGCGGCCGCGGCGATGACGGTCTCGACCTGACGCATCCGCGGCGTGTCGCCGAGCGTGGCGCGCAGTCGCGCCAGCACATGCGCCGCGCGCGGGTCGCCCTCGGGATAGAGCACGTGGTGGAAGCCGGGCAGGTCGTCGCCGCGCTGCCAGCGCTCGGCGATGTAGCCGGCGGGCGAGGGCGCATCGCAGGCTTCCCGAATCAGCGCATGCGCACGCGCGGTCGCGCCGCCATGGCGCGGTCCCGACAGGGCGGCCAGACCCGCGCAGACCGTCGCGTGCAGGTGCGCGCCGGTGGACGCGACCACGCGCGCGGCGAAGGCCGAGACGTTGAGTTCGTGATCTGCGCACAGCACCAGGGTGGTCCGGACCAGATCCGCGAAGGCCGCATCGCCCGGGCGCCAGGCCTCGGCGAGCACCACGTGGACGGGCCGCGCATCGGGCGGGCCTGCGACCAGCAGCGCCGCATTCTGTCGCAGCAGCGTCGCCGCGATGCCACGTTTGGCGGCAGGCGCGGCGCTCAGGGAGTGGCGCAGGTCGGGCGCGAGCAGTGGCAGGACCGCCATCGCGCGTTCGATCGGCGGCAGGGTGGCATCGCCGGCGATCGTCGCGACCCGCGCCGGCCAGGGGTCGACGGCGGCATCGAACGGATCGCTGTCGCCGCAGTCCCACAGCAGCCGCGCCGTGTCCTCGAGCGTCGCCCCGGCCTCGACCATCGCCACCGCCGAACGCCCGCGGTAGTAGGGGCTGTCGGGCCGGATCAGCGAGATCCGCGTCTCCATGACCGGCAGGCCGCGGTCGAGGCTCTGTGCCGCGCCGCGGGCCGCGCCGCGCCCGGCGCGCTTGCGCTGGCGCAGGCGCTCCACGTCCTGGCGCAGATAGACGCGGCTGCGATGGTCCGGCCCCGGACGCGATTCCAGCAGGCCGCGGCTGACGTAGGCGTACAGGGTCGCGGTGCTGATGCCGAGTGCCGCGCAGGCCTCGGCGGCGGACATCAGATCGCCATCGTTCGCATTCACTGTGAATTCCGATGTATTGATTGATTCGATCAAGATTGATCAACCATTCGTACAGTGACACATTGCGCGTCATCGCGGTACACCGCAGTCCCGGAGTCGCATCGATGAGCACCCTGTCCGCTGGCGCCCGGTTCCGCGCCGCCCTCGCCGCCGAGTCGCCGTTGCAGGTGATCGGCGCGATCAACGCCAACCATGCGCTGCTCGCCCAGCGCGCCGGGTTCCAGGCGATCTATCTGTCGGGCGGCGGCGTCGCCGCCGGTTCGCTGGGACTGCCGGACCTGGGCATCAACACGCTCGAGGACGTGCTGATCGACGTGCGCCGGATCACCGACGTCTGCGATCTGCCGTTGCTCGTCGACATCGACACCGGGTTCGGGCCGAGCGCCTTCAACATCGAGCGCACGGTCAAGTCGCTGATCAAGGCTGGCGCTGCGGCCTGCCATATCGAGGACCAGGTGGGCGCCAAGCGCTGCGGCCATCGGCCGGGCAAGGAGATCGTGTCGCAGGGCGAAATGGTCGATCGGGTCAAGGCGGCGGCCGATGCCAAGACCGATCCCGATTTCTTCCTGATCGCGCGCACCGATGCGATCCAGGTCGACGGCGTGGATGCCGCGATCGAACGCGCAATCGCCTGCGTGGAGGCTGGCGCCGATGGCATCTTCGCCGAGGCGGCCTATGACCTCGACACCTACCGCCGGTTCGTCGATGCGGTGCAGGTGCCGGTGCTGGCCAATATCACCGAGTTCGGCAAGACGCCGCTGTTCACCCGCGACGAGTTGGCATCGGCGGGGGTGGCGATCCAGTTGTTCCCGCTGTCGGCGTTCCGCGCCGCCAACAAGGCGGCCGAGCTGGTCTATACCGCCGTGCGCCGTGATGGCCACCAGCAGAATGTCGTCGATGCGATGCAGACCCGCGAGGAGCTTTACGAGCGCATCGGTTACCACGCCTTCGAACAAAGGCTCGACGCGCTGTTCGCGGCAAATAAGTAGGTACCTGCCCAATGTCCTGCTGCGCTTGCCGGCTGGCGCGCGCAACAGGCGTTGAACAGGTTCCACGCGACTCCATCCAGGCATTCACCGGAGATCCCAGATGAGCGAGACCACTGCCACCACCGCCCCCGGCTTCAAGCCGAAGAAGTCCGTCGCGTTGAGCGGCACCGCCGCCGGCAATACCGCGCTGTGCACCGTCGGCCGCAGCGGCAACGACCTGCACTACCGCGGCTACGACATTCTCGATCTCGCGCGCACCAGCGAGTTCGAAGAGATCGCCTATCTGCTGGTCCACGGCAAGCTGCCCAACGAGGCCGAGCTGCGCGGCTACAAGGCCAAGCTCAAGTCGCTGCGCGGCCTGCCGGCGGCGGTCAAGGCGGCGCTGGAAGAGCTGCCGCCCTCCGCGCATCCGATGGATGTCATGCGCACCGGCGTGTCGGTGCTCGGTTGCGTGCTGCCCGAATCGGCAGACCACAACCATCCGGGCGCGCGCGACATCGCCGACAAGCTGATGGCCAGCCTCGGCTCGATGCTGCTGTACTGGTACCACTGGAGCCACAACGGCCGGGTCATCGACGTGGAGACCGATGACGACTCGATCGGCGGGCACTTCCTGCATCTGCTGCACGGCGTCCCGCCGCGCGAGTCGTGGGTCCGGGCGATGCACACCTCGCTGATCCTCTACGCCGAGCACGAATTCAATGCCTCGACGTTCGCCAGCCGCGTGATCGCAGGCACCGGCAGCGACCTGTATTCGTGCATCGCCGGCGGCATCGGCGCGCTGCGCGGTCCCAAGCACGGCGGTGCCAACGAAGTCGCCTTCGAAGTGCAGAAGCGCTACGACACGCCCGACGAGGCCGAGGCCGACATCCGCACGCGCGTGGAGAAGAAGGAAGTGATCATCGGCTTCGGCCACCCGGTCTACACCGTCAGCGATCCGCGCAACGTGGTCATCAAGGACGTCGCGCGGGAACTGTCCGACGAGGTCGGCAGCCGCAAGATGTACGACATCGCCGAGCGCCTGGAGACGGTGATGTGGGACATCAAGAAGATGTTCCCCAACCTCGACTGGTTCAGCGCGGTGAGCTACCACATGATGGGCGTGCCGACGGCGATGTTCACCCCGCTGTTCGTCATCGCCCGCACCGCCGGCTGGAGTGCGCACGTCATCGAACAGCGCATCGACGGCAAGATCATCCGCCCCAGCGCCAACTACACCGGTCCGGAGGACCAGCCGTTCGTGCCGCTGGCCGAGCGCAAGTAAGCGCCCATCCGCCTTCGGCATCAAACGTCCTTCTTCGAAGTAGCCAGCCATGAACAGCCAGCACCGCAAGCCCCTTCCCGGTACCGACCTCGACTGGTTCGACGCGCGCGAGGCGGTCGAGGCGCTGTCGCCCGGCGCCTACGCCCGCATGTCCTACACCGCTCGGGTACATGCCGAGAACCTCGTGCGGCGCTGCGATCCGGCGCTGCTCGACGATGCGCTGCGGCAGCTGATCGAACTGCGCCGCGACCTCGACTTCCCGTGGTATCCGGCGCGCGTGGTCTGTCACGACATCCTCGGCCAGACCGCGCTGGTGGACCTGGCCGGTCTGCGCGATGCGATCGCCGAGCAGGGCGGCGACCCGGCCAAGGTCAATCCGGTGGTGCCGGTGCAATTGATCGTCGACCACTCGCTGGCAGTGGAATGCGGCGGCTTCGATCCCGATGCGTTCGCCAAGAACCGGGCGATCGAGGATCGGCGCAATGCCGACCGCTTCGACTTCATCGACTGGACCAAGCGCGCGTTCCGCAACGTCGAGGTGATTCCGCCGGGCAACGGGATCATGCACCAGATCAACCTGGAGAAGATGTCGCCGGTGATCTACACCCAGCATGCGGCGGATGGGCGTGGCGTCGCGTTTCCCGACACCTGCGTCGGCACCGACAGCCACACCCCGCATGTCGACGCGCTGGGAGTCATCGCGATCGGTGTCGGCGGCCTGGAGGCGGAGAACGTGATGCTCGGGCGCGCGTCGTGGATGCGCACGCCCGAGATCGTCGGCGTGGAGCTGGCGGGTCGGCCCGGTCCGGGCATCACCGCGACCGACGTGGTGCTGGCGCTGACCGAGTTCCTGCGCAAGTCGAAGGTGGTCGGCGCGTATCTGGAGTTCCGCGGCCCGGGCGCGGCCGCATTGACCATCGGCGATCGCGCGACGATCTCCAACATGGCACCCGAGTACGGCGCAACCGCGGCGATGTTCTTCATCGATGACAACACGCTCGACTATCTGCGCCTGACCGGCCGCGACGACGCCCAGGTGCAGTTGGTGGAGACCTATGCCAAGGCAGCTGGCCTTTGGGCCGATGCGCTCGACGGCGCGCAGTACGAGCGTACGCTGCACTTCGACCTGACGAGCGTCGTGCGCAACATGGCCGGCCCTTCGAATCCGCACAAGCGGGTCGCGACCCGCGACCTCGTCGCCAGCGGCATCGCCGGCGCGTGGGAGATGCCCTCCGACGGCACGATGCCCGATGGCGCGGTGATCATCGCCGCGATCACCAGTTGCACCAACACCTCCAACCCGCGCAACGTGATCGCCGCCGGCCTGCTGGCGCGCAACGCGAGCGCGCGCGGTCTGCTGCGCAAGCCGTGGGTCAAGACGTCGCTGGCGCCCGGGTCGAAGGCGGTCGAGCTGTATCTGCGCGAGAGTGGCCTGCTGCCCGAACTCGAGCAACTGGGCTTTGGCATCGTCGCGTTCGCCTGCACCACCTGCAACGGCATGAGCGGCGCGCTGGACCCGGCGATCCAGCAGGAGATCATCGACCGCGATCTCTACGCCACGGCGGTGCTCAGCGGCAACCGCAACTTCGACGGCCGCATCCATCCCTACGCCAAGCAGGCGTTCCTGGCCTCGCCGCCGTTGGTGATCGCCTATGCGATCGCCGGTACGGTGCGCTTCGACATCGAGCAGGACGTGCTGGGGATCGATGCCGACGGCAACGCGGTCACGCTCAAGGACATCTGGCCCTCCGATGCGGAGATCGACGCGGTGGTCAAGGCCAGCGTCAAGCCCGAGCAGTTCCGCAGCGTCTACGGCCCGATGTTCAAGCTGCACGTCGATACCGGCGAGCGCGTCGCGCCGCTGTACGACTGGCGGCCGATGAGCACCTACATCCGGCGCCCGCCGTACTGGGAAGGCGCATTGGCCGGCGAGCGCACGCTGCGCGGCATGCGTCCGCTCGCAGTGCTGGGCGACAACATCACCACCGATCACCTGTCGCCGTCCAACGCCATCCTGGCCAGCAGTGCGGCCGGCGAGTACCTGGCGAAGATGGGCGTGCCGGAGGAGGACTTCAATTCCTACGCCACCCACCGCGGCGATCACCTGACCGCACAGCGGGCGACCTTCGCCAATCCCAAGCTGGTCAACGAGATGGCCGTCGTCGATGGCCAGGTCAAGCAGGGCTCGCTGGCGCGGATCGAACCCGAGGGCCAGGTCGTGCGCATGTGGGAGGCGATCGAGACCTACATGGCGCGGCGCCAGCCGCTGATCATCGTGGCCGGCGCCGACTACGGTCAGGGCAGCTCGCGCGACTGGGCCGCCAAGGGCGTCCGCCTGGCCGGTGTGGAGGCGATCGTGGCCGAAGGCTTCGAGCGCATCCACCGCACCAACCTGATCGGCATGGGCGTGCTGCCGTTGGAATTCGAGCCCGGGACCACGCGCCTGACGCTGGGCATCGATGGCACCGAGACCTTCGATGTGATCGGCGAGCGCACCCCGCGCGCGATGCTGACCCTGGCGATCCACCGCAAGGACGGCACGCAGCTCGCGGTCCCGGTGATCTGTCGTCTCGACACCGCCGAAGAAGTCTCGATCTACGAGGCCGGCGGCGTGCTGCAGCGCTTCGCGCAGGATTTCTTGGAGTCGTCAAAGGTCGCATGATCTGAGCCCCTCTCCCCTGGCGGGACTACGTGCCCGCCGGGGTAGAGGGGTTGGGGAGCGGGGGAGTGGATCAACGCGCATTTGCCAAGACGCTGCGTCGAAACATGACCGGAGCCGAGCTCGTGCTCTGGCGTCATCTGCGCGCCCACCGATTCGATGGACAGAAGGTCAGACGCCAGCAGCCGATCGGTCCTTACGTTGTCGACTTCGTGCATTTCGGTGCGCGTCCGATCATCGAGGCCGATGGCGGACAGCACGTCGAATCACCGAAGGACGCAGTTCGCGACGCGTGGTTGAATGAGCAGGGCTTCCAGGTGCTGCGCTTCTGGAATGACGACATCCTCAAGCGTCCGAGTCGGTGTTCGAAGCGATTTGGAATGCGTTGCGGGACGCCCCCCTCTCCCCGGCTCCTCTCCCACAAGGGGAGAGGGGAGACAAGCGCAATCCGATTCCTTTCCCGTGAGCGGGCGAGGCAACAGAAGCAGAGCGAGTGAATGACATGACCGATGCCCCGCAACTCCGCATTCCCGCCACCTACATGCGCGGCGGCACGTCCAAGGGCGTGTTCTTCCGGCTCCAGGACCTGCCGGCCGCGGCGCAGGTGCCGGGCGCGGCGCGCGATGCGCTGCTGATGCGCGTGATCGGGTCTCCCGATCCGTATGCCAAGCACACCGACGGCATGGGCGGCGCCACGTCGTCGACCAGCAAGTGCGTGATCATCGCCAAGTCCACGCAGCCCGGTCATGACGTCGACTATCTGTACGGCCAGGTGGCGATCGACACTGCGTTCGTCGACTGGAGCGGCAACTGCGGCAATCTGAGCACGGCGGTCGGTCCGTTCGCGATCGCCAACGGCTTCGTCGATCCTGCGCGCATCCCCCAGGACGGTACCGTCGCGGTGCGCGTGTGGCAGGCCAACATCGGCAAGACCATCGTGGTCCACGTGCCGGTGGCAGGGGGCCAGGTGCAGGAGACCGGCGATTTCGAACTCGACGGGGTGACGTTCCCGGCCGCGGAGATCGTGCTGGAGTTCGTCGATCCTGCCGACGAAGGCGACGGCGGCGGTGCGATGTTCCCGACCGGCCACCTCGTCGACGACCTCGAAGTGCCAGGTGTCGGGACGCTGCGCGCGACGATGATCAATGTCGGTATCCCGACGATCTTCATCGACGCCGCGGCGATCGGCTACACCGGCAGCGAACTGCAGGACGCGATCAACGGCGACGCGCAGGCGCTGGCGATGTTCGAGACGATCCGCGCGCACGGCGCGCTGCGCATGGGGCTCATCGGCGATCTCGCCGAGGCGTCCAAGCGCCAGCACACGCCGAAGGTCGCATTCGTGGCGCCGCCGCACGATCACGTGGTGTCGAGCGGCAAGGCGATCGCCACGGGGGACATCGACCTGCTGGTGCGCGCGCTGTCGATGGGCAAGCTGCATCACGCGATGATGGGCACGGCCGCCGTCGCCATCGCCACGGCGGCCGCGATTCCCGGCACGCTGGTCAGCGACGCGGCCGGCGGCGGGGCGCGCACGTCGGTGCGCTTCGGACATCCGTCGGGCACGCTGCGGGTCGGTGCCGAAGCGGTGCAGGTCGACGGCCGCTGGACGGTGGCCCGGGCGATCATGTCGCGCTCGGCGCGCGTGTTGATGGAAGGCGCGGTCCGCGTGCCTGCCGACACGCTGCCCGGCTGAGGCCGGGCAGCGCCGTGCCGGGGGCTAGAGGATGCCTTCGGCTGCCATCGCTGCGCGCACGCCCGGATCGGCCAGCATCCGCGCATCGAAAGCGTGCAGATGGTCGAGGCCGCCCAGGTCCAGTTTCAGGCGCTTGGCCCACTGCAGGGTCACGAACAGGTAGGGGTCGGCGATCGAGCGAGCGCCGACGAGGAAGTCGCGGCCTGCCAGCTGCGCGTCGAGGCGTTCATACAGGCCGCGGACCTTCCCCATGGCCTGCTTGCGCGTGCGGTCGATCGCGTCGGGATCTTCGAGGTACTTGGTACTGCCGAACAGCGGGTGGAACGCAGGATGCAGGTCGGCATTGAGCAGCCCGAGCCAGCGATTGACCTCGGCCCGTCCTTCTGGCGTGCCATCTCCACCCAGCCCGGCTTGCGGAAAGCGGTCGGCCAGATAGTTCAGGATCGCCGCGTTCTGGGTCAGCGCCCAGTCGCCGTCGACCAGCACCGGGACCGCACCGGCGGGATTGAGCGCCAGGAACGGCGGCGCTTTCATTGTCGTCGCGTCGACGACACGTACCTCGAACGGTGCACCGATCCAGCGCAGCGCGATGTGGTCGGCCAGCGAACAGGCGCCGGGCTTGGTGTAGAGCGTGAGCATGCAGCCTCCGGACTCGGGACGGGCGGCCATCATGCGCCCGGCGCGAGCTGCCGAACACCTCAGCCGCGTGCGGTCGTCGTCACGGGAGCGGCAGGCTGGGGACGCAGCCGCTGCACGCGCAGGAACGTGTGGTCGCCGATCGTCGCCACCGGCGGCGCGTGGCGCCATGCCGGGGCGGCGATGCCGTGCGCCATGAAATGGCTCGCACCGGGCACGATCTCGCGGCGCTCGGCGCGCGGCAGCGACCAGTTGCGCTCCGAGGCGAGGGCGACGTTGACCGCACGGGTCCACGCGCTGGTGTTCGCCAGCCGGGTCTGGGGCGAGAGGATGGTCGGTGCGAACTGCTTGCGCGCGGTGACGACCTCGCACATCGACTCGCCCCACAGCCCGCTTTCCTGGCGGCGCAGTGCGACTTCGGCGACGGCTTCCTGTCCGCGGACCGACTGGTCGCGGGCTTCGAGATAGACCGTCGTGCTCAGACAGAGCGAATCGGCGGCCGGCGGTGGCAGCACGGAGGCCAGCCACATCACCCATTCCAGTTTCATCGTTGACTCCTTGCTCCGTTGCGCCGTGTCGCGCCGTCTGATGCCCGAAGGCAGGAGCGGCGGCGACGTCGGCATGGCGTCTTGGGGAGGGCGGCGACTCTATGGCGCTTTCGCCCGGGCTCCGAACCGCGGGATCGCGGCCGGGCCGGTGTTCCGCCAAGGCGGGCGGAACGAGTTGGCGGCACGGTATCGGTGGTTTTTCGAATCGAACGTGAATACGCGGCACTGGTGCCGATCGCCGATCTGTGGCTGGACAGGGCGGAAACGGGGCCGTATTCAGCTTCAAGCACCGCCGGAAGCGGTATTGCTTGTGATCCATATTCCTGAACTTTCGTTCAGGTTCGCCAGGGGGCGTCGTGCGGAACAGGCCCGCATTCAGTCCGCTCACGGGTGCCCATCCCGCAGCAACCACCCACCGCGCAGTCGAGCATCGGCGATTGGGAGGCGTCGAGGGCGCATGTCGGCGCCCCGCGCACCAAGGGCCGCTACAGACGCGCTGCCAACGCGCTCGCCTGGGCGATCGCGCGCTTGGCGTCGAGCTCGGCGGCCACGTCCGCGCCGCCCACCAGGTGCACGACACGGCCGGCCGCCTGCAGCGCGTCGAGCAGGTCCCGTCGCGGCTCCTGGCCCGCGCACACCACCACGTGGTCGACCGGCAGCAACTGCTCGGTGCCGTCCACTCGGATGCGCAGGCCGTCGTCATCGACGCCCAGATACGCGACGCCGCCCAGCATCCGCACGCCCTTGGCCTTGAGCGTACTGCGGTGGATCCAGCCGGTGGTCTTGCCGAGTCGGGCGCCCGGGCGGCCAGGACTGCGCTGCAGCAACCAGACGTCGCGCGCCGGCGGCGACGGCGCGGCCGGGACCAGCCCGCCTGGTTGCTCGAAGCTCGGGTCCACGCCCCATTCGCGCATCCACGCCGCCGGATCGAGGCTGGGCGGCGTGCCGTTGCCCTCGACCAGGAACTCGCCGACATCGAAGCCGATGCCACCAGCGCCGATGATCGCCACCCGCGCGCCCGGCACGATCCGACCTTCGAGCACGTCGACATAGCCGGCGACCTTGGGATGGTCGTGTCCGGGGATGTCGATCGCGCGCGGGCGTACGCCGGTCGCGAGCACGACGACATCGAAGCCGGCGAGGTCGCTCGCCGTCACCGGGGTCGAGAGCCGCAGGTCGACCCCGGTCTCGGCGATGCGCTGGCCGAAGTAGCGCAGCGTCTCGTTGAACTCCTCCTTGCCGGGAATGCGCCGTGCCAGGTTGAACTGGCCGCCGATCGCCTCGGCCGCATCGAACAGCACCACGCGATGGCCACGCTGGGCGGCGACGGTCGCGCAGGCCAGCCCGGCCGGGCCGGCGCCGACTACCGCGATGCGCAGCGGCGTGGCCGCCGGGACGTAGTTGAGCTCGGTCTCCGCGCACGCCCGCGGATTGACCAGGCAGCTGGCGGTGCGGTTCGCGAACACGTGGTCCAGGCAGGCCTGATTGCAGGCGATGCAGGTATTGATGCGCGCAGGCGTGCCGGCGCGCGCCTTGGCGACCCAGTGCGGATCGGCCAGCAGCGGCCGTGCCATCGAGACCATGTCCGCGCCGCCGGCCGCGAGCACGCGCTCGGCGACATCGGGCATGTTGATGCGGTTGGTCGCGACCAGCGGCAGCTTCACATACGGGCGCAGCTTGGCGGTCACCCCGGCGAAGGCCGCGCGCGGGACCGAGGTGGCGATCGTCGGCACCCGTGCCTCGTGCCAGCCGATCCCGGTGTTGAGCAGCGTTGCCCCGGCAGCCTCGATCGCGCGGGCCTGCTGCACGATCTCGTCCCAGCCCGACCCCTCGGGTACCAGTTCGAGCATCGACAGGCGGTAGATCAGGATGAAGTCGTGCCCGGCGGCCTCGCGCACGCGGCGCACGATCTCGGTCGCAAAGCGCATGCGCTGCAGCACATCGCCGCCCCAACGGTCCCGGCGGCGATTGGTGCGTGCGCTCAGGAACTGGTTGATCAGGTAGCCCTCGCTGCCCATGATCTCGACGCCGTCGTAGCCGGCCTCGCGCGCGAGCTTGGCGGCGTGGGCGTAGGCATCGATCGTGCGTTCGACCCCGCGTGCGCTCAGCGCCCGGGGCGTGAACGGGTTGATCGGGGCTTTCAGGCGGCTCGGCGCGACCTGCAGCGGGTGGTAGGCGTAGCGGCCGGCATGCAGCAGCTGCAGGCAGATCTTCGCGTCATGGGCGTGCACCGCGTCGGTGACCGGGCGATGGCGCCGCGTTTCCCATCGCCACGACAGCTTGCCGCCGAACGGCTTGAGCCAGCCGGGGATGTCGGGCGAGAAGCCGCCGGTGACGATCAGCGCCACGCCGCCCTCGGCACGCTCGGCGAAGTAGCGCGCCAGCTTCGGGAAGTCGGCGGCGCGATCCTCCAGCCCGGTGTGCATCGAGCCCATCAGCACCCGGTTGCGCAGCGTCGTAAAGCCCAGGTCGAGCGGGGCGAGCAGGTGCGGATAGAGCGTGGAGTCGGCGGGCTGGCCCATGACTGGCGGCATGACATGGATACGCTGGCGTATGGATGCCGCAGGGTGCCGCGACCGGCGCCGCGGCGCAAGCGCCGCGGCGTCTCGGTTGCACGCCGAGCAGGCCGGACAAGGCCGGCCGGTCACTGGCGCCTGCGGCGTGGCGCGAGGCCTGCGATCAGCGCCAGCCGGCGACGGCGACCTTGCCGATGGTCGCGCCCGATTCGAGCAGCCGGTGCGCTTCGCGCAACGTGTCGGCACCGATCGGCGAGAGCGTGCGGCCGAGGGTGCCGCGCAGTCGGCCAGCATCGACGAGCGCGGCGACGCGCGCCAGGATGCGCCCGTGCGCATCCATGTCGGCAGTGCGGAAGCGCGGCCGCGCGAACATGAATTCCCAATGGATGCCGATGCACTTGGCTTTGTAGGGGTCGCCGATCTTCAGCGCGCCCGCTGGTTCGACGATCAGGCCGACGTGCCCCTGCGGCGCAAGCAGCTCGCCCAACGCATCCCAGTAGCGATCGGTATCGGCGAGGTTGAGCGCCGCGTCGACCTGGGTGTGGCCGAGCGCCTGCAACTGCGGCGCCAGCGGCTGGCGGTGATCGATCACGTGGTCGGCGCCGAGGTCCCGGCACCAGGCGATGCTGTCCTCGCGCGAGGCCGTGGCGATCACGGTGAAACCGGCCAACTTGGCCAGCTGGATCGCGATCGAACCCACGCCGCCGGCGCCGGCGATCACCAGCAGCGTCCTGCCGGCGCCGCCGTCTTCGAATGCATAGGGCATGCGTTCGAACAGCAGCTCCCAGGCGGTGATCGCGGTCAGCGGCAGGGCTGCGGCCTGCGCGAAGTCCAGCGTGCCGGGCTTGCGCGCCACCAGCCGCGCATCGACCACTTGGAACTGCGCGTTGCTGCCCGGTCGGGTGACATCGCCGGCGTAATAGACCGCGTCGCCGATCGAGAATCCGGTCACCTGATCGCCGATCGCCTCGACCACGCCGGCCGCGTCGTAGCCCAGCACGCGATGCGGTGCACCTTCCGGCAGCGGGGCCCGACGCAGCTTGGTGTCGACCGGATTGACCGCAACTGCTTCGATGCGCACGCGCAGGTCCTGCGGGCCGGGCGCTGGCAGCTCGAGGTCGAGTTCGACCAGCGCGTGCGGATCGTCGATCGGCAGCGGACGGGTGGTGGCGATGGCTTTCATGCGGGACTCTCCTGATCGGGGGCGGGGACTGGCGCCGGGCTGCGCTCGGCGAACTGCCCGTTCCAGTAAGGGTAGTAGGGATAGGGCGCCGGCACCGCGCTCGCGGCGTCCAGCCGGGCGACGTGCATCGGGTCCAGCGACCAGCCGGCTGCGCCCAGGTTCTCGCGCAGTTGCGCCTCGTTGCGCGCGCCCAGCCGCGCCGTCGAGACCCCGGGGCGCTGCAGCGGGCCGTTCAGCGCGATCTGGGGCACGCTGCGACCGGCGTCGGCGGCAACCGCGTCGAGCGCGTCGACGATCCGGTACCGCCGCGCGTCATCGACCGGTGGGGCGAATGCGGGGGTCGCATGCAGCCGACTGCCGGCCGGCAGCGGCTGGCCGCGACGGATCCGCAGCACGAGGGGCGATGTTGCGGGGGCATCAGCACGGCTGGATGGCGGCTGAGCGTGCACGTCGGAGCGCGATTGCCGACACGGCGACACCGGCCAGCGTGACCAGCGCCCCGGCCGTGCCCAACCGCTCCAGACCCCCGCCATGGCCGACGACGAGGCCGCCGAGCCAGGCGCCCGCCGCGTTGCCGAGGTTGAACGCGCCGATGTTGAGGCTCGAGGCCAGGTTGCGGCCTTCGTCGCCGGCGCGCTGCAGCACCCAGGCCTGCAGGGGCGCGACGGTCGCGAATGCGGCGACACCGAGCAGGCCGGTGGCGACCACCATCGCCGGGGCCTGATGCATCGCGGCGCCGAGAAGCGCGAGCACGGCGGCGAGCGCGAGCAGCGTGGCCGGGATCGCCGCCGCCGGTGCGCGGTCGGCGAAGCGGCCGCCGAGCAGGTTGCCGGCGATCATCCCGACCCCGAACACCAGCAGCACCGGCGAGACCGCGCGATCGGACAAGCCGCTCACCTGCACCAGGACCGGTTGGATGAAGGTGTAGACCGTGAACACGCCGGCATACCCCAGCGTCGTCGTCAGCAGGCCGAGCACCACCGGCGGCCGCGACACCGCCGCGAGCGCACGACGGACGCTGCCGGACGCAACGGTCGCGCGGTCGGCTGGCACCAGCGCCGCGATCACGAGCGTCGCCAGTCCGCCGATCGCGGCGACCGCCCAGAACGTGGCGCGCCATCCCGCATGCAGGCCCAGCCACGCGCCGGCCGGCACGCCGAGCAGGGTGGCGACAGTCAGGCCGGTGAACATCACCGAGATCGCGCGGGCGCGCCGCTCCGCCGGCACCAGGCCTGCGGCGACCACCGCGCCGACGCCGAAGAAGGTGCCATGGGCGAGCGAGGTGATCACGCGCGCGGCCATCAGCCAGCCGTAGTCGGGCGCCAGCGCGCAGGCCAGGTTGCCGAGCGTGAACACCGCCATCAGGCCGACCAGCACCGCCTTGCGCGGCAGCCGGTCAGTCGCGAGCGTGAGCAGCGGTGCGCCGACGAACACCCCCAGCGCATAACCGGAGATCAGCAGTCCAGCCGCGGGCAGGCTCACCTGCAGATCGGCCGCGACCTGGCGCAGCAGGCCCATGATCACGAACTCGGTGGTGCCGATGCCGAATGCGCCTGCGGTCAGTGCATACAGGGCCGCTGGCGTGCGGGAGGAGGGAGCGGAGGAGCGGGGCATGGTCGCGATCGGTGCGGGGGAGCGGCCATTCTCGAAAGCGACGATCCGGTGGAACAGGTTTAGGATCGACAAGTACTTTCAATCGGAAATTGAAGATCGATGGCGCGGCTCGACGACATCGCCCTGTTCCTGCGCGTGCTCGATCTGGGGTCGATCAGCGCGGCCGCGCGCGCCCTGGACCTGTCGCCGGCCGTGGCCAGCCAGCGCCTGAAACGCCTGGAGAGCACGCTCGGCGTGCGGCTGCTGCATCGGACCACACGCCGGCTCCACCCCACTGCCGAGGGCCGCGCACTGGCTTCGCGCGGGCGCGCGCTGGTCGACGACCTCGACAGCCTCGCCGCCGGCCTGCGCGAGAGTGGCGGGCGGGGCATTGCCGGCACGTTGCGGGTGACGATGTCGGCTTCGTTCGGACGCCAGCACGTCTCGCCGCTGCTGCCGCGATTTCTGGCCCGGCATCCCGAGCTGCGGCTGAGCGTGCACATGAGCGACCAATTGGTGGACCTGGTCCGGGCGGGCTTCGACCTGGCGATCCGGATCGGCGAACTGGACGACTCCCGACTGGTCGCACGCCCGATCGCTGCCAACGATCGCGTGCTCGTCGCCTCGCCCGACTACCTGCACCGGCGCGGACACCCGCACATGCCTGCCGACCTGGTCGATCACGACTGCCTGCTGCTGGTCGGCAGCCGCGGGCGCCAGGACCGGTGGCCGTTGCTCGACCGCGACGGCGTCCGCACCGAGGTCGCGGTGTCAGGGCGCATGGAAAGCACGCTCGGCGAGATCCTGCGCGATGCCGCGCTCGCAGGCGAGGGCATCGCGATGCATTCGGTGTGGCATGTCGCCGATGATCTGCGTGCGGGGCGACTGATCCGCGTGCTGCCGGGATACGCTCCGCCCGCGACCGGTATCCATGCCGTCATGCCCGAGCGCCGGCTCGTCCCGCCGCGCACCCGCGCATTCGTGGATTTCCTGGTCGAGGAACTGGGCCGCTCGCCGCCCTGGGCGGCAGCTGCCGAACACGCCGCCGCGCTCGAGGCCAGGTAAGCGTTAAGGACGTCTTGACGCCACGCCGACACCGAATCCAGACAATGCGCGCCGTTGGAAGTTCCCGCAGTAGCCCAAGGCTGGATGAACGGTAAGGCGTTGTTCCGTTGGAATCTTTCAACCGTTAGGTTAGTGTTAACGACGCCTTCACACAGCTGACTTTAGGCTATGTACCAAGGCGTGTGCGTTTGACGCCTCAAACCGATGCCATGACGCATTCCCCCTAGAACAGGAGCTGATACAACATGAATAAGAAACTCCTCTGCGCCGCGCTGCTCGGCGGCCTCGGCTTGGTGCAGGCCGCCAATGCCCAGGAGTTCGACGACCGCTGGTATCTGACCGGCTCCGTCGGCTACAACTTCCAGGCCGAAGATCGCCGCACCGACGACACCCCGTTCGTTACCCTCGGTTTCGGTCGTTTCATCAGCCCGAACTGGTCGATCGACGGTGAACTGAACTATCAGAACCCCGGTTTCGACAGCAGCGTCGAGGGTGCGAACCCCGACCTGAATTGGAGCCAGTACGGCGCCTCGATCGACTTCCGCTACCACTTCATCTCCGAGGGCCGTGGCTGGAACCCCTACCTGCTGGCCGGCGTCGGCTATCAGCGTTCGGAAGAGGAGTTCAACGCGTTCCCGAGCCCGAACTCGCCCGGCGAGCGTAAGGACGGCAACTTCGCTGCCAAGGTCGGTGCCGGTCTGCAGACCACCTTCGACAAGCGCGTCGCCGTGCGCGCCGAAATCGCCTACCGCGCTGATTTCAACGACAGCAGCATCGCCGCCAACGGTCCGCGTGACTGGGCCGGCTACCCGCACAACGCCAACGAGAGCTACTTCGGCGACGTGCTGGCCTCGGTCGGTGTCGTGGTGCCGCTCGGCCCGCCGCCGGCGCCTCCGGCTCCCCCGGCTCCGCCGCCGCCGCCGCCGGCTCCCGCCCCGGCTCCGCCGCCGCCGGCTCCGATCACCATCGATCTGAACGGCGTGAACTTCGACTTCGATCGTTCGACGCTGCGTCCTGACGCGGTGGCGATCCTGAACGAGGCCGTCGAGATCCTGCGTCGCTACCCCGAACTGCGCGTCGAGGTTGCAGGCCACACCGACTCGAAGGGTACGGACGCCTACAACCAGCGCCTGTCGGAGCGCCGTGCGAAGGCCGTGTACGACTTCCTGACCAGCAACGGCATCACTGCCGATCGCCTGGTCGGTCCGGTCGGCTACGGCGAGAGCCGTCCGATTGCGCCGAACACCAACCCGGATGGTTCGGACAATCCGGAAGGTCGCGCGCGCAACCGTCGCACCGAGCTGAACGTCCAGAACTAAGTCTGGCGCCAGCGAAGCAATACGAAGAAGCCCGGCTGATGCCGGGCTTCTTTTTGTCTCTTTTCCCACTGCGGAATGGGAAGAACTCGCGCGCCACTGCCGCGCGATGCACGTGTGTTGCGGGCTGCCGATCCGGTCCTCGACGGCGAAATGGAGGGTCGGCGCCGCACGCGCCCATGCGCCGAACGTTTTGATCGAGTGCACAGACGTCCCGGTCCTGCGGCGCGATCGCTGTAGGTGGGGCAGACACTCACCGAAGTGAATGCGCGAAAGCAGAATTTCCCTTGTCGGGCCGTAACTTGGCGCATATACTTCAGGCCAATTCGACTCCGGGGACCTCTGCCCATGCGCGCCATCGTGTTGACGACCCTGCTGGCCCTTCCGTTCGCCGGCCACGCGGCGGACTGCGCCGATCTCGATACGCGTGCTGCGCGCCCGTTGCAGACGACCGCACTGATGCCGCTGTCGCCGGAACTGGCGGCGCCCAGTTATCGACTCGGCACGACCGCGGTGCTGTCGCGTGCCTACGACGACGCGCAGTCGGTCGATCAGGTGCTGCTGCGCATGGAGATCGAGCGCTGCCAGAATGTCGCGATGGCCGCCGCAGCGGCGGGCGTGGTGAAGCCGGGCGATCCGTCGGCCTACGTCAAGCAGACCGAGTTCGACAATACGCCGTACCGGTTCAACATGACCCAAGGCGGCAAGCGCATGACCGCCGACGACTTCGACGCCTGGCTCAAGGCCAATGGCTACAGTGTCGGGCGTCGCGCGGACCCGAACGCACCGGTCGAAGCGGCGGCCGCCCCGGCAACCCCGACGCCGAGCGAGTGAGTGTCGCGCACCCCGATGCATCGATGACGACGGCCCGCGCGAGCGGGCCGTTCGTCCATGCGGCCGCAGGGCGATGAGCAGCCGGCCATTGCGCGGCCACGCAACGCCTCGTTACGGCATTGCGCGCATCCTGTCCAAGCGCGGCCTGTGCTCGCGCAGTGAGGCCGAACGCTGGGTGCGCGACGGGCGCGTCCGCATTGGCGGGCGTGTGGTCCGAGATCCCGAGTATCCGGTTGCACTCGACGAGGCACGCGTCGTCATCGATGGCGTGACCATGTCCGGTGTTGTGCACCGCTACCTGATGCTCAACAAGCCGCGCGGTCTGGTGACGACGGCTCGCGACGAACGCGGACGCGACACGGTCTACCGTTGTTTCGATACTGCGTCGCTGGGATGGATTGCCCCGGTCGGGCGGCTCGACAAGGCCAGCGAGGGCCTGCTGTTGTTCACCAGCGATCCGGCATGGGCGGCTGCGATCGCCGACCCCGAGCGCGGTCCCAGCAAGACCTATCACGTGCAGATCGATACGCGACCCGACGCCGCGCTGCTCGCCGGCCTGCATGCCGGCGTCGAGGATGCCGGCCAGCAGTTGCGCGCCGCATCCGCCCGTGTGCTGCGCGAAGGCGCGCGTAACGCATGGCTGGAGATCGTGCTCGACGAAGGCCGCAATCGGCAGATCCGTCGTCTGCTGGGCGCACACGAGGTCGGCGTGCTGCGTCTGGTGCGCGTTGCGATCGGGCGCGTGGGCCTGGGGGAACTGGCCAAGGGGGCCTGGCGCGATCTTGCGCCCCACGAAGTCGAACGTCTGGCGCCGCGTTCGGCGCCAGCCGCCGTCAAGCCGGACTAGCGTCGGCTCGACCTATACGCGCGCCGCGGCTCAGCCCGGCAACACGCCCAGTTCGCGGCCGATGCGGGTGAACGCGTCGATCGCCTGGTCCAGATGGTCGCGCGTGTGCGCGGCGCTGATCTGGGTACGGATCCGGGCCTGGTCCTTGGGCACCACCGGGAAGAAGAATCCGATCGCGTAGATCCCTTCCTCGAGCAAGCGCTCGGCGAAGCGCTGCGCCAGCTTGGCGTCGTAAAGCATGACCGGGCTGATCGGGTGAGTGCCGGGGCGCACGTCGAAGCCGGCCGCGGTCATCCGCTCGCGGAAGTAGCGGGTGTTCTCGACCAGCCGTTCGCGCAGTTCACCGGCCGCATCCAGCATCTCGAAGGCCTTGATGCCGGCGGCGACCACATGCGGCGGCAGCGAGTTGGAGAACAGATAGGGGCGCGAGCGCTGGCGCAGCAATTCGATGACGTCGGCCTTGGCGGTCGTGAAGCCGCCCAGCGCACCCCCCATCGCCTTGCCGAGCGTGCCGGTGATGATGTCGATCTTCTCCAGCACGCCCTTGACCTCGGCCGAGCCGCGGCCGGTGGCGCCGAGGAAGCCGGTCGCATGACACTCGTCGATGTGCACCAGCGCGTCGTACTTGTGCGCCAGGGCGGTGATCTCGTCGAGCGGCGCGATGAAGCCGTCCATCGAGAACACGCCGTCGGTGGTGATCAGGATCGTCTTCGCGCCGTCGGCGCGCGCCTGCTTGAGTTGCGCCTCCAGGTCGGCCATGTCGCAGTTGGCGTAGCGATAGCGCTTGGCCTTGCACAGCCGCACGCCGTCGATGATCGACGCATGGTTGAGCGCGTCGCTGATGATCGCGTCGTCCTCGCCGAGCAGCGGCTCGAAGAGCCCGCCATTGGCGTCGAAACAGGCCGCGTAGAGAATCGTGTCCTGCTTGCCGAAGAAGTCGGCGATGGTCTTTTCGAGCTGCTTGTGCAGGTCCTGCGTGCCGCAGATGAAGCGCACCGAGGCCATGCCGAAGCCATGGGTGTCGAGCGCGTCCTTGGCAGCGGCGATGATATCCGCGTGATCGGCCAGGCCCAGGTAGTTGTTGGCGCAGAAGTTCAGCACCGTGCGCCCGTCGGCGAGCGTGATCTGCGCGGACTGCGGGCCGGTGATCACGCGCTCGGACTTGAACAGGCCGGCGTCGCGGATCTCGTCGAGGGTGGCGGCGTAGCGGTCGGTCAGGGACATCGGGCGATCCGGAAGAGACGATGCGCGCAGTTTACCCGGCAGGCGCGTGCGCGCCGCCCGGGTGTGTCGTGCACCACGTGTCCCAGGCCGTCTGCAAGGCAGCGATATCGCTCGGCAGCCCATGGGCCGCGCCGGTGTCGGCAAGCCAGGATTCGAAATCCACGCCCCCCGCGATCGCCTCGCTGATGGTGCCGAGGATGTGAGGCTTGCGGCTCGTCTGCTCGAGGAAATCGGCAAACAGCATCGATTGCGCGTAGAACAGGCTGGCGGAGAGCGCGCCGTCGCCGGACATCGTCATCACCTGAATGCCGGACTGGGTCTGGACGCGGCTCGATTGCATCAGCGCCTGCCGTTGCGCCACGACCGGGTGCGTCTGTGTCAGAAACTGCGCGAGTGGAAGGATGGCCGGTGACGCTGTCCGGAGGGCGGCGAAGAAGCTGCGTTCGTACTGGGCACGGGCGGCCTGACCTTCCATGCGCACAGCGGCGGCTTCATCCAGCCAATCGGGCGCGGGCGTGCCGTACTGGCCGTCGACGGGCTCGGCGTCGGGCCAGTAGGCGGCGCGGTACTGCGCATGGCCGAGCTCGTCCATGTCGCATGCGCCACCTCCCGTGGTGATCTCGATTCCAGCGAGCCTGCAAAGAATCGAAGATACCCGGATGTGCCAGAGGTCATGCAGCGGCTGTGCGCCCGGACTTGCCGGACGCGCGCCTCAGACGCCGCTCAAGTCCAGTTGAGGACGACCTTGCCCGACTTGCCCGATTCCATCAGGTCGAAGCCCTTCTGGAACTCGTCGACCGGCAACTGGTGGCTCAGCACCTTGCCCAGCGGGAAGCCCGAGAGCACCAATTGGGTCATCTTGTACCAGGTCTCGTACATCTTCCGGCCGTAGATGCCCTGGACGGTCAGGCCCTTGAAGATGATCCGATCCCAGTCGATGCCCGCGCCCTTGGGCAGCAGGCCGAGCAGGGCGACCTTGCCGCCGTGGTACATGCAGTCGAGCATGTCGTTGAACGCGCGCGGGTTGCCGCTCATCTCCAGGCCGACGTCGAAGCCTTCCATGTGCAGGTCGGCCATGACCTCCTTGAGCGAGGTCTTGCTGACGTTGACCACGCGCGTGGCGCCCATGTCGGCGGCCAGCTTGAGGCGGTAGTCGTTGACGTCGGTGACCACGACGTTGCGCGCGCCGATGTGCTTGCAGATGCCTGCCGCCATCACGCCGATCGGGCCGGCGCCGGTGATCAGCACGTCCTCGCCGACGACGTCGAACTCCAGTGCGCAGTGCGCGGCGTTGCCGTAGGGGTCGAAGAAGGCCGCCAGCTCGGACGGGATCTGGTCGGGGATCGGCCACAGGTTGGTCGCCGGCATCGCGATGTACTCGGCGAACGCGCCGTCGCGGGTCACGCCGATGCCGACGGTGTTCGGGCACAGGTGCGGCTTGCCGGCGCGGCAGTTGCGGCAATGCCCGCAGACCAGGTGGCCCTCGGCCGACACGCGCTGGCCGACCGTGTAGCCGGTGACCGCCGAGCCCAGCTCGACGATGCGGCCGACGAACTCGTGGCCGATGACCAGCCCGGGCTTGATCGTGCGCTGGCTCCACTCGTCCCACAGGTAGATGTGCAGATCGGTGCCGCAGATCGCGGTCTTCTCCAACTTGATGAGCACATCGTTCGGGCCCGGGGTCGGCACTGGCACCTCGTCCATCCAGATGCCTTTGGTGGCTTCGCGCTTGACCAGCGCCTTCATCGTCCGGGTCATCGTCGTCGTGCCTGCAGGCAGAAAAAGAGCGGCGATTATACGGGCCGCGGGATGACGGCCCCTGCTGCACCGCACCGTCGCCGCACGCGGCGACGGGTGCCGGGGGTTGGCCGCTCGACGGTGGCACGTTCTAGACTTGGCGCCCCGAAACGACCGACAGGACCACCATGCGCCATCCGCTTCTGGCCGCGACGCTGCTGGGCGTCTTCCTCAGCTGCAGTCATTCGTCCGTCGCCGGGGAGGGGATGTGGGTCCCGCAACAACTGCCGGAGATCTCGCCTGCGCTGCGCAAGGCGGGTCTTCGGCTCGACGCCAGCCAGCTGGCCGACCTGACCGGCGACCCGCTGGGCGCGGTGGTCTCGCTGGGCGGCTGTACGGCCAGCTTCGTTTCCCCGCAGGGGCTGGCGATCACCAATCACCACTGTGCCTACGGCGCGATCCAGCTCAACTCCACGCCCGAGAAGAACCTGATGCGCGACGGCTTCAACGCCGCAGCGCTCGGCGACGAGATTTCGGCCGGCCCCAACGCCCGCATTTACGCGCTCGACAGCATCCAGGACGTTACCGCCGAGGTGCGCGCGGCGATCGACGCAGCCGCCGACGGGCTGGGGCGGACCGCGGCGCTGGATGCGATCGAGAAGTCGCTCGTGGCCCGCTGCGAGGCCGATCCAGGCTATCGCTGCCGGCTCTACAGCTTCCTGGGCGGCAACAGCTACCGATTGTTCCGCAACCTCGAGATCCGCGACGTACGGCTGGTCTACGCGCCGGCCGGCGGCATCGGCAGCTTTGGCGGCGACGTCGACAACTGGATGTGGCCGCGCCACACCGGCGATTTCGCGTTCTACCGCGCCTACGTCGGCCGCGACGGTCGCCCGGCCGAGTACGCCCCCGATAACGTGCCTTACACCCCGCGGCGGTTCCTGCGACTGGCCGACAAGGCGCTGCGCGAGGGCGATTTCGTGATGGTGGCCGGGTACCCGGGGCGCACCAGCCGGTACGCATCGGCGGGCGAGTTCGCCGAGACGGTCGCCTGGCGTTACCCGCAGGTCAGCCGCCACTACCGTGCGCTCATCGACCTGGTCGAGGCGCAGGGCAAGCAGGACCCCGAGATCGAGGTGCGCTACGCCAGCGCGGTGCGCGGCTGGCAGAACACCCTGAAGAACTACGAGGGCCAACTGCAGGGCTTCGAGCGCATCGGTGCGCTTGCTCGCAAGCAGGAGGAAGCGGCGGCGGTGCAGGCCTGGCTGCAGGGCCGCGGGGAGGCAGGGCAGCCGGCGCTCGAGGCCCAGGCGCGCATCGCCGCGCTCGAGGCCCAGGCGCAGGCCACGCGTGAGCGCGACCTGGTGCTGTCGCTGCTCGACAACAGCGGCGTGCTGTCCACCGCGGTGCGCCTGTACCGGCTGGCGATCGAGAAGGAGCGGCCCGACGCGATGCGCGAGCAGGGCTATCAGCAGCGCGATCTGCCGGTGATCGAGGGCAGCCTGCGGCAGATGGACCGGCGCTATGTGCCGGCGATGGACCGCGCGCTGACCCGCTATGCCTTGCAGCAGTACGTGCAGTTGCCGGACGGCCAGCGGGTCGCGGCAATCGATCAGTTCCTGGGCGGCAGCGACGCGGCGGCGATCGAGCGCGCGCTCGACCGGCTCGAGCGCAGCCGCCTGGGTGACAGCGACGAGCGCCTGAAGTGGTTCACCGCCGACCGCCATGCGTTCCTGCGCAGCACCGACCCCGCGCTGCAGTACGCGGCCGGTGTCGTGCCGGAGTTGGTGCGGATCGAACAGGAGGCCAAGGCCCGCGCCGGCGACCTGTTGGTGCTCCAGCCGACTGTGCTGCAGGCGGTCGCCGACTATCGCGCCAGTCGCGGCGAAGCGGTCTACCCGGACGCCAATTCCTCGCTGCGCATCACCTTCGGCAACGTCACCGGCTATACCGATCGCACGGGCCGCACGCAGACCCCGTTCACCCGGCTCGAAGAGATTCCGGCCAAGGCGACAGGGGCCGAGCCGTTCGACGCGCCCAAGACCCAGCTCGACGCGATTGCAGCCGGTCGCCATGCTGGCCTGGCCGACCGGCGCCTGCGCTCGGTGCCGGTGAACTTTCTGGCCGATCTCGACGTGACCGGCGGCAATTCCGGATCGCCGGTGCTCGACGCCGACGGCCGCCTGACCGGGCTGCTGTTCGACATGACCTGGGACGCGGTGGTGTCGAACTGGGTGTTCGACCCGACGATGACGCGCACGATCTCGGTCGATCAGCGCTACATTCGCTGGGTGATGCAGGAGGTCGATCCGGCGCCGCGGCTGCTCCGGGAGATGGGCGCAGCGCGCTGAGCGCGCGGGCCTCGTGACGCCGGATGCTCCGCCGGTCCGCTGAGCGATCGGCCGAGCCGGCGACGCCGACCGTCTGCGCCGGCGTCCCACCTGGGGTGCGGGCGCGTGCGTCAGCACGCGACCGGTGAGGCAGCCGCGCGATCTGCTTGGAAGCGCAAGGAAACGAATGCAGCAATCGTCTTCGGCCATTCCCGTCAAGGTCTTCACCCGCTGGCACCAGTGGTCGACGCCGCTGGGCATCGTGCTGGCATCGACGGCCTTCATCGGCATCGTGTTCGGGTTGAACCAGCCGCTGTTGGCGATCGGGGTTGCGGTCGTCGCGCTCGTGGTCCCGCCGCTGGTCGCCTTTCTGGGCTTCCCTATCCGCGATGAAGCGCGGATCGAGCCGGAGGGCATCGTCTTCGCGCGTCGCGCGGCCGTGCGTTTCGCCGACATCGCACAGTGGGGCACGGACGATTACTTGACGCTGGTCCGACGCGGTGCCCCCACCGTCCTGGTGAGCGCTCTCGACGGACCGGGCCGGGCGCGCCTGCTCCGGGAGTTCCAGGCTGCGTTCGAGGCCTGGCAGGCGCGCCGACCCGTGGTCGAACGACCGGCCGCGCGCACCCATTTTCACGGCGGTGCGCGGGGGCGGCTCGTGGGGCTGCTGATCCTGGCGCTGGGCATCACCTGCGGGGTGATGGCGTTGCGCCTGCGCGAACCGAGCGTCGCGCTTGCGTTCACGGGCGGGCTGGGCGGCCTGTTCGGCCTGGTCATGATGCTCGGACGACGGGCCTGAGCACTGCGCGTCGCCGCGCAGTTCGGCACGATCGCTCGCGGATTCCGAGCGCCGGGCGTGCGCGTGGTGCGGGCCTCGACAGGTAGACTGTCGCGCCGCGCCCAGCTGTGCAGGCGCGCCGCATTGTCGAGGACCGCGCATGAGAATCCTGCTTGCCCGCCATGGCGAAACGCCGTGGAACGCCGAAGGCCGCTACCAGGGACAGGAGGACATCCCGCTATCGCCGGTCGGTGAGCGCCAGGCGACCTTGCTCGGTGCGCGGCTGGCGGACGTGCGCATCGACCGGGCGGTCAGCTCGCCGCTGTCGCGTGCGCACCGCACCGCGCGCCTGGCCCTGGGCGTGGACCGCGAAGCCCTGCTGACCACCGATCCCGGCCTGGCCGAGATCGCGCACGGTACCTGGGAAGGCCTGCTTGCGGCCGAGATCGGCGAGCGCGACCCCGAGCGCCTGGCGGCGTGGCGCGACGCGCCCGACACCGTGCAGATGCCGGGCGGCGAATCGTTGCAGCAGGTGCTCGATCGCGCGTGGCCGGCCTTTGCGCGTGCGCTTGCAGGCCTGGGGCCGGACGACACGGCGCTGATCGTCGCGCACGACGCAGTCAATCGCGTGATCCTGTGCCGCGTGCTCGGTCTGCCGCTCGCGCGGCTGTGGACCTTTCGCCAGGCGCCGACCACGCTCAATCTGCTCGAAGGGCCCGATGTCGATCGCCTCGACGTGGTCCGCCTGAACGATTGCGCGCACCACACTGCGTTCTTCGGCGAGGCGGTCCACCGCGCGCTATGACCGCATCCGCATCGCTCGCGGACTGGCTGGCGCGCCTCGAGGCGCGGCATCCGGTCGAAGTGGAGCTGGGGTTGGATCGCGTTGCCGCGGTCCACGCACGGCTCGACTGCGGCCGGCCCGCCACCCGCGTCATCACCGTGGCCGGCACCAATGGCAAGGGCTCGACGGTGGCCCTGATCGAGGCCGCGGCGCGCGCCGCCGGCTGGCGCGTGGGCGCCTACACCTCGCCGCATCTGCTGGCCTACAACGAACGCGTGCGCATCGACGGCGTCGATGCCGACGATGCCGCGCTGGTGGCAGCGTTCGAGGCAATCGAGGCCGTGCGCGGCGATACACCGCTGACCTATTTCGAGACCGGCACCCTGGCCGCGCTGTGGCTGTTCGCGCGCGCGGAGCTGAACCTGGCGATCCTCGAGGTCGGACTCGGCGGCCGTCTGGATGCGGTCAATCTGGTCGACGCCGATGTCGCGGTCGTCACCACGGTCGATCTCGATCACCAGGACTGGCTGGGTAACGACCGCGAAGCGATCGGCCTGGAGAAGGCCGGCATCGCGCGCCCGTGGCGGCCGCTGGTGCTTGGCGACGACGACCCGCCGGCGAGCGTGCTGCGGCATGCCTACCGCATCGGCGCGGTCGCGATCCGCGCCGGCAGCGATTTCCTGTTCGCGCCTGCGCGCGAGGGGCGCTGGATCTGGCGCGAGGTCGGCTATGAGGTCGACCTGCCGCTGCCCGCGCTGGCCGCGCCTGTGCAACTGCGCAACGCCGCGGTCGCAGTGGCGGCGCTGCGTGCGCTCGACGCCGACGTGCCCGATGCCGCTCTTGCGGCGGGCATCGCCGACGCACATGCCGCTGCGCGGCTGCAGCGGTTCGAGCGCGGCGAGGTCGAGCTCGTCGTCGATGTCGCACACAACCCGCAGGCCGCCCAGGCGCTGGCGCAGTGGCTGGGCGCCGCGCCCGCGCAAGGCAGGACATGGGCGGTCTATGCCGCCCTGGCCGACAAGGATGCGATCGGCGTCGTCGCGGCGCTGGCGCCCGCAGTCGACGGCTGGTGGCTGGCGGGGCTGGCCGATGGCGGCGCGCGCAGCCAGTCGGCCGATGCGCTGCGGACGCGGTTGGCGGGCACCGCCGCTGGGTACGCCCCGGTGGCGGCCGACGTGGGCGGCGCGCTGGATGCGGTGCTGGCGCAGGCGCGGCCGGGCGACCGGGTTCTGGTGTTCGGCTCTTTCCATACCGCTGCCGCCGCGCTCGCGCGGTTGCAGGGTCCGGGTTAAGGCCCCGGTGGCCCCGGTGCGTATAATCGCTGCGTTCCCTCCGCCTGCGCCCTCTGCATGACGCCTGGACTCAAACAGCGCCTGATCGGTGCCGCCGTGTTGATCGCGCTGGCGGTGATCTTCTTGCCGATGCTGGTCAAGGGCCCGGCGCCCGCGAGTGGCCTGCCCGACATGCCGCTCGAGCTGCCGGATGCGCCGAACGGGCAGTACAAGACCGTCGATCTGCCGCTGGTCGCGCCATCGCCCGCTCCGGCAGGCGGCGTCCTTGCCGAAGGGACCCCGCGGACCCCCGCTGCGCCGGCATCCGCCGCTACGCCGAGCACGGGCGATGCGCTGCCGACCGTGGAGACAGGCGCGCAGAGCGAACCGCTGCCGCCGACCACGGCCGGTGGCGGCTACGCGGTGCACTACGGCGCGTTCGCCAGCCAGGCCGATGCCGAGGCGATCCTGCGCCAGCTCCGCCAGGCGTCGCTGACCGGCTATCGCGAAGCGTTCACGCTCAACGGCCGGCCGGCGCAGCGCGTGCGGCTGGGGCCGTATGCGAGCCGTGCCGAGGCCGAGATCGTGCGGTTGCGCGCGGCCCAGGTGCGCGACGACGTCAATCCGCGTGTGGTCGCGCTCGACGCCACCGCGACGCCGACACAGACGCAGCCGCCTGCACCGGCGCCGGCCCGGCCCACGCCGGCAACGCCACCGGCCGAGCCGACGCGCACCGCGCAGACGCCGCCTCCGGCGCCCAAGCCGGCGCCCGCCGCGACACCTGCCCCTGCGCCGGCGCCCGCGCGCACCGCCGAAGTGGGTTTCGTGGTGCAGCTTGGCGCCTTCAGCCAGGCCGCCGAGGCCGAACGGCTGCGCGATCGCCTGCGCAGCGCCGGCATCACCGCCTTCACCGACAGCGTCACGACCGACAAGGGGCGCCTGACTCGGGTCAAGGCTGGCCCGGTCGCCAGCCGCGGCGAGGCCGACCAGCTCAAGGCGCAGGTGCGCGCCAAGGTGGGCGTCGACGGTCTGGTGCGGTCGCATCCCTGAGGCCAGGGCCGAACGGGGCTTGCCCCTCTACTCTCTATTCAATGGCGCGCACCGCGCGCCCAGCAGGACTGGAATCGCCATGTGCGGGATCGTCGGGATCGTCGGAACCTCCGAAGTCGCGGGTGCGCTGTATGACGGCCTGACCGTTTTGCAGCACCGCGGGCAGGATGCGGCAGGCATCGCCACCGCCAATGGCACTGCGCTGCGCGTGCAGAAGGGCAACGGCCTGGTGCGCGACGTGTTCGATGCCAAGACGATGGCGCTGTTGCGCGGTCGCGTCGGCATCGCCCATTGCCGCTATCCGACCGCGGGCAGCGAGGGCAGCGACGAGGCCCAGCCGTTCTACGTCAATTCGCCGTTCGGTATCGCGCTCGCGCACAACGGCAACCTGGTCAACACCGACCAGTTGCGCCAGCAGGTGTTCGAGACCGATCGCCGCAACGTCAATACCGAGTCCGACTCGGAAGTGCTGCTCAACGTGTTCGCGCACGAGCTCGACCGCGAGAAGGCCTTGACCCCCGAGGCTGCGTTCCGCGCGATCGAGGGCGTCAACCGCCGTGCCCGCGGCGGCTACGCGGTCGTGGCGACCGTGCTGGGCCTGGGGCTGGTCGCGTTCCGCGATCCGCACGGCATCCGTCCGCTGGTGCTCGGCCGCCGGCAGAGCGAGGAGGGCACCGAGTATGCGGTGGCGTCCGAATCGGTCGCGCTCGACATCCTCGGCTTCGAGCGGCTGCGCGACGTCGAGCCTGGCGAGGGCATCGTCGTCACCGCGCGTGGCGAACTGCACCATCGCCAGTGCGCGCCGCGGCAGGCGCACGCGCCGTGCATCTTCGAGTACGTGTACTTCGCGCGTCCCGATTCGATGATCGAGAACATCTCGGTGCACAAGGCGCGCATGCGCATGGGCGTGACCCTGGGCGAGAAGATCCTGCGGCTGCGCCCCGACCACGACATCGACACGGTGATCCCGATCCCCGACACCTCGCGCGACTCCGCGCTGGAGATCGCCAACGTGCTGGGCGTGAAGTACCGCGAGGGCTTCATCAAGAACCGCTACGTGGGCCGCACCTTCATCATGCCGGGGCAGGGCGAACGCGCGAAGTCGGTCAAGCGCAAGCTCAATCCGATTCCGCTCGAGTTCCGCAACCGGGTCGTGCTGCTGGTCGACGATTCGATCGTGCGCGGCACCACGTCCAAGCAGATCGTGCAGATGGCGCGCGATGCCGGCGCCAAGAAGGTCTACCTGGCCTCCGCCGCCCCGCCGGTCCGTCACCCCAACATCTATGGCATCGACATGCCGTCGGTCGATGAACTGGTTGCGCATAACCGCACCGAGGCCGAGATCGAGTCGTTCCTGGGCTGCGACTGGTTGATCTACCAGGACTTGGCCGATCTCGAGGCGGCGGTCGCCGGGCCCAAGTTCCCCGACCTGCGCTTCGACAGTTCGTGCTTCAGCGGCGAATACGTCACCGGCATCGAGCCGGGCTACTTCGAGCGCCTGCGCCAGCTGCGCTCCGACGAGGCCAAGAACAAGCGCCGCGCGTGAGCGCGGCGGTGTCCGACGCGCCCGACCTGCTGGCCGCGGCGCGCCAGTGCCTGGACGCATGCGACCTCGACCTCAAGGTCGCATTGACCCGCCAGCACGCCGCGCGGCACCGCGATGGTAGGCTGCCGCTGCCCCTCGATCCGCCGCCGCCCGACCCCATCCGCATGCCCGGTCGGCCGCCGCGTCCGCGACTGGTGCATCCACGCGAATTGCCGCGGCGAGGGCTGGGCAGCGACGAGGGGCGCGCGGCGTTCCTGCACGCGATTGCCCACATCGAGCTCAATGCGATCGACCTGGCTTGGGACGCGGTCTACCGCTTTCGCGGCCTGCCTGATGCGTTCTACGCCGACTGGGTCGCAATCGCCGACGACGAGGCCCGACATTTCGTGCTGCTGCGCGATCGCCTGCGTGCGTTCGGCCGCGACTACGGCGATTTCGACGCGCACAACGGGCTGTGGGAAATGTGCGAGAAGACCGCACATGACGGCCTGGCGCGCATGGCGCTGGTGCCACGCGTGCTCGAAGCCCGCGGTCTCGACGTGACCCCCGGCATGATCGTCAAGCTGCGCGCGCTCGGCGACGATGCGACCGCCGACATCCTCGAGATCATCCTGCGCGAGGAAATCCCACACGTCGCGGCCGGCAGCCGCTGGTTCCGCTGGTACTGCGCCCGCGACGGCATCGCCCCCGAGCCCAGGTTCCGCGCACTGCTGGCCGATTACGCGCGTACGGTGCTGCACGGCCCGTTCAATCTCGACGCCCGCGCCGCCGCCGGATTCAGCGCCGAGGAACTCGCGGCCTTGCAGGCGGTGGCGCAAGGGTAGGGCGGCAAGTCTGCGTGCCGGGCGGGCACGCCGCGGGACAAGCGAGGCTGTCAGCCGCCTCGCAATGACGCGCCGCCACTCGCCGTGTCGCCGCAGGACGTGGGATGGACTGTGACGCGCATCAAGGACAGCCTGTCCGCCCGAGGCCAGTATCTCGCTGGGGCAGGATCGTCTGTAGGCCGCACTGCGACAACGCCGACGCCCCGTCCAGGTACCGCGTGTACGTTCGACCGGAGTGTCGAGCTTTGTATTCTGGCGGACGTGCAAGCGGCATTTGCAAGTTGATGCAATCGACAAGGAGAGACGACATGCAGTACGAAGACATCGTGGGTGGTTGGCTCAATGGTGAGGACAGCGTGGACGGCCATGAGAACCCGGCCGGCTCGTTGTACGCCGAGGGCGTAGCGGTCACGGAAGCGGCGATGACCGACAAGAACTTCTTCCTGCTGACGCAATGCAGTTCCTGTACGGCGTCGATCCCGGCGCACTGCTGCTGATTGGGCGCGGAAGCGGGTTCGCCCAGCGCGGACCCGCTTCCGCGGCAAGGCCGATCGCGGTCGTCGTCTCGCCGGAATGATTCTGGGACACGACTTGGAAGTGACGACGCGCGTCATGCAGATCGGGATGCGTTGGCCATCGTGCGCGCGGGAATGGAGACCGGCATGGATGACAGAGTGGCAGGGACAGAGTTCGACCGCGCAATCGGCGCGATCATTTCGGATGCGCGCAAGGATTTGGACGCTCGGCTCGCATCCGTCTCGCAGGGGCTCGCAGCGGAGGAATGCGACGTCGTGTTCGCTGCGGCGCATCGCACGTTGTTGGCGAACGCACGGCGCAAGCTCAATCGGGTGCTGCTGCTGGAACTGCACGCGGCGCAACTGGCCGGTCAGCTGCACCACGAGGGAGAGCGCGAGCGCTTCGATGCGTTCGTCCAGCGCGCCAGCGACCCGGCATTCGTAGCGCATCTCGCACGGCGATATCCTGCACTGGGCCCGCGACTGGAGCGCACATTGGGCCAGCAGGCATCCGCGCTGGCCTCGATGGTGCAGCGACTGGGCAACGACCGTGCTCAGGTGCGCGCGCTCATCGGGGGGCCAGAGGGCACGCTGCGCGCTCTTCATCTTGGTCAGGGGGACGTGCATAACGGCGGGCAGGCGGTCGCGCATCTGGAGTTCGAAGGCGGCAGTGTCATGTACAAGCCGCGTTCGGTGGCGATCGACCTGGCGCTGGAGCGCTTTCTCGAGCGCGTGCTCGGAAGCGACCCCCTGCGTATCCGCGTGCCTGCGTCGCTGATGCGGGCAGGCTACGGGTGGTCGGCATTCGCCGTGCACCGCTACTGCGGCGATAAAGAGGAGTTGGCCACCTTCTATCGCAACATCGGCCATTGGCTGGCCACGATGCGCCTTCTGGGTGGCACCGACCTGCATCATGAGAACATCATCGCGGTCGGGCCGGTGCCGGTGGCCGTGGACGTCGAAAGTCTGTTCGCACCCGAGGTCGACGCGCCGTCGACGGGGCTGGGTGCGGCAATGGATGCGGCGAGTCGGCTGATCACCACCTCGGTACTGCGTACAGGCTTGGTGCCATTTCGCGCCCCGATGCTCGGCCTGCACGGGGTGGATATTTCGGCAGCGGGCGCCCTTCCCGACGAACAGCCAAAGATTCGGGTCCCGCTGATCGTCGACGCTGGTACGACCTCGGCCCGCATGCAGGTGGCAGATGTCGAGCTTCCCCCCGCACGCAATCATCCTTGCGTCCGCCCGGACATTTCCCTGCACTGGAATCACGTCGTCGATGGCTTCTCCGAGTTGACCGCACGTTTCCAGGCTCTCGACCGCGATAAGGAACTGCGCCCTTTGCTCGCGCCCTTCATCGGTTGTGAGGCCAGGCGGATCCGGCGTCCGACGCAAGCCTACTCGGAAGTGATGCGCATGCTCTGGCATCCCGCATCGCTGCATAACGAACCTCCGGCGCTCGAGCGCGCCCGGGATATCCTGCAACGCAATGCGGCCGTGTTGCCGGTCGCGCCGCGCGACTTGGATACGATCTCAGGTGAAGTCGAGGACATGCGCTACGGCGACATTCCCGTTTTTTTCGAGACGCTTTCTGCCGTCGACATCGACGCGGCCTTGGACAGCTGGCGCGGCATGCGTCTTGAGATGGAAGAGCTGACGATCCGGGGTGCGTTGGTGACGGCCTATCTCAATGGCAAGCTCGCCAATCGCGAGAGTGCGCCGCGCGACGTCGTTGCTCGCCGTCCGCATGCCGACGACCTGGATCGGCGGCGCCGACGACTAGCGAGGGAGACGGTCGAGAAGCTGCTGCGACTGTCGGTGTCCGGCGATGATGGAACGTCGGCATGGATCAGTCCCGTACTTGGTGCGGAAGGCTGGACGATGCGCACGCTCCAGTCCGATCTCTACATCGGGCTGGGAGGGATCGCCATCGCATTGGCGGGCTACCGGCATGAAGTCAGGCGGGGACGGGCTGATGCGGTGGAGGGCTTGGATAGCGCCATCACGGGGGCGATCCGGGTCGCGGAGATGCTCGAACTGCAAGAGCCGATCGATGCGGTCGGCGCGTTCATCGGCCTGTCATCGCAGGTACTGACCTGGATGACCCTGTACCGTTTGGACGGCGATCCCGCGATGCTCGAGCGCGCGCGCCGCAGCGCGGCGACGCTGGCGCGGCGAGGGTTCCGCCCAGACGACAATCTGGACCTGCTCGAAGGGGTCAGTGGCGCGATCGTGCCGTTGCTGCAACTGGCTGACCTGGACGGAGACGACGGGTGGCGAGAGGTGGCCGCCGACGCTGGGCGCCATCTGGAAGCGACGGCGATCGTCGATGCCCAGGGAGCGCGATGGCCGAGTGCCATCTTCGATCGGCCGCTGGGCGGGTTCGCGCACGGCGCCACGGGCAGCGGATGGGCGCTCGCAAGGCTCGCATTGAGTCGCGCGGGGACGCAGCAGGAGCGCGATCGGTGGGCGGCGTTGGCCGAGCAGGCCTTCGTGTTCGAAGACGGACTCTACGATCATGCAGCAGGCGATTGGATCGATGTCCGCAAGCCGGAATCCAAGGATTTTCCCGATACGTGGTGCCACGGCAGCGTCGGCATCGGGCTGGCGGCCTGCGACCTCTATGCCCGCACCGGCGGAGCGCGTTATCTCGACACCTTGCGGCGGGCGGTTCGCGCGGCCGAGCGACGCGGCTGGGGGATCAGTCATACGCTATGCCATGGCGATCTGAGCCTGTGGGAGCTGCTCGAGCGCGCAGCAGTGCTGGATCCGGGCACGCGACACGATGAGGGATTGTCGGCCGGCGCGCGTATCGTCTCGGCGATGGAGGAATGCAGCGGCGCAGTCGGCGGGCTGGCGCGCGATACCTACACACCGGGGCTGATGAGCGGCGTGTCGGGATCGCTCCACTTCCTCAACCGCTTGCATCCCGACTGCCGACTGCCTTCGCCCCTGCTGCTGGAGTGCGGGTTCGACACACCGATGTCGGCGCCACGTCCGGAGTCTGATCGCGCGGACACGGCAGCGGAGGCGGAGGCCACGCCGGGCTAGGCTGGTGCACCGGGGGTGGCGTTAGGCCTCCCACGCCACTGCGGTGGGCAACGCCTGCGGCGCCGGCTGTCTACAGCGCCGAAAGCTCGAAGCGGCCGTCGGCGCTCGCGCGCAGCACCGAGCCCTGCTCGAACCAGTCGCCGAGCACGATGCGACGGCAGGCGCGGCCGGCGACCTGCAGGTCGTGGATCGCGGGGCGGTGGGTGTGGCCGTGGATCATCGTGTCGATGCCGTAGCGGACGAACCACTCGGCGACGGTGGCCGGCGCGACATCGGTCACCGTCTCCATCGTGCCGGCCTCGCGCAACGCGGCCGCACGCGCCTGGCTGGCCGTGCGCGCCTGCTGCGCGAACGCCAGCCGCGCGGCCAGCGGCTGGGCGAGCATCTGCGCCTGCCAGCGCGGGTCGCGGGTTTGGGCGCGGATCGCCTGGTACTCGACATCGTCGGTGCACAGCAGGTCGCCGTGGGTCAGCAGCACCGGCCGGCCATGGAGCAGAATCACCGCCGGGTCGGGCAGGATCCGCAGGCCCGCGCGCCGCGCCCAGGCGTTGCCGACGAGGAAGTCGCGGTTGCCGTGCATGAAGGCCACCGGCACGCCCGCATCCGACAGCGCGCGCAGACGGTCGGCGACCAGTGCGCCAGCCTCGGACGGATCGTCGTCGCCGACCCACGACTCGAACAGGTCGCCGAGTATGTACAGCGCCTCGGCCTGTCGTGCCTCGCCATCGAGGAACGCGGCGAACAACTCGGTGATCGCCGGGCGCGCCGGGTCGAGGTGCAGGTCGGACAGGAAGTAGGTCGTCATCGCGCCATTGTAGAAGCCACTCCGCCCCGCGGTGCGTCCCGGTGACGGGGGCGGCGCGGGTAGAATGCGCGGTTTCCCTGTTCCGAGCGTTCCGCATGAGCTGCCGTACCCGCTTCGCGCCCAGTCCCACCGGCTACCTGCACATCGGCGGCGCACGCACCGCGCTGTACTGCTGGCTGGAAGCGCGCCGCCGCGGCGGGCAGTTCGTGCTGCGCATCGAGGACACCGATCGCGAGCGCAGCACGCAGGCCGCGATCGACGCGATCCTCGAGGCGATGGACTGGCTCGGCCTGGATTACGACGAAGGCCCGATCTACCAGACCCACCGCCTCGACCGCTATCGCGAGGTCGCCGAGCAACTCGTCGCCGACGGCAAGGCCTACTACGCCTACGAGTCGAAGGACGAGCTCGATGCCATGCGCGAGGCGGCGATGGCCCGTGGCGACAAGCCGCGCTACGACGGTGCCTATCGCGAGCGTGGCGAAGCGCGCCGCGAAGACCCGAACCGGGTGATCCGGCTGAAGAACCCGCTCGAAGGCACGGTCGTGTGGGAGGACAAGGTCAAGGGGCGCATCGAGATCGCCAACAGCGAACTCGACGACTTGGTGCTGTTCCGCCCGGACGGCTACGCGACCTACAACTTCGCCGTCGTCGTCGACGATCTCGACATGGGCATCACCGATGTCGTGCGCGGCGACGACCACGTCAACAACACCCCGCGGCAGATCAACATCTACCGCGCACTCGGCGCCGAGCCGCCGGCGTTCTCGCACCTGCCGATGATCCTCGACGAGCACGGCGCCAAACTGTCCAAGCGCACCGGCGCGGCGGATGTGATGCAGTACCGCGATGCCGGCTACCTGCCGCATGCGCTGCTCAACTACCTGGTGCGGCTGGGCTGGTCGCATGGCGACCAGGAGATCTTCTCGATCGACGAGATGCGCGCATTGTTCGATCTCAAGGACGTCAACGCCAAGGCCTCGCGTCTGGATCCGGCCAAGCTCGGCTGGCTCAACCAGCAGTACCTCAAGTCCGATGATCCGGCCGCAGTCGCCGCGCATCTGGTCTGGCACCTGCGCAACGATGGCTACGACCTGTCGACCGGCCCGGCGCCGGCCGATGTGGTGATCGCGCTGCGCGACCGGGTGCAGACGCTCAAGGAAATGTCCGAGCGCGCGGCGGTCTGGTACCGGCCATTGACCGACTACGACGACAAGGCCGTCGCCAAGCATTTGAAGGCCGAAGCGCGGGCGCCGTTGGCCGACGCGCGTGCGCGGCTGCTGGCGCTGCCCGACTGGACGGCCGAGGCGATCGGCGTGGCGTTGCACCAGACCGCGGAGACGCTCGGGCTGGGCATGGGCAAGGTGGCCCAGCCGATGCGGGTGGCCATCACCGGCACCCAGGTCAGCCCGGACATCGGGCACACCGTCTATCTGGCCGGCCGCGAGGAAGCCTTGCGCCGGATCGAGGCCGCGATCGCGATGATCCCCGACGCCTGAACGCGCGCGGCGGTCGCCGCGGCGCTGCATGCGACGCGGAGCGCAGCACCTCCCGGGCCTCGTCGCGGCAGTAGGGGCGACGCGCGCTGCCAGGGCACGGCTTGAGTCCCCGCGCCGGCGCCTCCATCATCTAGGAATGGGAACGATCAACGCCTGCACGGATCCGCATCATCACGTCGACGACGCAGCCGGGTTCGTCCGTGCGGTCGAACGTGCCTGCAGCGAGCGGGGGCTGCGCCTGACGCCGATCCGGGGCCACGTGCTGGGCCTGATCGCCAAGGCCGGCAAGCCGCTGAAGGCCTACGACCTGCTCGACCAGGTCCGCGATGGTGGGGGGCCGGGCGCGGCGGCGCCGCCGACCGTCTACCGAGCGCTGGACTTTCTATTGGCCAACGGCTTCATCCACAAGTTGCAGTCGGTCAACGCGTTCGTTGCCTGTCACCATCCCAGCACCGCGCAGCATTCGGTGCCGTTTTTGATCTGCGATCACTGCCACAGTGCGGTGGAGCTGGAAGACGAAGCGGTGGTCGCCTCGCTCGATGCGCGCGCCCGCACGCTGGGCTTCGTGCCGCAGGCGCAGACGCTGGAAGTGCACGGCCTGTGCGCGCAGTGCGTGGACGTGGGCACCCTCTGAGCCGCGGCGGATCGGCCTGCATGCGCTGCGCAGGCGCAGGCCCGATGCAGGGCGTGCATGCAATGCCACGGCGCGGCGATGTCCCGCCCCGGCGAGCCGGGGCGGGAGGTGGGCACGCGGTGCCGGGCGGATCAGGGCGAGGTCAGAAGTACACGCGGATGCCGCCTGCGATCGTGCGGCCGGGCAATGGAGCGTAGTTGCGCAGCAGCGAGGTATGGGCGCGTGCCTCCTGGTTGGTCAGGTTGCGACCGTCCAGGAACAGTTCCCACTGCGTGCCGTCGGCCTCGCCCAGGCGCCAGGCGACACCGGCGTTGACCAGGGTGTAGCCCGGGCTCGGGTCCTCGAGCGCGGCGACGCGATCCTGCTTCTGGTAGCGCACTGCGCCGACATTCGCGCGCCAGCCGCCCAGGCTCCAGTTGAGGTCGGCGCCGATGCGCGCCGGTGCGATGCGTGGCAGGTTGCCGCCGAGCGGGATGTCGGCGTGGTAGTGGTGGGCGTGGTCGCCATGCGGCACGTCGAAGTGCACGTGTCGGGTCCCGCTGCCGTCGAGCTCGGCGCGCACGAGGTCGCCGAATACGCGCAGGTCGAAGTCGCCCGCGTCCGATTCGACCAGGTGGAACTTCGCCTCGGCCTCGGCGCCGCGGAATGTCGCATCGCCCTGCGTCCACAAGCGCACCGGGAAGCCTTGCTCGGCGACGCCGGTGTCGGCCAGGTAGGTGTAGCGGTCGAACCGGGTCTGGTAGACGGCGGCCTTGAACTCGACGCGGTCGGTATGCGCATGCAGGCCGACTTCCAGGCGCTGGCCGCGTTCGGTGCCAAGCTCCGCGTCGCCGATCTCGATCGAGCGGGTGGCGATGTGCGGGCCAGCCGCAAACAGTTCCTCGTTGGTCGGTGCGCGCTCGGACACGTCCGCGCCCAGGCGCAGGTCGAAGACCTCCGACAGATGCCAGATCGCGGCGCCCGACAGGCTGCTGGCGTCGAACTTGCGCGATGCGCCTGCCGCCGGATCGATCTCCACACGTTCGTGGCGGCCGCCGAACTCGAGTTTCACCGGCCCCCATTCCTTCTCCTGCACGACGAACAGGCCCAGCGTATCGGTCACGCTCGGCGGCACGAACGCTTCCTCGCCCACGGCACTGAAATCGACGTGACCGACCTGCAGGCCGAATGCGCCGCGCCAGCCTGCGACCTCGTTTTGCACCGCTTCCAGGCGCGCCTCGGTGCCCTTGTTGGTGAAGCGCGTGGCTGCCAGCCCGCCCTCGAGCTCGACGTGTTCGTAATCGTTATAGGCCGCGCGCAGGTTCAATGCGCTCAGGAACGGCAGCGGATCGTAGATGCCGCCTTTGAGGTCGATCCGGTTCTGCACCATGTCGATGCGCACCGAGCCGTGGTCGTGGCCCTCTTCGCCATGGTCGTGATCGTGATGGCCGTGGTCATGGTCATGGTCATGATCGTGGCCGTCGTCGTCGTGCCCATGGCCGTGATCGTCCTCGGCATGCACGTGCGCGCCATCGGGCAGCCCGTAGTTGGTGCGATAGGTGCTGACCGCGAGTCCCAAGTGGCCGCGCGTGCCGAACCAGGTCGCGCCGAGCGCGCCGGCGCGCGTGCGGATCGAACTGTTGGGCAGTCGTCCGTAGGCGTTCTCGGCCTCGTGGTCGTGATCATGGTCGTGATCGCCGTGATCGTGGTCGTCGGGCAGTTGGGCGTAGCCGGGGATGTCGAAGTCGCCGGTATTGCGGACCAGGCCGTCGACATGCAGCACCAGGTTGTCGCCGTTGACGCCATCGAGCCGGAACATCCCGCTGCGCTCGCCATTGCCGCTGGCCGCGCGCAGTTCTGCGCGGCCGCTGAGTGGACGGTCGGGGACGGCGCGCGCGATGCGGCCGTCGACGACGTTGACCGCGCCGCCGACCGCGCCGCTGCCGTAGAGCAGGTTGGCCGGCCCCTTGAGCACCTCGATCTGGTCGGCGAGGAAGGGCTCGATGCTGACCGCGTGGTCGGCGCTGACAGTCGAGGCATCCATGCTGCCGATGCCGCCGGAGAGAATCTGCACGCGCGGCCCTTCCTGGCCGCGGATGATCGGCCGACCGACGCCGGTGCCGAAGAAGCCGCTCTGCACGCCGGGCAGCGCCGAGACGGTGTCGCCCAGGTTGCCGGACTTGCGATCGTCGAGCGCGTCGCCATACAGCACTTCAATGGGATGGGCGAGATCCTCGGCATCGCCGCCCAGCGGAGTGGCGGTCACCTGGACACGGTCGAGCGTGGTCGGGTGGGCGTGGGTCTGATTCTGTGCAAGCGCCGCGGTGGCGGGCAGCAACAGGGCGATGGCGACGGTCAGCCGGGCGCGGCGCGGCGGGCGGGAGGGGGTGGGGAGGTTGTTCATGCGGATGGGGTACACTGGTGGTCAAGACGCGGATGTTATAATGTTACGACAACCTTCGTATCCCCCAAAAGACATGCCTGCACACGATTCCGCCCTCCGACGGGCCGACCGCGTCGGTTTCGCTGCCTCGTTCCTTTGTGCGATCCATTGCGCCTTGTTGCCGCTGGCGCTGGCGTTGCTGCCTGCGCTGGGGCTCAACCTGGGCGGCTGGGTCGACATCGACCAGGCATTCGTCATATTCGCCACCTTGCTGGGCCTGACCACATTGACGCTCGGCTACCGCCGGCATCGCGCGTTCCGCGCCTGGTTCCTGCTGTTGCCCGGCCTGGCGCTGGTCTGGGCGGGCGCGTTCACCCATCTGCATGACCACACGCTCACCCATGCGGTGGTGATGACGATCGGCGGGCTGTTGTTGGCCGGGGCGCACCTGCTGAACCTGCGCCTGAGCCATCTTCACGGCACGCGCTGACGCATCGCGCGGCGCTGGCCGCATGCTAGAATTCGCGGTCTTGTGCGCCCGCCGGGCGCGCATTCGCGTCTACCGCATTCAATACACGCAGGACATCAGGAGCAGATTCATGGGCAAGGGCGACCGCAGGACCCTCAAGGGCAAGCGCTACAACGCGAGCTACGGCAATTCCCGTTCGAAGGGCGTCGTCAAGGCCGCAGGCACCGCGACCGCACCGGTCGCCAAGAAGACCGGCACCAAAACCGTGGCCAAGGCCCCGGTCAAGAAGGCGGTCGCCAAGAAGGCCTCCTGACGCCCGGTTCCGGGTCCGGCGCTTGGCGCCTGGGCCGGGCCAACTGCAGGACGCGACCGGTGGCAACGCCGGTCATGCCGAAAGCCCCGCCCAGGCGGGGCTTTCGCGTATCTGCGTGCAGGGCTGCCGGCTCAGCGGCCGGCGCCCGCCTCGACCTCGGCCCACACCCGCAGCAGGTTGCCGCCGAGGATCTTGCGGATGTCGGCCTCGGCATAGCCGCGCGCCTGCAGGCCGGCCACAAGGTTGGGGAAGTCGGACACATCGCGCAGGCCCTGGGCCAGCGCGCCGTCGACGCCGTCGAAGTCCGAACCGATGCCCACGTGGTCGACGCCCAGCAGGCGCACGCCGTGGTCGATCTGCTGCAGCACCGATTCGAGCGGTGTCTGACGGGCGGGGTGCGCGGCGGCCCAGTCGCGTTGGAACTGTGCGGCATCGAGCGTGGGTTGTCCGGCGTCGGCGCGCTTGGCGTTGTCGGCGTCGAAGGCTGCGACCGCGTCGAACCAGGCCTGGGTGTCGGCAGCGGTCTGCGCATCGACGAACGCGGTGCCGAAGGGGATCTGCACCACGCCGCCCTTGGCGGCGATCGCACGGGCGAGCGCATCGCTGATGTTGCGCTCGAAGCCTGGCGTGAAGTGCCGGAATGCCGAGTGGCTGGCGATCACCGGGACCGTGCTCAGCGCGATCGCCTGCTCGGCCGCCGCGTCGGAGACGTGCGAGACATCGACCATGATTCCGAGGCGGTTCATCTGGGCAATGACTTGGCGCCCGAACGGGCTCAGCCCGTTCCAGCGGCGCGCTTTGCCGTAGGAGGCGTCGGCGACCCGGTTGGCTGCGCTGTGCGCGAGCGTGATGTAGCGCACGCCGCGGTCGAAGAAGATCGTGAGCTGCGACAGGTCGTCACCGATCGGCGCGGCGTTCTCCATGCCCAGCGGCAACAGCACGCGTTGGCGACCGTCCGCTGCGATGCGCAGGCGGTCGACGTCGCGTGGCGAGCGCAGGATCGCGAAGCGGTCGGGATGGCGCGCGGTCAGCGCCTCGACTGCGTCGATCTGCCGATGCGCGATCTCGCGCGCGGTGCCGGCCGTGTCCTGCGCGGCCGAGGTGTAGATCGACATGAAGGCCACATCCAGGCCGCCGGCGCGCGCACGCGGGTAGTCGAACTCGCGGTCGGGCGCGGCCTCGCCCAGGTCGGCCCAGCGGTCGAGCAGCACGCCGGGGGCATCGATGTGGGTGTCGACGATGATCGCGTCCTGGGCGAGCTGGCGTGCGGCCTCATCGGCCTGGGCATGCGTCTGGGCGGCGGCCACGCTCAGTAGCGGGGCAAGGGCGAGGGCGAGCGGGAGCAGGCGCATGCGGATGGATTCCTTGATGAGAGTCAGGGCAGACGACGGCCGGCGGCGAAGGCCATCTCGCGCATCGGGCCGCCGAGCCAATAGACGAGTTCGGCCGGCTGCGCGAGGCGCCAGCAGGCGAAGTCGGCGCGCTGGCCGGGCACCAGGCGCCCGCGATCGCGCAGTCCCAGTGCTTGCGCCGCATGCACGGTCGCCCCGCGCAGCGCCTCTTCGGGGGTGAGCCGGAAATGGGTGACCGCCAATTGCATGGCCTGGCGCAACGACAGCAGCGGCGAGGTGCCGGGATTGCAGTCGGTCGCCACGGCCATCGGCACGCCGGCGGCGCGGAATGCGTCGAGCGGCGGCAGCCGGGTCTCGCGCAGCACGTGGAAGGCGCCGGGCAACAGCACCGCGACCGTGCCGGCCGCCGCCATCGCGTCGACGCCGGCTTGGGAGGTGTGCTCGACATGGTCGGCCGACAGGCCGTCGAACGCGGCCACCAGCGCGGCGCCATCGCCGTCGCTGAGTTGGTCGGCGTGCAGCTTGACCGGCAGGCCGAGTGCGCGTGCGACCTCGAACACCCGGCGTGTCTGCGCCGCATCGAAGGCGATGCGCTCGGCGAATGCGTCGACCGCGTCGACCAGGTCCTCCGCGTGCAGCCGCGGCAGCCACTCGCAGACCGCGTCGATGTAGGCGTCGCTGCGCCCGGCGTACTCGGGCGGCAGGGCATGCGCGCCGAGGAACGTCGTACGCACGGTGATGCCCAGGGCCTGGCCGATGCGCCGGGCGACGCGCAGCATCTTGCGTTCATGGGCGAAGTCCAGGCCGTAGCCGGACTTGATCTCCAGCGTCGTGGCCCCGTCGGCCAGCAGCGCGCGCGCGCGCGGCAACGACTGCGCGAGCAGCGCGTCCTCGTCGGCGGCGCGGGTCGCGCGCACGGTGGAGACGATGCCGCCGCCGCTGCGCGCGATCGCCTCGTAGCTGGCGCCCTGCAGCCGCTGCTCGAACTCTGCGGCGCGGTCGCCGCCGAACACCAGATGGGTGTGACAGTCGATGAGGCCCGGGGTCAGCAGGCCATCGGCCTCGATCACCCGGTCGGCCAACTGCGCCGCCGGCGCAGGCAGCGCGGTGCGGGGACCGACGTGCACGATCGTGCCGTCGCGCCAGCCCAGCGCGCCGTCCTCGATCAGCCCGTAGCCGGTGTCCTCGGCCAGTGTGACCAGGGTCGGCCCGACGATCAGCCCATCCCAGCGTTCAGTCGCCCCCATCATCGCCTCCATCGTTGTCGCCGGGCCAGTCGACGCCATCGCCATCGTTCGCGCCCGGCCGTTGCGCCGCCGGACACGCCTGTGCCACTACCACGAGAACGCGCAGCACGCGGCGCACACGAGCCGCAGCGAGCCCCAAGAATCGTGCATGCGATGCTCCCCCAGGGCAGACAGGCTAGCCTACCGCACTCGTTTCCGGAGTCACCCCGATGCCAGACCTGCCAACGGTTCCGATCCAGCGCATGCCCGCAGGCTGGCGCCTGCCGGGCATCGCCAACTTGCATTCGCACGCGTTCCAGCGGGCGATGGCGGGCCTGGCCGAGGTGCAGACCGATCCGGCCGATTCGTTCTGGACCTGGCGCGAGACGATGTACCGGATGGCCGCGCGCTTCGCCCCGGACACGCTGCGCGACGTCGCCACCCAGCTCTACGTCGAGATGCTCGAGGCCGGCTACACCGCCGTGTGCGAGTTCCACTATGTCCATCACGCCCCCGACGGCCAGCCGTATGCGCCGGCATCGGCGATGGCCGACGCCCTGATCGAGGCGGCCGAAACGACCGGCATCCGATTGACCCTGCTGCCGGTGCTGTACATGGCCGGCGGCTTCGACGGGCGGCCACTGGGGCCGCATCAGCGGCGTTTCGGCCACGACGTCGACGGCTATCTGCGGCTGTTCACCGATCTGTACGCGCGCCAGGGTGCGGGCCTGCGCGTGGGCTGCGCGCTGCACAGCCTGCGCGCGGTGCCGGCCGATGCGATGGACGCGGTGCTGGGCGCGCTGCCGCAGCAGGCGCGCGTGCACATCCACATCGCCGAACAGACCGCCGAGGTCGACGACTGCGTCGCGGTGCGCGGGGCACGCCCGGTGGCCTGGCTGCTCGACCACGCGCCGGTCGATGCCCGCTGGACGCTGGTCCACGCCACCCATCTGGATGCGGACGAGGTCGCCGGCATCGCGCGCAGCGGCGCGACCGTCGCGCTGTGTCCGACGACCGAGGCCAATCTCGGCGACGGTCTGTTCCCGCTGCGTGCCTATCTCGATGCCGGCGGTGCCTGGGGCATCGGCTCCGACTCGCACATCTCGGTGTCGCCGGTCGAGGAACTGCGCTGGCTGGAGTATGGCCAGCGCCTGGCCAAGCGCCGGCGCAATATCGCGGTCGGACCGCACACGCCGAGCGTGGGCGCGACCCTGCTCGCCGGCGCCTGGGCCAGCGCCGCGGCCGCGACCGGGTTCGCGCAGCGCGACGATGCCGTCGTGCTCGATGCCGATGCGCCGTTGCTCGCCGGCGCGACGTCGGCCGACGTCGCCGACCGCTGGCTGTTCGCCGGCAACCGGCCGCTGGTGCGCGAGGTCGAGGTCGCCGGCCAGCGGCTGGTCGTCGACGGACGCCACCGGCTGCACACGCAGGCGGCGCATGGTCACGCCGAGGCGATGCGTCGGTTGCTGGCGCAGTAATGCCCGGCCGCTGCCGCACGATTTGATTCAGGTCAACGCCGGGCGCCGGCCGGCGTCGGTATCCTGCCGGCATCGTTCTTGTGCTGGAGTCGTGCGCATGCAGGTCGACATCGCCATCGTCGGGGTCGGGCCGGCCGGGTTGTGCTTCGCCCGCGCGCTGGCCGGCACGGGGCTGAAGATCGTGCTGATCGAGCGCCAGTCGCGCGAGGCGATCGCCAAGCCTGCGTTCGACGGTCGCGAGATCGCGCTGACCCATGGCTCGCGCCGGATCATGGAGACGCTGGGCCTGTGGGCCCGGCTCGATCCGGCGCAGATCTTCGACCTGCGCGATGCGCGCATCCTCAACGGCGATGCCCAGGCCGGCCTGACGATCACCGCCGGCGACGGCAACGGCCGCCAACTCGGCTGGCTGGTGCCCAATCACCAGATCCGGCAGGCGGCCTTCGACGCCGTCGAGGGCCTGGCGGAGGTCGAGCTGGTCTGCGACACCGCGGTGCGCGGCGTCACCCATCGCAGCGACGGCGTCGAGCTCGCGCTCGATGGCGGCAAGACCGTGTCGGCGCGCCTGTTGGTCGCCGCCGACAGCCGGTTCTCGGACGTGCGTCGCATGCTCGGCATCGGGGCGCGTATGCGCGATTTCGGCAAGCGCATGCTGGTGTGCCGCGTCGCCCACGAGCGCCCGCACGACCACGTCGCCTGGGAGTGGTTCGGACATGGCCAGACGATGGCGCTGCTGCCGCTCGACGCCGGCCGGGCATCGGTGGTGCTGACCCTGGCGCCGGAGGCGATGGCCCAGGTCGAAGCGATGGGTGACGCCGCCTTCGCGGCCGATATCCAGCGGCGGTTTCTCGACCGACTGGGCACGATGACCACGGTCGGCACGCGCCACGTCTATCCGCTGGTCGGCGTCTATGCCGACCGCTTCGTCGCCGAGCGCGCGGCACTGATCGGCGATGCCGCTGTCGGCATGCATCCGGTCACCGCCCACGGCTTCAACCTCGGCCTGCAGGGGGCCGAGCGCCTGGCCGACGGGATCCGCCGGGCGCAGGACGCGGGCCGCGACATCGCCGGCCGGGCGGTGCTCGCACGTTTCCAGCGCCAGCATCGGGTGGCGACCTGGCCGCTGTTCGCCGCGACCGGCATCGTCGCCAGCCTCTACACCGACGACCGCGCACCGGCGCGATTGGTCCGCAGCACCACGCTGCGCATCGCGCAGCGGCTCACGCCGTTCCGGCGGCTGATCGCCGCGCACCTCACCCAGGAGCGGCCGGCCCTGCGCTGAGCTGATCGCGGCCGCGAACAACCGGTTTTCCCACGCTGCGTCGGGCCGATTCCGGGCAGGCCGGCTACGCGGCCGGCGCCACCGCGTGCGCGGCGAACAGGCCGTCGACGGCGGGCAGCGCGCCTTCGAGTGCGAGCAGGAACTGTTTGGTCGGCACGCCCCCGGCGAAGCCGGTCAGCGCGCCACTGGCGCCGATCACCCGGTGGCAGGGCACGACGATCGGGATCGGGTTGCGCCCGTTCGCGGCGCCGACCGCGCGGCTGGCAGTCGGCCGACCGAGGCCGCGTGCCAGCGCGACGTAGCTGGTGGTGGTGCCGTAGGGAATGCGTGAGAGTGCCTGCCAGACCGCATGCTGGAACGCGGTGCCATCGGCGGCGAGCGGTAGGTCGAAGTGGCGCAGCCGCCTGGCGAAGTAGGCGCGCAGTTGCGCCGCGGTTTCGCGCAGCAGCGCGTGATCGCCGGCCTGCCAGTGCGCGCGTCCGCGCAGCAGCGGTCGCGCTTGCGGGAAATCGATCGCGTGCAAGCCAGCATCGGAGGCGGCGAGCCGTAGTGGGCCGATCGGGGTGTCGAGCGAGGTCGTGAAGACGGGTGAGGGGCTCATCGGGGACTCCGGGGGCGGGCGGCGGCGGGCGGGGCCGATAGCGCGGCATCGCGCCACAGGTGGAAGACCGCGTAGCCACGCCAGGGCCGCCAGGCCTGCGCGCGTGCTTGCAGCGCGCGCGCGTCGAGCCGGCTGCCATCGGTGGGCACGGCCTTCTGCAGCACGAGGTCCTGCGCGGGAAACGCGTCGGGATGGCCCAGCGCGCGCAGCGCGATGTACTGCGCCGTCCAGGGCCCGATGCCGGGCAATGCGGTCCAGCGGGCGACGGTGTCGTCGAGCGTGCGCGCCGGGTCGAAATCCACACGGCCCTCGAGCAGGGCCGCGGCGATCGCACGGATCGTCGCGATGCGGCTGCCGATCAGGCCGAGGCCATCGAAGTCGCCGTCGACCAGCGCCTCGGGGGTCGGGAAGAGGTGGGCGAATCCATGGGCGGCCAGCGTCTCGGGCAACCGATGGCCGAAGCGCTGCGACAACCGGGCGGTCAGCGTACGCGCGGCGGCCACACTGACCTGCTGGCCGATCACCGCGCGCACCGCGATCTCGAAACCATCCCAGCCGCTGGGCAGGCGCAGGCCCGGACGGGCCTGCAGCAGGGGGGCCAGCCGTGGATCCTGCGCCAGGTGCGTGGCGATCGCGGTCGGTTCGGCGTCGAGATCGAACATCCGCCGCACGCGCCGCACGGTGTCCTGCAACTGGGCCGGTGCGATGCCGTGCAGTTCGAGCCGCAACGCATGCGCCGGCCCGGCCACCGTGGCCGGCCAATGCGAGACACGCAGCCAACCCGCCGCCAATGCGTCGCCCACGACCCGGGTGTAGCCGGCCTCGTCGATGCGTTCGATGCCTGGCAGCGCGCGGCTGCGCAGGAAATCCAGCATCGCGGCGAAGTCGTACGGCGGGCGGTAGCCGAGCCGGAGCACCAGCCCATCGCCGGCAACGGACGCCGAGGGCTGCCGACGCAGATCGCGCGGCGCCATGCGATAGGCCTCGCGGAATGCGGTGTTGAACCGGCGCAGGCTGGCAAAGCCGGCGGCCAGCGCGACTTCGGTGATCGGCAGTGCGGTTTCGGTCAGCAACTGCTTGGCGAACAGCAGGCGGCGCGTCCCGCGCACGCCGATCGGCGGCGCGCCCAGGCGCTCGACGAACAACCGCCGCAGTTGGCGTTCGCCCAGATGCAACTGCGCTGCCAGCGACGCCAGCGGCGCATCGTCGAGCGCACCGCGATCGATCAGCGCCAGCGCTCGCGCCACGACATCGTCGCCGCGGTGCCAGTGCCCGTCGCCGGGCGCCAGCTCCGGGCGGCAGCGCAGGCAGGGCCGGAAGCCGTCAGCCTGGGCCGCGGCCGCATTGGCGTAGTAGGTCACGTTCCCGGCCCGCGGCGGTGGCGCCGGACAGACCGGACGGCAGTAGATGCCGGTGGTGCGGACCGCGGTGAAGAACAGCCCATCGAAGCGCGCGTCGCGGCTCAGGCGGGCCTGCTCGCAGACGGCGGGATCGGGCAGGGCGGGGGGCGACGACATGCCCGCAGGCTAGCACCGCGCCCGGCGCGGGACTGGCCGTTTTCGGACACGAATGCGACGCGCCGCGCAGCGAGCGCGGTCGTCGCAACTAACGGCGATCGTCGGATCGCAGCGCAGGCAGCAGCGTCGCTGCGTCGCCGTCGTGCTCGGCCGGCGCCACGCCGATCAGCCGGGCCAGCAACGGGTAGACGTCGACGTTGTCGAAGCCATTCAGGACGATGCCGTGTCGGAACGACGGCCCGTGCGCGATGAACACCGCGCGCATCGAGGGCAGTGCCGGATCGAAGCCATGCGAGCCACGCGGCCCGACATCGCGCGTGGCGACGGTTTCGCGCGGCAGCGCGTCCCAGCCTTCGTGCATCTGGCAGACGATGGGCGGCACGCGTCGATGGCGGCCGTAGGCCCAGCGCGCCGGCAACGCCTCCTTGCGCCAGCAGTCGTAGCGCGGATGCGCGCCGAGCAGGCGCGCGGCGACCGTGGCCTCGTGACCGGGATGGGGCGCGATGCCCACGACCTGGCCGATCGAGACCACGCGCGCCTCCTCGGGCGCCACCATGTCCTCGACCGCGATGGCGTGCCCGGGCGCGACCTCGGCCATGCCGTGATCGGACACGACGACGATGTTCGTGCGATCGAACGCGCCGTGTGCGCGCAGACCGGCGACGAGTCGGCCGATCGCCGCATCGACCTGGCGCAAGGCCGCATGCGTCTGCGGGGCGTTGGGGCCATGGTCGTGGCCGGCCGAGTCCACATGCTCGAAGTACAGCGTCGCCAGCCGCGGGCGCGTGGCATCGGGTTCGGACAGCCAACCGAGCACCGTGTCCACGCGTGCGTCGAGTGGGCGGGTCTTGTCGAACGGTAGCCAGCGCGTCGGCCGCACGCCGCGCACTGCGGCCTCGCTGCCGGGCCACGACAGCGTGGCGGTCGCCAGCCCGGCGTTCTCGGACGTCACCCACAACGGCTCGCCGTCGTTCCACCAGGCCGCGTTCTCGACGGCCGCGCGGTCGGACAGCTTGAAGTCGCCGAGCGTGGCGTCGTGCATCGAGTTGTGGACGATGCCGTGGCGGTCGGGGCGCAGCCCGGTGACCAGCGTGTAGTGATTAGGAAAGGTCAGCGACGGATACGACGGCCGCATCCAGCCCTGCACGCCCCCGCGCGCGAGCGCGTCGAGATGCGGCGTTTCACCGCGCCCCAGCGAGTCGGGGCGCACGCCGTCGAGCGAAATCAGCAGTAGCGTGGGCCGCGGATCCGCGGCCGCGGGCGACGCGGCGCGGCTCGCGCAGCCAACCAGCACGAGCAAACTGCAAAGCACCACGGAAACCAGAACAGACGGCGCCATTCGGCGCACCAATGCGATATCGATCATCCCCACAGGATACCGAGCCCAAGTGACAGTCCAAAGCCAAAACCGGGGTCAGAGTGCAATTTCCTCAGCAACCCGGATCAGCGCGCATGTCCACTGAAATTGCACTCTGACCCCGGTTTTTGGGGCGAGGAATCTGAACGTTCAGCGGGCGCAGACCACGGGATCGAGTGGGGGGCGTATCGTGCGCAGCAGGACCAGCAACCGGGAGTGCGCAATGAACAACAGATGGTGGATGGCGGCGCTGTGCGCCGGTCTGGCGCTGGGCGCGGTGTCGCATGGCGCTCTGGCGCAGCAGCAGGAGGAAGAGGAAGAGGCGGTGCGCGAGCGTGGCCAGCGTGCCAGCCCGTCGGATCGTTTCTGCATTCGCGAGACCGGGTCGCGGGTGACCGCGGCGCGCAACGCGCGTTCCAAGCGTGCCGAGCAGGAATGCGTCGACGGGGGCGGCCGGGTCTACACCCGCAGCGACATCGAGCGCACCGGCTCGGTCGACATCAAGGACGCGCTGCGCCGGCTGGATCCGTCGGTGTTCTGACGATACCGGCGGCACCGCAGTGCGCGAAACGCCCGGCATGTCCGGGCGTTTCTGCGTTCGGGCTCAGCAGTCGTCGGCGTGGCCGGTCGTCCAGCGCAGTCCCTGCAGCAGATGCGCGCGGAACACCGGATCGGCATACAGCGCAGGGTCGTGGCCGAGCCCGGTGTACCAGGCGCGGCCGCCGGCGCGGGTGTGGCATCACGCGATGGGATGGTCGTCGCCCATACCGCCGGCGGCATGCGAGTGCGGATCGACCGACGCGATCACCCGCACATCCGCACGCGGGTTTCGGCGGTAGTCGTAGATCTCGTCGACGACCCGCCAGTCGCGTCGGCCCAGCGGCGCCGGGTCCTGTTCGAACACCACACGCACCGTCTGCAGTCCCTCGGGGTGGCGTGCGAACCAGGCGCCGACCAGCGCGCCGTACCACGGCCAGGTGTAGCCGCTGTCGGCGGCGGCGTGGATGCCCAGGTAGCCACCGCCGTGGGCGACATACCGTTCGAAGGCCGCCTGCTGGGGCGCCTCGAGTACCTCGCGCGTGGTGTGCGCGAACACGACCGCGCGGTAGCCGGCCAGTGTCGCGTCGTCGAACCGTGTCGGGTCTTCGCTCGCTTCGATCTCGATGCCCGCCTGCGCCCCGAGCGCGCGCAAGGTCTCGATCGTCGTGGGGATCGCGTCGTGGCGGTAACCGGCGGTGCGGGTGAACACCAGCACGCGCGGGACGTCGGGCTCGGCAGTGGCGGCACGGACGGGCAATGACGATGCGCCCATGGACGCGGACGCAGCAAGCAGGGCGAGGATGACGGGCGACGCGGAGCGCATGCGCGCGAGCATAGCGGCCGGCGGCCGCGGCATTCACGCCGCAGCGCGTCAGGCCGTCCGGTGCGCCGGTGCGATAATCGGCTCATCGCCCCATCGAGTGCCGCCATGACAGACGCCTCGCGCCACGACCCGTCCCGCACCATCCGCGCGCCCCGCGGCAGCGCCCTGACCTGCCGCTCGTGGCTGACCGAGGCGCCGTTCCGGATGCTGCAGAACAACCTCGATCCCGAGGTCGCCGAGCGCCCGGAGGATCTCGTCGTCTACGGCGGCATCGGCCGCGCCGCACGCGACTGGGCCTGCTTCGATGCGATCCTCGAGACGCTCAAGACGCTCGAGGACGACCAGACGCTGCTGGTGCAGTCGGGCAAGCCGGTCGGGGTGTTCCGCACCCATATCGACGCGCCCCGGGTGCTGATCGCCAATTCCAATCTCGTGCCGCACTGGGCGACGTGGGAGCACTTCCACGAGCTTGACCGCAAGGGCCTGGCGATGTACGGCCAGATGACCGCCGGCAGCTGGATCTACATCGGCAGCCAGGGCATCGTGCAGGGCACCTTTGAGACCTTCGTCGAGATGGGCCGCCAGCACTACGGCGGCGACCTGACCGGCAAGTGGATCCTGACCGCAGGCCTGGGCGGCATGGGCGGGGCGCAGCCGCTGGCCGCGAGCCTGGCCGGTGCGTGTTCGCTGACGGTCGAATGCCAGCAGAGCCGGATCGACTTCCGGCTCAAGACCCGCTACGTCGACGAGCAGGCCGCCGACCTGGACGACGCGCTGGCGCGCATCGCGCGCTACACCCAGGCAGGCGAGGCGAAATCGATCGCGCTGCTGGGCAACGCCGCCGAGGTCCTGCCCGAACTGGTGCGGCGCGGCGTGCGTCCGGACTGCGTCACCGACCAGACCAGCGCGCACGACCCGGTGCATGGGTACCTGCCGATCGGCTGGACGGTCGAGCGCTGGCTGGCCGAGCAGTCCGCCCATCCCGACGCGGTACGCGACGCGGCCAAGGCCTCGATGCGCGTCCATGTCGAGGCGATGCTGGCCTTCCACGCGCAGGGCATCCCGACCGTCGACTACGGCAACAACATCCGTCAGATGGCCAAGGACGAGGGGCTGGAGAACGCCTTCGATTTTCCCGGCTTCGTGCCCGCCTACGTGCGTCCGCTGTTCTGTCGCGGCATCGGCCCGTTCCGTTGGGTCGCGCTCAGCGGCGATCCGGAGGACATCGCCAGGACCGATGCCAAGGTCAAGGCGCTGATTCCCGACGACCCGCACCTGCATCGCTGGCTGGACATGGCCGCCGAGCGCATCGCCTTCCAGGGCCTGCCGGCGCGGATCTGCTGGGTCGGGCTGGGCCTGCGCCACAAGCTGGGCCTGGCGTTCAACGAGATGGTGCGCAATGGCGAACTCAAGGCGCCGATCGTGATCGGCCGCGATCACCTCGACTCGGGCTCGGTCGCGTCCCCGAACCGCGAGACCGAGGCGATGCGCGACGGCAGCGACGCGGTCAGCGACTGGCCGCTGCTCAACGCGATGCTCAATGTCGCCGGTGGGGCGACCTGGGTCTCGCTGCATCACGGTGGCGGCGTCGGCATGGGCTACTCCCAGCACTCGGGCGTGGTGATCGTTTGCGACGGCAGCGAGGCGGCCGATCGACGCATCGAACGCGTGCTGTGGAACGATCCGGCGACCGGCGTGATGCGGCATGCGGATGCCGGCTACGCCATCGCCGCCGATTGCGCGAAAGCGCAGGGTCTCGATCTGCCGATGCTCGCCTGACTGTGTCACTCTGGCGCGCAGGGCGCGCCGCGCTGGCAAAGACTGCGCAGCGATCGGGGGCGGGCGCATGGTGCATTGTGCGTGCGGCGGGTCTGGACACCAGGTCAGGCGCTAAGGTCCGACAATGGGGAGCGCGGCAATGAAGCGAATCGAGTGTCTGGCCGCATGCGCGGCGTGGCTGGTGGGCGTGGTGCCGGTGGCCCTGGCGGCGCCGGTCGAGCGCGGGACGTTCGTGCAAGTCTGTAACGCCGCCAGCCCCTACACCCACCTGCGCGATGGACCGAGCGCACGCCAGTATCCGGCGACGGCACGGATGCCCAACGGGCAACGCCTGCGCGTCGAGGACACCCTCCTCACGCCGGAGGGGTATGGCTACCATCGCGTGAGCCTGCTGGACGCACGCGGCGGCACCCTGCGCAGCGGCTATGTGCACGACCAGACGGTCCGCGCCAGATGTGACCTGCCGGCAGCGCCGGATGCGGCGCTCGCGCGGCTCGCGGCCGCTCTGGCGGCCGACAATCCCGGTATCGACGCCGCCGACATCATGGCGGTCAATGCCGGCTTCGACGGCAAGACGCTCGATCTGATGCAACTGCCGCAGTTGCGTGATCTGTCCGCGCTCGCGGCCTTCGACGGACTCGAGTCGATCGACCTCAGCCGGTCTGGCGTGGTCGATGTCGCGCCGCTGGCGGGCCTGCGCTCGCTCAAGACCCTCAGCCTGTACGAGACCGCGGTGCACGACATCGCGCCGCTCTCGGCGCTGCGCACCCTGGAAACGCTCAACCTGCATGGCACGCGAATCGGCGACCTGGACGCGCTGTCGGGCCTGCCCGCGCTGCGCACGCTGTACCTGACGAGCAGTCTGGTGCGCGACATCTCCGCGCTCGCCACATTGCCCGATCTGCGGGTGCTGACGCTGTCGGAAACCGAAGTCCAGGATCTTTCGCCGATTGCCGCGCTCGGCGAACTGCGCCTGCTCAACCTCGCCAGCGCAGGCGTGCGCGACATCGGGTTCCTGCGCGACAAGCCCGCGCTCAGGACGCTGGATCTGGGGAACAACGCGATCGACGACCTGTCGCCGATCGCTGAACTTCCCGCGCTCGAAAGCGCCCTGTTCCACAGCAATCCGTTCACCGACATCACGCCGTTGGCGAGACTCAAGACGCTCAAGGTCTTGTCGCTGGCCAACAGCCAGGTCGCGGATTACCGGCCGCTGACCGGACTGACCGGATTGACCGAACTCGGGCTTGCCGGCAGCACGATCGCCGACCTCAGGCCGCTGGCCGGGATGCGACGACTCGAATGGCTGGCGCTGGGGGCGACCCGGGTCGCGCGCATCGATGTCGTTGCCGGGATGCCGGCCCTGCGACTGTTGCATCTGCACGATACCCAGGTCGCGGCGCTCGCGCCGGTCGCGGGCCTGCGCCGGCTCGAACGGCTGTCGCTGACCAACGCACCGGTGCAGGACCTCTCGGCGCTGGCCGGCCATGCCCACCTCATCGACCTGGGCCTGCGCGGAACGTCGGTGACCGATTTCTCGGTCATCGCGGAATTGACGGCGCTCCAGACCCTGGACCTGGCCGACACCACGTTCGACGACATGGCAGCGCTCGCCCCGTTGCGGCTGCTCGAAACACTGGACCTGTCGCGCACGCCTGTCGAGGACGTTACGGTGCTGGCCGGGCTGCCCAGCCTGCGCTGGCTGACGATGGAGGAAACGCGGGTGCACGATGTGTCGCCGCTGCGCGCCATGCACGGGCTGCGCACGGTGCGGCTGGCGAAGTCGCCGGTCGAAGATGTCGGGGTGCTTAAACCGCTGGTGGACGCAGGGCTCGACCTGCGGACGGAGTAGCCCGCCGCACGCGTCACGTGGGCCTGCGTGGGCCGCCGAGCGGCGGGACGCGGCGCACGGGCCGGGGCTTGCAATGCGGTCTGTGCATCGCCAGCTTCTTGAGGGTCGATCGCCACCGGAGCATGCCGTGTCCTCGTTTGATCTGCGTCCGCCCAGCACCGCCGAGCGCACCGCCCTGGAAGCGGACCTGTCCGCCGACGAGCGCCGCGTGCTGCTGCACCACGGCACCGAGGCGCCGTTCTGCGGCGTGTTCCTCGACAACAAGCGCGAAGGCACCTACTGCTGTCGGCTGTGCGGCCTGCCGTTGTTCCGCTCAAGCGCCAAATTCGACTCGGGTACCGGCTGGCCGAGCTTCTTCGCACCGATCGACGAAGCGCACATCGGCCGCATCCGCGACACCAGCCACGGCATGATCCGCGTCGAGGAGGTCTGCGCGCGCTGCGGCAGCCATCTGGGGCACGTGTTCCCCGACGGGCCGCCGCCGACCTACGAGCGGCATTGCCTCAACTCGGTGTCGCTGTCGTTCGTGGCGACCGGCGAATCGCTGCCCGACCCGCTGGCACGCGGCGGCGCGGAGGCATCGCCGGCCTGATCGCTCACGTGCAGGCGAGGGCGCCGGGCACGCAGCGGTGCCCGGCCTGGGCACGTCGCGATCGCCGACATGCCTTTCCGCCCTGGACCTCTATACTCGCCCGCCCCCGACCCGGCGAGCCTTGCCCATGCGTGTGTCCAGCGATTCCGCGTCTTCCGCCGCGCCCAGCGCGACACCGCCCGGCAGTCTGCGCCGGTCGGTGTCGAATACGCTGAAGGGGTCTGCCGGCAACCTCGTCGAATGGTTCGACGTCTATGTCTACTCGGTGTTCGCGGCGTACTTCGAGTCGCAATTCTTCTCGCCCGAGGACAAGAACGCCACGCTCTACGTCTGGGGCATCTTCGCGATGACCTTCCTGATGCGTCCGATCGGCGCCTGGTACTTCGGCCGCTTCGCCGACCGCTACGGCCGGCGCCTGGCGCTGACGGTCTCGGTGTCGATGATGGCCGGCTGTTCGTTCGTCATCGCGATCACGCCGACGGTCGCCACGATCGGTATCGCCGCGCCGATCATCCTGCTGCTCGCGCGCCTGGTGCAGGGCTTCGCGACGGGCGGCGAGTACGGCGCCAGCGCGACCTACATGTCCGAGGCCGCGATTCCTGGCCGCCGCGGCTTCCTGTCCTCGTTCCATTACGTGACGCTGGTCGGCGGCCATGTGCTGGCGCAGGCCACGCTGCTGGCGATGCTGCTGTCGCTCGACACCGCGCAGATTGCCGAGTGGGGCTGGCGCCTGGCCTTCGCCCTGGGCGGCGTCGCGGCGATCGTGGTGTTCTGGCTGCGGCGCACGATGGACGAGTCGCTGGAGACCGAATCGATCGAGGCCGCCAAGACCGGCGGCGCACGCGCCTCGGGGTCGCTGCGCGAACTGTTCGTCAACCAGTGGCGTCCGCTGCTGCTGTGCTTTTTGATCACCGCTGGCGGCACGATCGCGTTCTACACCTATTCGGTCAACGGCCCGAAGATGATCCAGACCGCGTTCGCCGGCGGCGATGCGATCACCGGCACCTGGATCAACCTGGCGCTGCTGGCCTTCCTGATGGTGCTGCAGCCGGTCGGCGGCTGGCTGTCGGACATCATCGGGCGCAAGTCGCTGCTGGTGTTCTTCGGCATCGGCGGCGTGCTCTACACCGGCTACATGGTGACCGCGCTGCCGCAGCAGACCAGCGCACTGTCGGCGTTCCTGATCCTGGGCGTGGGCTTTGTGATCCTGACCGGCTATACGTCGATCAACGCGGTGGTGAAGGCCGAACTGTTCCCCACCCACGTACGCGCGCTGGGCGTCGGCCTGGGCTACGCGCTGGCCAACTCGGCCTTCGGCGGGACCGCGCCGGTGCTTTACCAGGCCGCGCTCAAGTCCGACCAAGTGACCGCGTTCGTGGTCTACGCGACCACGGTGATCGCGGTGTCGTTGGTGGTCTACGTGTTCTTCCTCAAGAACAAGAGCGCGAACTGGCTCGACGATGCGGAGGCCATGCGCGACCGCGGGCAGGGCGTGCGCTGAGGCGATTCGCTGAGGCGATGGCCAGCCCCCACCCCAGCCCTCCCCCGCAGGCGGGGGAGGGAGCAGGGCAAGGCGGCGGGCGTTCTGCTGCGGGATTCACATCGTCGGTTCTAGACTCGGCCTTCCTTCGTCTGGCGAGAGCCCACCCATGTTCAAGCGCATCGTTCCCGTCCTGCTCATCGCCCTGCTGGCCGCCTGCAGCGCGCCGGCCGAGCGCGACACCGTCCAGCCCAAGGCCGGTCCGGCGGTGGCGTCGGTGACCAACGAGGCCGACTGTCTGCGACGCGGCGGCGAGTGGAAGCAGCTAGGACGGGCGCCGGTGCCGCAGTGTCTGCTGCAGACCGTCGATGCCGGCAAGGCCTGCACCGACAGCCAGCAGTGCCAGGGCCAGTGCCTGGCGCCGGAAGGCACGGTCGACAGTGCGCGCGTGCAAGGCCAGTGCAGCGTCGACACCAACCCGTTCGGCTGCCAGCAGCGGGTGCGCGACGGCGTGGCGTGGACGATCTGCGTCGACTGATCCGGCGCGACCGGATCGACGCGATCTGACCCGCGGGGATGGCGCAGGCCGTCCCCGTTTTGCATTCCCACCGCCGCGACCGGGGCGCGGCCGGCAGGGGGGGGGCGATCGCTGACCGTTCAAGGCTTCGAGGCGGGCGGTGGCGCGCCGGCCCGGTGGTGGACGTGCGACCTGGGCCGCGAGGCGCGACAGCGACCATCACCGCGGTCAGACCCGACGCGCGCTAGCGTCCGGCGCACCCCCCCCCTACGGAGTGCCCCGATGCCGATCGCGACCCGCCTCATTCGTCCTGCCGTGCCTGGAGGCCATGTGCGATGAGCGTGTTCGCTCAAGTGCTCGATGCCGTGGCCCGCGAACTGGCGTTGCCCGATCCCGACACCCTGACCACCATCGTGGTCCGCGTGCTGGTGGCCGCGCTGCTCGGTGGCATGGTCGGCTGGGAGCGTGAAAACAAGGGCCGCGCGGCGGGACTGAAGACACACATCCTGGTCTCGATCGGTTCGGCGCTGTTCGTGCTCGCGCCATTGCTGTCGGACATCGACGGCGCCGAGGTGACCCGGGTGATGCAGGGCATCGTGTCGGGTATCGGGTTTTTGGGAGCGGGCGCGATCCTCAAGCTGGACAAGGGCGAGCGCATCGAAGGCCTGACGACCGCGGCCGGCGTCTGGATGACTGCGGCCATCGGCATGGCGGCAGGCATGGGGCAGGAGATGGTGGCACTGGCGACCACGCTTGTGGCGTTGCTGGTGGTCGGCGCGCTGCCTCGTCTGCAACGTTCGCGTGCGACGGCGGACCGACGCCCTGCGGACATGGCCGGGCGTGACAGCTGAACGCAACGGCCGCGCATTCCGGATTTCGCCACGGCGGCTTCATCCCCGGACCCGCACGGTGATCGCACATTCGAGCAACGGAGCCAAGCACATGACCAAGCAGGACGACATTCGCGACGGTGGCCGCGATCTCAATCGCGATCCGATCACCAAGACGCCCGGCGCTCATCCCGTCGGTGTCGGTGTGGGCGGCGCTGCGGGCGGCATGGCCGCCGGTGCTGCGGCCGGTACCGTGTTCGGGCCGGTCGGGACCTTGATCGGGGCGGCGGTGGGCGTGGTCGCCGGGGCGGCGATCGGCAAGGGCGTGGCCGAGCGGATCGATCCGACCGGCGAAGTGGAGTACTGGCGCCAAGCGCATGGCGACCGGCCTTACGTCAAACCTGGGCATGACTACGACCGCGATTACGCTCCGGCCTACGGCTTCGGCCTGCAGGCCCGCGAGGCCGATCGGACCCGCGGTTGGGACGAGTCGGAGGCGCAACTGCGCCGCGATTGGGAATCGGCCAGGGCCGAATCGAAGCTGGAATGGGAAGACGCGCAGCCGGCGGTGCGCGATGCCTGGGAGCGCACGGATCGGACGTACGCTCTGTACCAGCGCAGCGATGACTACTACGCCAAGGCGTTCGAGAATGCGCCCTACCGCAACGCCGACGACCGCTACGAGGATTACCAGCCGGCCTATCGTTATGGCGCCTACGCGCGTTCGCGTCATGCCGATCGTGAGTGGGACGACGCGCTTGCAGGCGAGCTTGCGCGAGACTGGGCATCGCGTCGCGGCAATTCACGCCTGGAATGGGATCGCGCCAAGGCTGCGGTGGAGGATGCCTACGTGTCGCATGACCGCTATACCAGCGGCGAGTACACCGGCAGCGGCCGCGACGACAACGACCGCTTCCGCGTCGGCTGACGCCTCCGATCGCCAGTGATTCCGCCACGGGCGCATCCTTCCAGGATGCGCCCGTCGTCGGTGCGCCCATGTCTGCAGGCCACGGTGTCGCTCCCACTGCGCGGCAGATGCGCGCGGGCATCGCGCTGCCAGCATTCGCCAGTATGCTGGACAGGTCGGTTGCCGGCCTTGATGGCGCGCCTGTCGTCGAGGCAACGGTATGGCGCATTCACATCACGCCGCGCCCTCGTCGCGGACCATCGCAGTCATTCCAACGCGCAGGAGATCGTTCCATGAGTGGACAGGGTTCGGCCGGCAATGTGATCGCCGCCATCTGCAGTTTCATCGTGCCCGGCCTCGGGCAACTGGTGCAGGGTCGGCTGCTATCGGCCGTGCTGTGGTTTCTGGCTGGCTGCATCGCATTCGCGATCACCTGGCTGCTGACGGTCTCGTTGCTGCCGTTCGGTTGGTTCATCGTCAGCGTGTTCTCGTGCATCAACGCGGCGTTGTACCGCCGTCCTGGGGTCTGACCACGCGTCACGCAACGCGCCCGGGGCCGAAGACGGCCCCGGGCACAGGCACGCTCACTTCGGCTCGCCGTTCTCCACACCGGTATCGCTGCGCACGTCGTCGGCGAACGAATGGCCATCGGCATTGCGATCGCCGATCTGGTCATCGAGTTCGGGGTCCAGCAGGTCGGCCTGGTCGTCGAGGCCGATGTTGTCGATCGCCGACTGCGAGCGCGGATCCTTCAGTGCCGGTCCGCGCGTCGGCGGCAGGTCCTCGCGGTCGCGCAGCGACGATTCGTCGCTCGGGGCGTTGGGGCGGGTGGGGTTGGCCTTGCTCATGGCGATCTCCGGTCTGCGGTGCGGACACTATCGGGGCGACCGCGTCATGCGGGCGGCAAGAGCATGACGTCGTGCTGTAGCCGGGGCCTGCCTGCATCGCGAGCCGATCGTGATGTCGCGATTCCTCCCGTCGGGAGATGGTGCGAACGGGTGTCAGACCGCGCGGCTGACCTGATCAATCGTGGCGCCGCGACGGCGATCGCGACGCGGGCGCGTGTCATGCGCCTGCCAGGCTGCCTGCACTTGCGCGCGGACGTCATGCCAGGCGCGCAGCCGGCCATCGAATTCCCAGACCCGCCGCAGCACCGGTTCGATCTCCTCCCAGGGGCGCTCGGGATACGAGGCGCGTCCATTGCGACCCAGCGAGAGCACCAACATGTGATCGGATTCGGAACGGGCCATCGGGATGTTGCCAGGAACTTGGGAGTGCGCAGGCTAAGGCGCGGATCGTCTGTTTTCCGTGAATCCAATGTTGGATTTCGATGACAGGACGGCCGCGTTCACAACAGCCCTGCAAGCACCATGACCAGCCCCACGGTCGCGACTGCCCAGATGGCGCTGCGCAGGTAGGGAATGCCGACGCCGTAGACCGGCAGATAGGCCACGCGCGCCCACAGATAGAGCTGCGCGCCCAGTGCGGTGGTGGCGTCGTGGCGACCGGCCAGCACCACCGCCAGCACCGCGGCGGCGAAGAACGGAAAGGTCTCGAGAAAGTTGCGGCTCGCCGCCGACAGTCGCTGCGCGGCGCCGGTCAGCGGTGGCACATGGCCGTCGCGATTGCCGGCATTCCACGCCATGCCGCGTTGCGCGGTGGAAAACCCGGCGGCGACCAGGACGTGGACCAAGCCGAGGACGATCGACCCGGCCAACATCTGCAATTCGATCGTCATCGGCATGGTCTCCAGCGCAGTGTGCGGATTCAGCCTGCGACGGCCTTGACGATCGCGGCGTTGAAGGCCGGGATGTCGTCGGGCTCGCGGCTGGTGATCAGGTTGCCGTCGACGACGACCTCCGCGTCCTGCCAATCCGCGCCGGCATTGACCAGGTCGGTCTTGATCGATGCCCAGGATGTGACCTTGCGGCCCTTCGCCAGGCCGCTCTCGACCAGAAGCCACGGACCGTGGCAGATCGCGGCGACCGGCTTGCCACTGCGGCCGAAGGTGCGCACGAACGCGACCGCGTCGGCGTCCTTGCGCAGGTTGTCGGGGTTGATCTGCCCGCCGGGCAGCACCAGCGCGTCGTAGCGGCCGGGATCGGCCTTGGACAGCGGCACGTCGACATCGACGCTGCGGCCCCAGTCCTTCTGGTCCCAGCCCTTGATCGAGGTCGCATCGCCAGGCGACACGACATCGACGTGGGCGCCGGCCTCGCGCAAGGCCTGTAGCGGTTTCTCGAGCTCCGACTGCTCGAAGCCGTCGGTGGCGAGAATGGCGATCGTCTTGCCGTCCAGGGTCTGCATCGGGGTCTCCAAGCGGGGGATCAGGAGCGCCCGATGCTAGGGCGCGGGCGGTCCTGCGCCCGTGAACGAAAGGCGCCTGCGGCCGCCGTCTCGCGTCGTGAGACGACGCACGGGCACGCTCGCGCCCCGCCTGCCGCCCGGAGCGTGCTGTCTGAACGCGATCCTCAAACCCGACTCGCTGCCTGCGACCACGGCCGGCACCGCGCCCGGCACTGCGCTTGCGACCAAGTTGTCGGCCAAGTACCCCGGGCGCATCACCGGCAGCCTGCTGTTGCCCGGCCAGCCGGGCCGCTACGCGCCGATGCCGGGCGAGGTGCCCGAAGCGCTGGCGCGCGCGCTGCGCAGCCGCGGCATCGACCGGCTCTACAGCCATCAGGCCCAGGCCTGGGCCGCGACCCAGGCCGGCCGCCACGTCGTGGTCGCCACGCCGACCGCGTCGGGCAAGTCGCTGTGCTACACGCTGCCGGTGCTGTCGGCGGCGATCGCCGCGCGCAGCAAGGCGCTGTACCTGTTCCCGACCAAGGCGCTGGCACAGGATCAGGTCGCCGAATTGCTGGAACTCAATGCCGCCGGCGAGCTCGGCCTGCGCGCGGCGACCTTCGACGGCGACACGCCCGGGGACGCGCGCCAGGCGATCCGCATCAATAGCGACATCGTCGTCAGCAATCCCGACATGCTGCATCAGGCGATCCTGCCGCATCACACCAAGTGGGCGCAGTTCTTCGAGAATCTGCGCTACGTGGTGATCGACGAGATCCACACCTACCGTGGCGTGTTCGGTTCGCACGTGGCCAATGTGATCCGCCGGCTCAAGCGGGTGTGCGCGTTCTACGGCGTGACCCCGCAGTTCATCCTGTGCTCGGCCACGATCGGCAATGCCCGCGAGCACGGGCGCGCGCTCATTGAGGTCGACGACGCGCAGCTCGAGGCGATCGACGACGGCGGCGCGCCGCGCGGCGACAAGCACGTGCTGCTGTGGAACCCGCCGGTGGTGAATCCGGACCTGGGCCTGCGCGCGTCCGCGCGCTCGCAGTCCAACCGCATCGCACGGCTGGCGATCCGCTCCGGCCTCAAGACACTGGTGTTCTGCCAGACCCGGCTGATGGTCGAGGTGCTGACCAAGTACCTCAAGGAAGTCTTCGACCACGACCCGCGCAAGCCGCGCCGGATCCGCGCCTACCGCGGCGGCTACCTGCCGACCGAACGCCGCGCGGCCGAGCGCGAGATGCGCGCGGGCAGCATCGACGGCATCGTCAGCACCTCGGCCCTGGAACTGGGGGTCGACATCGGCAGCCTCGACGTGGTCGTGCTCAACGGCTATCCGGGCAGCATTTCGGCGACCTGGCAGCGCTTCGGTCGTGCCGGCCGCCGGCAGCAGCCCTCGGTCGGCGTTCTGGTCGCCAGCTCCGAACCGATGGACCAGTACGTCGTGCGCCATCCGGAGTTCTTCGCGCAGGCCAACCCCGAGCACGCCCGGATCGAGCCCGACCAGCCGCTGATCCTGCTCGACCACATCCGCTGCGCCGCGTTCGAACTGCCGTTCGTCGATGGCGACATGTTCGGCCCGGTCGCGCCACTGCCGTGGCTGGAGGTGCTGGCCGAGTCGGGCGTGTTGCATCACGAGGGCGATCGCTGGGAATGGATCGCCGACAGCTATCCGGCGCAGGCGGTGAACCTGCGCTCGGTCGCCGACGGCAACTTCGTGGTCGTCGATCGGACCGACGGTCGGCAGACGATCATCGCCGAGGTCGACTATTCGGCCGCCGCGCTCACGCTCTACGAGGGCGCGATCCACATGATCCAGTCCGAGCCGTTCCAGGTCGAACGCCTGGATTGGGAGGGCCGCAAGGCCTACGTGCAGCGCACCCACGTCGACTACTACACCGATGCGATCGACTACACCAAGCTCAAGGTGCTCGACGATGCCGAGCAGGCGGACGCAGGGCAGGGCAGCGCGCATCTGGGCGAGGTGCATGTGGTACGGCGGGTGTCGGGCTACAAGAAGATCCGTTTCCACACCCACGAGAACATCGGCTACGGGCCGGTCAACCTGCCCGATCAGGAACTGCACACCAGCGCGGTGTGGTGGCAGTTGCCGCAGCGCGCGCTCGATGCCGCGTTCGATGCGCGGCACGAGGCGCTCGACGGGTTTCTGGGCGCCTCGTACGCACTGCATCTGGTCGCGCAGGTCGCGGTGATGGCCGAGAGCCGCGACCTGCAGAAAGCCGTGGGCAGCGGCGATGGCACGTGGTTTGCGACCGCCGACCAGCGCGGTCGCGGGCAACTGCGCGACGGCGAGGGCGCGGCACTCGACATCGCCGGGATCGGTCGTTTCGCGCCGACGCTCTATCTCTACGACAACTATCCAGGCGGCGTCGGTCTGTCCTCACCGCTGTTCGAGCGCCGCGACGAACTGCTGGCGCAGGCCGCGGCGCTGATCGATGGCTGCGGTTGCCGTGCCGGCTGCCCGGCCTGCGTCGGGCCGATCCTCGCGTCCGAGGAGGACACCGAGCGCACGCCGCGGCAGCTGGCCGCGCGCGTGGTCGACCTGCTGGTGAGCGCATGACGGGGCGCCCATGAGCGCGCTGGCCAAGCGGCTGGGGCTGCTGCGCAGCCAGGCCGGGACCGCGCTGCCGAGCGTCGCGCCGGCCCGGCCGATGGCGCCCGTGCTGCCGCCGCGCGCGCAGTGGCCGCGCGCCGATGCGCAACGGTCGCCAGAGGCGGTCGCCGAGCAGTTACGCAAGCTGATGAAGCTGCGCGCCCCGGCCGTGGCATCGCGTCCGGACGCGACGGTCGATCGCACGCTACCTGGCGAAGAGATCGCGCCGGGCCTGCGCTATCTGGAACAGATGGCCCCGTGGCCGCATGACGACGCCGAGTTGGCGCTTCATGACATCCGCCATGACACCGTGCAGCGCGGCGACCTGCTTGCGTTCGATACCGAGACCACCGGCCTGGCCGGCGGCACCGGCACCCGTGCGTTCATGATCGGCGCGGCGGACGTCATCGATGGCCGGCTGCGGATTCGCCAGCTGTGCATCACCACGCTCGGCGCCGAGCGCGAGATGCTGAAGGTCTTCGCCGGCTGGCTGCGGCGCGAGACTGTCCTTGTGAGCTACAACGGACGCTGCTACGACCGTCCGTTGCTGACCACGCGCTACCGCCTGGCGCGGATGCGCGACCCGCTGATCGACCTGCGCCATGTCGACCTGCTGCACCCAGTGCGGCGCCGCTATCGCGGTGTCTGGGCCAATTGCCGCTTGGCGACCGTCGAGCGCGAGTTGCTCGGTGTGCTGCGCGAAGACGACCTGCCGGGCAGCGAAGCGCCGGCCGCGTGGCTGCGCTATCTGCGCGGCGGCAGCGCCGACAAGCTGCGTCGCGTCGGTCTGCATAACGCGCAGGATCTGCGCAGTCTGTTGGGCGTGCTCGAGGCGATGCGCGACCGCTGACGCCATGCGCGCCGTCGGCGGCGGGGGGGGGCCCCCCCCCCCCCCCCCCCCCCCCCCGGGGGGGGGGGGCGCCCCCCCCCCCGCGGCGGCGGCGCGGGCGCCCGCCCCCGCCAGCGGGGGAGGGGGAGCCGCACACCGACCTGGAAGCGGTCTTCAGTCCGCCGCCACAGTGCGCGAGTCTGCTGCCGCAGTGCGGGTCGCCCTCCCCAGTGCGCGCCGCTGCCACAGCGCGCGGCGGCGCTACCGCGGGCGGCCACTTGTGCGTGGGATCGCGCGTCGCGCCTTGCTGTGCACGCGTCCGTACAAGCGTGCGATGCTGCGGACGCGTTCACATGTCTGCCATCGCGGCAGTGCTTGAATCGGACGGCCCAGCAGTCCCGCGCCGCCGGTTCGCCGACGGCGACCCTCCGTCACTCTGGACCCTCATGGACGCAAGCGAACGCCGGCCCGCGATGGCCGACCCTGCGCCCCCGCGTGCCACATTGCGTGCGCGCGATGCGTTCGCGATCACGATCGGTATCGTCGTCGGCGCGGGCATCTTCCGCACGCCGTCGCTCGTTGCCGGCGCATCGAGCAGCGAAGTGGCACTGCTGCTCGCCTGGGCCGCAGGCGGCGTGCTGTCGATCGTCGGTGCGCTGTGCTACGCCGAACTGGCCACGACCTACCCGCAGGCCGGTGGCGACTACGCCTACCTGCGGCGCGCCTATGGACCGCGCATGGCCTTCCTGTTCGCGTGGGCGCGGATGGCCGTGATCCAGACCGGTTCGATCGCGCTGCTGTGCTTCATCGTCGGCGACTACTTGGCGCAGTTGTTCGACCGCGGCGGTGGGGCATCGGCGCTGTACGCGGCCGCGGCCGTGATTGCGCTGTCGGCGATCAACTGGATCGGCACGCGCCACAGTGCGGCGGTGCAGACGTGGCTGACGATCGCCGAGATCGCTGGCGTGCTGGTGATCGTCGTGGCGGGGCTGGCGTTTGCGCCGACCGACATCGCAGCGGTGCCGGGCAGCGGCGGTGACAGCGCGATCGGCCTGGTCCTGGTGTTCGTGCTGCTGACCTACGGCGGCTGGAACGAGGCGGTCTACATCACCGCCGAGGTCCGCGATGCCCGGCGCTGGATGCCGCGCGTGCTGGTGCTCAGCCTGATCGCGATCGCTGCACTGTACGTGCTGGTCAACCTGGCCTATCTGCGCGTGCTCGGCCTGGGCGGCATGGCCGAGCACAACGCCGTCGCGGCCGAGGTGATGGGCCGGGTGTTCGGGCCGAGCGGCGCGGCATTGATGAGTGCGATCGTGGTCGCTGCGGCGCTGACCTCGGCCAACGCGACGCTGATCACCGGTGCGCGCAGCGTGTACGCCGTCGGGCGCGATTTCCCGGCGCTGAGCGCCATCGGCCGCTGGGATGCGCGCAGCGGCGCGCCGCGTGCAGCGATCCTGGCTCAGGGCGTGCTGGCGTTGGCGCTGGTCGGGCTGGGCGCGTTCGCACGCGATGGCTTCGAGGTCGCGGTGGAGTACACCGCGCCGGTGTTCTGGCTGTTCTTCCTGCTGGTGGGCATCGCGCTGTTCGTGCTGCGCCGGCGCGACCCCCAGCGTCCGCGCCCGTTCCGGGTGCCGTTGTATCCCGCACTGCCGTTGCTGTTCTGCGCGACCAGCGGCTACCTGCTGTACGCGAGCCTGGCCTACACCGGACGCGGTGCGCTGGTCGGCGTGGTCGTGCTCGCGGTCGGCGGGCTGCTGTTGCTCTGGCTTCGACCGTCCACCTGCCTCGAGGAGACCTCGCGATGATCCGATCGACCCCGTCCCGTTCCATGCGCGCGCTCTGCGTGCTGGTGCCCGCCTTCATGATCGCGTGCGCGCAGGATCCGCAGCCGCCGCAGGCCACGGCCGATACCGCTGCCGGCCTGCCCGCAGCGACGGGCGCAGGCGGCGTGCCGACCGCGGTGCCGACCGTCACCGCCCAGATCGGCCCGGACTCGCCGTTCGCCGAAGGCGCGCCGCGACCGTCGCGCGAGCCCGACGTGATCTACGTGCCGACGCCCGAGCCGGTGGTCGATGCCATGCTCAATCTGGCCAAGGTCCGCGAAGGCGACGTGCTCTACGACCTGGGCTCGGGCGATGGCCGCATCCCGATCGCCGCGGCACAACGTTTTGGCGTGCGCGCGGTCGGCATCGACATCAACCCGGTACGCGTGCGCGAGGCGAACGCGAATGCCGAGGCGGCCGGTGTCACCGATCTGGTGACGTTCAAGGAGGCCGACCTGTTCCAAGAGGACATCAGCCAGGCCAGCGTGGTCACGTTGTATCTGCTGCAGAGCCTAAATGTGAAACTGCGCCCGAAACTGCTCGCCGAGCTCAAGCCCGGCACGCGGATCGTCAGCCACGCCTTCGACATGGCCGACCAGTGGACGCCCGAGGCCACGCAGGAGGTGGACGGCACCCGCATCTATCTGTGGACCGTGCCCGCACGCTGAGCCGGGCCCCACGCGGTGCCCGGTCGATCGCGCCTGGCAGGATCGCGCCATCCCGCTGTATGAGGCTGTTCGCATGTCCCGCTCGTTGACCTTCGCGCTGTCGCTCGCCGCACTGTCGGGGGTGTCCGCTGCCGCCTTTGCGTCCAACGCCACCTCGCCCGACCGCGGCGGGCAGCAGGGCCTGGATGCGGCGTACCCGAGCCAGACGCATGCGCTGAGCTCGCAGGGCCAGGCGCTGTCGATGGCCTATCTGGACGTGCAGCCAGCGGGCACGGGCAACGGGCGCACGGCCGTGCTGCTGCACGGCAAGAACTTCTGCGCTGCGACCTGGGAGGACACGATCGCCGTGCTGGTCGCCGACGGCTGGCGGGTGATCGCGCCCGATCAGGTCGGATTCTGTGGGTCGAGCAAGCCGCGCGGCTACCAGTTCTCGTTCGCCCAGCTGGCCGCCAACACCCACGGGCTGTTGCAGCCGCTGGGCGTCGAGCGCCCGGTGCTGATCGGCCACTCGATGGGCGGCATGCTGGCGACCCGCTACGCGCTGCAGTATCCGGACGCGGTCGCGCAGCTGGTGCTGGTCAATCCGATCGGGCTCGAGGACTGGCAGGCCGAAGGCGTGCCGTACGCGACGGTCGACCAGTTGATGGAAGACGAGCGCAGGACGAGCGCCGAGCGCATCCGGGCCTATCAGCGCAAGGTCTATTACGACGGTCGCTGGGACCCGCGCTACGACCGCTGGGTCGAGATGCTGGCCGGCCTGTACGCCGGTCCCGACGGCGAGATCGTGGCCTGGAACCAGGCGCAGACCTCGGAGATGGTGTTCACCCAGCCGGTGGTGCACGAGTTTGCGAAGCTGCGCGTGCCGACGCTGCTGATGATCGGCGGCAAGGATCGCACCGCGCCCGGCGCCCATCGCGCGCCGCCGCCCATCGCCGCGCGGTTGGGCGACTATCCGGTGCTGGGGCGACGCGCGGCTCAGGCGATCCCCGATGCCGAACTGGTCGAGTTCCCGGCGCTCGGCCACGCGCCGCAGGTCGAGGCGCCCGCCCCGTTCCACGCGGCGCTGCTGCCACGGCTGGCCCGCTGAGCACGTTGGGCGCGGGCTGTCCGGCTGCATTCACATCGCATTCGAACGGTCGCCGGCCAAGTCCCTACACTGGGCGGATCATCTCGCGCCCCTAGCCGGAGTCCGTTGCCTCCATGTCGTCCTGGCGTTCGTGCCTGCCGTTGATCCTGTGCCTGGCCGTGGTCGGCTGCCAGCGCGCGCCTGCGCCCGCCGATGAGGCAGTGGAGACCGTCGAGGTGTCCAGCCCGGAGGAGGGCGGCGCGGTCAGCACGGCGCCGCTGGCGACCGAGGACCTGCCCGATGTGGCGCCGCTGCCCGCCGACACCGCCGATCCGGCCGAGGTCGACTGGTCGCCGATGACGCTTGAGGGCGCGACTGCGTCGGTGAGTTGCGAACTGGACTATGCCAACGCTGGCGATGGCGACGTGCTGAAGGCGTTCGACCGCGCGGCGCTGCGCGAGGCGATGGCGCCCTGCGCCGAGCGCGGGGTATTCCGGCTGCGCTTCAAGGGGCGCGTGACCCAGGATTTCACCCGGCTGATGCAACGCCTGGCTGCGGTCGCCGACGAGTTGAAGATCGACAAGCGGGTGCTCGATCTCGACTCGAGCGGCGGCATGGTCGAAGAAGCGATCCGCGCCGGCGACGTGATCGCCGAGTCGCGCTGGACGATCTGGGTGCGCGAAGGCGCGGCCTGCCACAGTTCCTGCGTGTTCCTGCTCGCCGGCGGCGACACCCGGCTGATCGGCGGCCGGGTCGGCATCCACCGGATCATCCGCATGAGCTCGAGCGCGTCGACGCGGGCCGAGCTCAACCGGGAACTGCGGGCGGTCTACGGCCGGGTCCGCGATTATCTGGAGCGCAACGGTGCCGCCGTCGCGGTCGCCGACCTGATGATGGCCGTGCCCAATCGCAGCCTGCGCATCCTCACCCCCGACGAGCTCAAGCTCTATGGCCTGGATGGGGTGAATCCGGCGCAGGACGATCTCGACCGGCTGCGACTGATGCGCAAGTGCGGCCAGGACTTCGTCGCGCGCCGCGACTCCTACATCCGCGCCTTCGATGCGACCTGCAATGCACCCGATCGCGATGTCGAGGCGATGACCGCCTGCGGTCTTGAGCTGCGCGGACGCTTCGGCTTCCCGGACGCGCAGTGCCCGTCGGAGAGCCCGCTGTCGGAGTTCGACCTCGTCGGGGAGATGACCGCGGCCGCAGGCATCGCCAGCCGGCTGCGCATCCTGGGCGTGCCCAGCGGGACGCCCCGCCGCGCCGCCGAGCCGGCCCCCGCCGCGCCCGCGCCGCGCGAGGCGCGCACGCCGACGGCGCAGGGCGGCGATACGCCCGCCCGGCCGTCCGAGGCCTCGGCCGACGACAGCGAGGCGGCTGCGCCGACCGACGGCGCCGATCGTACCCAGACCCCGGCGCCAACGCCGGGGTGAGCGACGGGCGCGGCCCGTCGCGTCGTGAACTCAGGGCGCGTCGTCCTGCAGGAAACCGCCCGACTGCCGCCGCCACAACTGCGCGTAGATGCCGTCGGCCGCGATCAGCGCCTCGTGCGTGCCTTGCTCGACGATCCGGCCGCGCTCCATGACGATCAGCCGGTCCATCGCCGCGATCGTCGAGAGCCGGTGGGCGATCGCGATCACCGTCTTGCCTTCCATCAGCCGGTAGAGGTTCTCCTGGATCGCGGCTTCGGCTTCGGAGTCGAGCGCCGAGGTGGCCTCGTCGAGCACCAGGATCGGGGCGTTCTTCAGCAGCACGCGCGCGATCGCGATGCGCTGGCGCTGGCCGCCCGAGAGCTTGACGCCGCGCTCGCCGACCTGGGCGTCGTAGCCGGTGCGCCCCTTGGCATCGCTGAGGCCGAGGATGAATTCGTGCGCCTCGGCGCGCCGTGCGGCCTCGATCATCTCCGCCTCGCTGGCATCCGGACGGCCGTAGAGGATGTTCTCGCGCACCGAGCGGTGCAGCAACGAAGTGTCCTGGGTCACCATGCCGATCTGCGCACGCAGCGAGTCCTGGGTGACGGTGGCGATGTCGACACCGTCGATGCGGATCGTGCCGGCCTCGCGGTCGTAGAAGCGCAGCAGCAGATTGACCAGAGTCGACTTGCCCGCGCCCGACCGTCCGACCAGGCCGATCTTCTCGCCGGGGCGCACGTGCAGGTCCAGGCCCTCGATGACGCTGCGCTCGGCCTGGCCGTAGTGGAAATCGACGCTTTCGAAGCGGATGTCGCCGCGCACCGGCGGCAGCACCTGCGCGGCGGGCGCATCGTCCACGGTCGGCGCCAGCGAGATCGAGTTGATGCCGTCGCGCACCGTGCCGATGTTCTCGAACAGCGCCGAGAGTTCCCACATGATCCATTGCGACATGCCCAGCATCCGCAGCGCCAGCGCGATCGCCACCGCGATCGCGCCGGTGCTGATCGCCCCGCCATGCCACAGCCACAGGCCGAGCCCGCCGACCGAAGCGACCAGCAGCATGTTGAGCACGTAATTGCAGACGTTGATGATCGTCACCAGGCGCATCTGCCGATGCACGGTGTCGAGAAAGCCGTCCATCGCCTCGTAGGCGTAGGACTGCTCGCGCGAGGAATGCGAGAACAGCTTGACCGTGGCGATGTTGGTGTAGCTGTCGACGATGCGTCCGGTCATCACCGCGCGGGCGTCGGCCTGCTTCTCGGAGATCTTGCTCAGCCGCGGCACGAAAACGCGCATCAGCGCCGCGTAGCAGAGCACCCAACCCAGGAACGGCAGCATCATCCGCCAGTCGGCCGAGGCCGCGACCACCAGCGCGCCGGTCAGGTAGACCAGCACGTAGTTGCCGACATCCAGCAGTTTGATGACTGTCTCGCGCACCGCCAGCGAGGTCTGCATCAGCTTGGTGGCGATGCGGCCGGCGAACTCTTCCTGGAAGTAGGTCATCGACTGCCGCAGCAGGTAGCGATGCACGTTCCAGCGGATCCGCATCGGGAAGTTGCCCAGCAGCGTCTGGTGGATGATCAACGAGCTGAACAAGGTCATCACCGGCAGGCCGATGAGAACCAGCACCGCCATCGCCGCAAGTCGCCCGCCCTCGGCATCGAGGAACGAGGCGGGCGTGTGCGCCGCCAGGCGATCGACCAGCGAGCCGACATAGGCATAGAGCACGACCTCGGCGATGGCGATGGCCGCGGTGAACAGCGCCATCAGCAGCAGCCAGCGGCCGCTGCCGCGCACGTAGTGCATGCAGAACGCGAACAGCGTCCGCGGCGGCTGTTCGGGCGGGGCGGACGGGAAGGGGGCGATGCGGTTTTCGAACCAGCGGAGCATGGGCGGTCCAGTGCGGCGCGCGCGTGCGCGCCGGTCTTCGTCGGGGGAGAGCGGGCATTGTCCGCGATGCGCCTGCGGCTGTCGCGGCGCCGTCGTCAGCCGGGCCGTGCAGCGTCGACGGCGCGCCCTCTAGGGAATGTCGAGCACCACACGCCCCAGGTGATGCGCGGTGAGCAAGCGCTCGGCATCGGCGATCCGCGACAGCGGCAGGCGGGCCCCGACGTGCAGGTGGAACGGTCCGCGTTCGATCGCGCGGCAGGCCGCCTGCATCGAGGTCGCGCCGGCATGCGCACCGAAGCCGGTCGCGGCGATGTCTGCGCGCGCCGGTGGCGGCGTCACGCCGTGCGGCCAGGCGATGCGGCCGCCGGGCCGCAGCGCATCGACTGCGATCCGGGCGATGCCGGCATCGCTCGCGGTCAGCAACGAAGCTGTCGGGCCCTCAGGCGCGAAGATCCGCAGGGCCGCGGCGAGATCCTGACGGCGCCCGTCGATCGCCATGTCCGCGCCGAGCCGCTCGGCCAGCGCGATGCCATCGGCGCCCGACACCACGGCCAGCACCCGCGCGCCGCGCTGGCGGGCGAACTGCAGCGCCATGTGCCCGATGCCGCCGCTCGCGCCCAACAGCAGCAGCGTGTCGCCTGCGCCCAGGCCCAGCACGTGGGCCACGGCGTGCATCGCCAGGCCGCCATCGACCGGCAGCGCGGCGGCGTGGTGCAGCGGCAGGCGGGCGGGGATGCGCCAAGCGCGGTCGGCATCGACGAGCGCGAACTGGGCATGGAAGCCGTAGCGCGGGGCGCAAGGCAGCGCCAGGCCGCAGACGCGATCGCCCTCGCGCAGCCGTTGCACGTGGGCGCCGACCTCGACCACCGTGCCGGCGCCCTCCGCGCCGCCGATCCAGGGGGCGGACGCGTGCACGAGGGTGCCGGGCAAGCGCCCGTCGCGCTCGAGGACGTCCCAGTGGCCGAAGCCCGCTGACAGCACGCGGATCAGCACCTGCTCAGGGCCCGGCAACGGAATCGGCGTTTCCACCGGGATCCATGCGCCGCGTGTGCCCGGTGCGCAGGCGATCGCCTGCATCGTCTCCGGCCCGGCTTCGGCATGCGACCACGCGCAGGCCGGCGCCTGGATCGAGGGCGAAGAGCGGGGCTGGAGAGTCATTCGGGCTCCTGTCGGATTGCGGGGGGGATGCCGGGCAGGGTAAAACCTCAACAAATGTTGAGGTCAAGGGGCGGCTGATGAGTCGGGACGGATTGGGAACCCACGAGACGTTGTCGGTCGGCGAACTGGCTGCACGCAGCGGCGTGGCGGTCTCGGCCCTGCACTTCTACGAACGCCAGGGGCTGCTGTCCAGTACGCGCAATGCAGGCAACCAGCGCCGTTATCGGCGCGACGCGCTGCGGCGGGTGGCGGTCATCCGGGTCGCGCAGCGGGCCGGGATCCCGCTGGCGGCGATCGGCGAGGCGCTGGCGACCCTCCCCGACGGGCGGACGCCGACCCAGGTCGACTGGACGCGCCTGTCGCGTCACTGGCGGGCCGACCTCGATGCCCGCATCGCACAGCTCACGCGACTGCGCGACCAACTCGACGGCTGCATCGGCTGCGGATGCCTGTCGCTGCGGACTTGTCCGCTGCGCAACCCGGACGATGTCGCCGGCGCGCGCGGTCCCGGGGCGCCGTATCTGGAACGGTGATCCGGTGCCTGGCGCCTGCTGTGATGCGTCGGCCACCAGGCCCGTGGGTCGCCGCTGCGATCAGCGCGGCGCGTCGCCTTTGGCACCATGGCGACGGCGCTTGGCTCGTCGCGCGCTCGGCGTGCGTGCGGCGGCGATGCGACGGGCCAGGCCTTGGCCGACGGAGCGGCAGAAGCGATCCAGATCGGTGACGGCCACGCCCCGGTACCAGGGCAGACCGGCGACCGATGCGCTCGCGGCCGCAGGCCCGGCCGCCGCGGCGAACCTGCGGGTCCAAGCCGCTTCGACGTCGAGTGCGACGGCGTAGGGCAGCAGGAACGCGTAGTGGTGGACATCGTGCAGCGGCGGCGCAGCCTGGGCGTCGGATGCCCCGGGGCCGCCGGCGCCGGTCAGATAGCGGCGCAGGCCCTGGGCGTGCGCGAGCAGGCGACGGCCTTCGGCGGTGGGCGCACGCGCCCGCACCGCGAAGGCGATCAGGACCAGTCCCATCGCCGCGACGATCGCAAGCGTCGGTACCCAGGTGCCGGCATCGGCGGACAGCCACAGTGCGGCCGCGCCTGTGACCAGCGCAATCGCGAGCGCGGCGAGCAGATGGCCGCCGCGGGCGCTGAACAACGCAGGCTGGAAGCGGCGGCGCAGGGCGAGTTCATGCGCCCGCCAGGTCGCGCCGATGGCATCAGCCTGTGCCGGCTCGAGCACGATCGCGTCCTGCGGGCCGGCCAGCAGTGCGGTCAGCAGCGCGCGCTGTTCCAGGGTAGGCAGACGGTGTGCGCCGGTGCGGCTGCGCCGGACGCGCCAATGCATGCCCGCGCTCGCGCGCTCGCGCAGCAGGTGCACATGCTCGTCGACCGCAGCCGCAAGCAGATCCGAAGACAGGCAGCGCGCGTCGTAGCGCATGCGCAGCAGGTAGCGCAGCCCGCCCGGTGAGACACCTGGCGGAGGCACATCACGGAGCGTGGTGGCCTCCGCCGCAGGGCTGCGGCGGTGGCGGCGCTGCAGCACGAACAGGACGAGCAGGGTCGCCAGCCCGGCCAGTGCGATCAGCGGTCCGCGGTGGTCGTGCAGCCACCAGGCCAGGCGCTGCTGCCGGCTGGGCGGCGCGATCAGGCCCTTGGGGAAGGCCAGCGAGACCGTCCAGCCCGCCTCCGGCGGCAGCGGCCGCGCCAGCGTCCAGCGCGCGGTCCCGGCGGCCGACAGCGCCACGTGGAAGTCCCGGCCCGGCGCGTCCGCAGTGCCGGTGGCGCCATCGGCGTCCAGCGTCTCCAGCGGCACCGCGTCCGGCAACACGATGGTGATGCTGCCGCGCTCGATCGCCACATCCCGTGCGGGGGCGAGCGCCGGCAGATACACCGCGTCGTGATCGTCGAAGAACCCGAGCTGGCGTGCGGTCCGGTAACGCAAGGTGTAGACCGGCGTGGATGGGGTCGGCAGACGGCGGGCATCGCCCACGCGCACGCGCATGCGGTTGCCGCTGCGCTCTGCGGTCCAGGGCGCCGGTCGGCCATCGCGCAGCACCTCGTACACGTCCAGGTCGACGACGATACGGGCCCCTGCCGGGTCGTGGTAACGGACCGGAATGTCGCGCACGATGCCGTGGCGGAAGATCCGCCCCTCAGCGCGGATCGCGATGCGTTCGGTGACGTCGAGGCGGCCGTCGGGCAGGACCCGGACCTCGATGTCGTCGGCCAGGATGCGTTCCTGCGCCCAGGCCGTGGGCACCGCGAGCAGCCATGCCAGCAACTGCCACCGCAGCGCCCGGCCCCACCAGCGTCTGCGCGGGCGGCTGGCGGACGGCGCAGGCCCTGTCGCCCGGTCGCTCGCGCAGGCAGCGTCGCGATGCTGGCGAGCGGGCGGCATCGCGTCGTGGTCGGGGCACGGTCGGCGGGCGCTGCGGGGCATGGCGGGCAGAGGGCTCAAAACCCCGAGCATACCCGCGCCACGCGTCGCCCCGCCCGCTTGCCGGCCCCAGCCCGAGGCGTACACTCGAGACCTTCGACCCGTCTGCCGCCTGGAGCGTCATGCCCATGAACAAGCTGCGCCTGTCCCTGTCGATCGCCATGCTCGCCGCGGCCGTGTCTGCCGCCCACGCCCAGCAGCCCGCCCCGGCGGCGCCGCCGGCAGCGGCGCAACAGCCCGCGCAGCAGCCGGCCCTCACCGCCGAGCAGCAGGCGCAGATCGCGCGGCAGGATGCCGAGATCAGCGCCGCCGCGCTGCAGATCATGCAGATGATCGATGCCAACCGCGCCGGCGAAGTCTGGGACGGCGCGTCGGCGACGATGAAGGGTCTGGTGACGCGCGAGGACTTCGTGCGCCAGGTCGCCGCCGACCGCAGCCGGTTGGGTGCACCGGCTTCGCGCGACCGTCCGGTGGTGAGCCGGTCGCGGTTCGGCGCCGGCGAGTCCGTGCCCGAAGGGATCTATCTCAACGTCGCCTCGCCGACCAAGTTCGCCAACCACGCCCAGCCGATCCGCGAACTGGTGTCGTTCCGCTTCGACGACGACCGTACCTGGCGCGTATCGGGCTACAGCGTGCGCTGAGCGCGGAGACCCGCGCCGGCGACGGCGCGGGTGCTGCGTGGTCGATCGCGTGCGATCAGGCCGCGATCACGCGGATCGTGTGTTCGCCTACCCGCACCGTCTGGCCTGCGCGGATCTTGCAGGTCTTGCGCAGCTCGACCGCGCCGTCCACGCGCACCGCGCCGCTGGCGACCAGGGCCTTGCCCGCGCCGCCGCTCTCGCACAGCCCCTCGAGCTTGAGCAACTGGTTGAGTTCGACGTGCTCGCCTTCGAGCTGGAATTCGACGGGTGCGGGCATCTTGATCCTCCGGGCGGGCGGCCATTATCTCGGTCGGTGCGTCCTCCTGCGAGTGCCGGGTTCCGTGCGGGCGGTCACATCGTCGTCAGCCGTCGACATCGGCGTGCGCGGCCTGCGCTAGGGTGCTGGCACCGCAACGCTGGAGTCCCTGATGTCCGTTGCTCGCGTCCACTGCGCCAGGCCAACTGCACGATAATGCGCCCCGACCGGCCGGTGAACGAGGCCGAGCGCCAGGCGGCGCTCGATGCCTATCGCATTCTCGATACGCCGCGCGAGGCGGCCTACGACGACCTGGTGCGGGTCGCCGCGGCGATCTGTGACGCGCCGATCGCTGCGATCACCCTGGTCGACCGGGATCGGCAGTGGGTCAAGGCGGTCACCGGCTTCGACGCGGTCGAGACCCCGCGTGACGAGTCTTTCTGCGCGCAGACGATCCTGACGCCCGACCAGACCCTGGTGGTGGAGGACGCGACACGGGATGTGCGGTTTCGCCACCTGCCGATGGTCACCGGCGCCCCGGGCGTGCGCTTCTATGCCGGCGCGCCGTTGCGTTCGGCCGACGGACATGCGCTGGGGGCGCTGTGCATCGTCGATTCCCATCCGCGGCAGCTCGACGACACCCAGCGCGAAGCGCTCGAGGCGCTCTCGCGCCAGGCGTCGCGGTTGATGGAACTGCACCGCGTCAGCGGTGCGCTGCATCTGCAACTCCAGGAGCGGGCCTGGTACGAGCAGCAATTGCTGCAGTACCAGCAGGCGCTGGAACTGCAGAATGCAGACCTGGCCGAGCAATCGACCACCGACCCGCTGACCGGGCTGGCCAATCGGCGCGGCTTCTCCTGCACGCTCGAACAGGCGATCGGGCAGGCGCGTGCGCAGCGCGCGCCACTGTCGATCGCAGTTGTGGACATCGACCATTTCAAGGCGATCAACGATGCGCACGGCCATGCGGAGGGCGATCGCGTGCTGCAACTGCTCGGCGCGCTGCTGCGCGAAACCGAGGCGGCGCGCGGTCGCATCGCACGGCTCGGCGGCGAGGAGTTCGTCCGCCTGCTGCCCGGATGCAGCCTGAGCCAGGCGGTCGAAGTCTGCGACGCGATGCGCGCCTCGGTCGCGGCGATGCGGTCTCCGTTCGCCCTGACGGTCAGCATCGGTGTGGCCGATCTCGCGGCCGCCGACGATGCCGCCGCGCTGTTGTCGCGCGCCGATGCTGCGCTGTATCAGGCCAAGCGCAGCGGCCGCAACCGGGTCTGCGCACGCCCGGCCGGCGCAGGCGCACTCAGCGGGTGATCGATTTCGCCTCGCCGGTGCCGATGTTCTCGGCATGCACGATCCGCCGCGGGCGCGCGAGGACCGGATACACCAGCACGGCCGCCAGAATGATCGCGACCCCGGCGTAGAAGCCCGGCGCGAGCTCGCGTTGTTCGCCCAGCAGCACGATCGCCAGCGCGATCGCATAGACCGGCTCGAGATTGACCGCCAGTTGCGCGGCAAACGCGCTCATGTGGCGCAGTGCGACCAGCGACAGCGCGAACGGCAGCAGGGTGCAGGCGAAGGCCAGCAGCAGCAGCCAGGCCCCGTCGCGGGCGCCGGGCAGGGTCAGCAGGCTGCCGGCGAACGCCGGAAACAGCAGCGGCATCAGCGGCGCGAGGACGGTCAGCGTCAACGTGCCGGCGCCCAGTTCGAGTGCGGTGACCGTGAGCGGGTCGGCGCGTTCGACCAGGCGCTTGTTCATCGCGCCAAAGCACGCCACGAACAGTGCCGACAGGGCGCCGACCGCGATGCCCATCCGCATGCCGTCCGGCACGCCGCCCACGACGAGCGCCACGCCGGGCAGCACCGCCAGGCCCAGAGCCAGCTCGCGCCAGGAAAAGCGGCTGCGCGCCACCAGCGGTTCGATCAGTGCCACGAACACCGTCGCCAATGCCATGCAGGTGGCCGCGACCGACGCGTTCGCCAGCTTGACCGCGCCGTAGAAGGTCAGCCAATGCAGCGCGACCAGCGCGCCGACGCCCGAATAAGCCAGCAGCAGGCGGCCGGGCAGCGCGCGCAGCCCGCGCCAGACCCGGGGCAGCAACAGCAAGGTGCCGGCAACCAGCAGCATCCGCCACCACACCAGCGGCAGTGCGGGCAGGCTGATCAGCTTGCCGAGGATCGCGGTGAAGCCCCACAGCAACACACACAGGTGGATCTGCCACTGGGCTCTGGCGGTGGGTGTCATCGGGGCGTCTCGGCAAGGAGGCGCATTATCCGCGAGTTGTCCGCGAGCGGAAGGCGTTGGCGGCGGGGTGGTGTGGCTAGCCGCGCAATCGCGCCGCGACACTGTCCCAGCTGACGAGCTGCCAGAACGCGTCGAGATAGCGCTGGCGGTTGTCGCGGTAATCGAGATACCAGGCGTGTTCCCACAGCGAGGCGGCCAGCAGCGGCGTGTCGTCGCCGGTGAGCGGCGTCGCCGCATTGGCGGTGACCGCCAGCCCCAGCCGGCCGTCGCGGCGCTGGAGCAGCCACGCCCAGCCGGCACCGAAGTGGCGCTGGGCCAGGGTGTCGAAGCGACTGCGCAGCGTGGCGACATCGCCGAAGTCGCGGGCGATCGCCTCGGCCAGCTTGCCCTTGGGCGCGCCGCCGCCGCCGGCTGCTGCGGGCTTGAGCGAATGCCAGTAGAAGGCGTTGTTCCACGCCTGGGCGGCATGGTCGAACAGCTCGCCATGCGCCTTGCGCACGATCGCCTCCAAGGAGGCCTCGGCCAGATCGGTGCCCGCCACCAGTGCGTTGACGCGCTCGATGTGCGCGAGTTGATGCCGGCCATGATGCTGGTCCAGCGTCTCGCCGGACAGGTGCGGTTCGAGCGCGGTGCGATCGTAGGGCAGTGCGGCGAGTTCGACAGGCATGGGGCGCGGAAATCTCCGTGGGGCGATGGCGTCGGGTGCGACGCGATAGAATGAGCGGATTCTAACCCCGACCGTCGCTGCCACCGCTGGCGACGCGCCCCTTTCGGAGTCGCCTCGTGTCGATCCTCGAACGCATCCAGGCCGAAATCGACGGCCATGCCGTCGTGCTGTTCATGAAAGGGACCCCGCAGTTCCCGATGTGCGGCCATTCTGCGCGCACGGCCGAGGCCCTGGCCGCGGCCGGGGCGCGCGATTTCCGCACCATCAACGTGCTCGAGGAGCCGGAGATCCGCGCCAACCTGCCCCGGTTCTCGAACTGGCCGACATTCCCGCAACTGTTCGTCCACGGCGAGCTGATCGGCGGCTGTGACATCACCCTGGAACTGCACGAATCGGGCGAACTGGCCCGCATCCTGGCCGAGGTGCTGAAGCCGTGACCGCGCCGGTGCTGGATATTTCGGTGCGCCCGGCCGGGCTCGCCGGGCGCACGATCCTGATCGTCGGCGCCCACGGCGGCCTGGGCGAGGCCGCGGCGACGGCATGCGCCCAGGCCGGGGCTTCGCTGGTGCTGCTCGGGCGCAAGGTGCCGCGGCTGAACCGGGTGCACGACCGGCTGCAGGCGCATGGTCAGCCGCCGGCGCTGTATCCGCTCGATCTCGAGGGCGCGGGGCCCGACGACTATGCGCAGATGGCCGAGCGCATCGAGGCCGACACCGGTCGCCTGGACGGCGTGCTGCACGTGGCGGCCCAGTTCTCGGGCCTGACCCCGCTCGAGCATACCGATCCGGCGGCGTTCGCGCGCGCGCTGCACGTCAACCTGACCGCGCGCTGGTGGCTGACCCAGGCCTGCCTGCCGTTGCTGCGCCGGGCGGCCGACAGCGCGGTGGTGTTCGCGATCGACCCGCCGGCCCGCACGGGCGGCGCCTACTGGGGCGGCTACGGCGTCGCCCAGGCCGGACTGGAGACGCTGGTGCGCATGCTCCATGCCGAGCTCGCCAATTCTGCAGTGCGTGTCAGCGGCCTGTCTCCGCCGCCGATGCGCACCGGCCTGCGCAGCCGCGCGCACGTCGAGGAAGACGACCGGCTGGCGCAGGATCCGGCGCGGGTTGCGCCACATTGCGTCACCTTGTTGTCGGCGGTCGGCGCCACCCATCGCGGTCAGGTCTGGTCGCCCGACGGAGTCGCGGCATGACCGTCGCTTCGGCCGCGCTGTTGTTGTTCCTGATTCTCGATCCGCTGGGCAACATCCCGGTGTTTTTGAGCATGCTGCGGCGGCTCACGCCGCAGCGCCAGCGCGTGGTGCTCGCGCGCGAACTGCTGATCGCGCTGCTGGTGCTGATGCTGTTCCTGTGGGGCGGCAAGTACGCGCTGGAGATCATGCACCTGCGCCAGGAGTCGGTCGCGATCGCCGGCGGTATCGTGCTGTTCCTGATCGGCATCCGCATGATCTTCCCGCCCACCGGCGGGCTGATGGGCGAGATCCCCGATGGCGAACCCTTCATCGTGCCGATGGCGATCCCGCTGGTCGCCGGCCCCTCGGGCATGGCCGCGGTGATGCTGATGGGCAGCAATGAGCCCGACCGGCTGGGCGAATGGAGCCTGGCGCTGTTGATCGCCTGGGGCGCGACCGCCGCGATCCTGTTCTCGGCCACCTACCTCTACAAGCTGCTCGGCGCCCGCGCGCTGACCGCCCTGGAGCGGCTGATGGGCATGCTGCTGGTGGCGATCTCGGTGCAGATGCTGCTCGACGGCATCGTCGGCTTCCTGCGCGACGCGCCGGCAGTCTGAGGCATCGGCGATGTGACCGGATCGCGACGGGCGGTCCGGTGCGTCGCACAGTGCCCGGAGAAAAGCCAACGGATTCAGCTGGTTGCGCGGCGCGTCCGGTGTCATGGCACTGTCACCGAACCCGACTACCGTGTTAACCTGTTCTTAACCACTCGCGCGGTAGCGCGCGCCGTGGCAGGGGACCCCACTCGCTTACCGACCTGACCGTCGCCGCGCCGCAAGGTGCGCGCCGCTATCCACGCATCGAGGCTAACCACCCATGAAACACCCGAATCGCGCCCGACTTTCGAAACTGTCGCTTGGCCTGATCGTCGCACTTGCCGCCGCCCCTGCGTTCGCGCAGAGCACCTCCGCCGGCGTCGGCGGACAGGTCACGGGCGCCGGCGGCCAGCCCGTCACGGGCGCCGAAGTGACCATCGTCCACACCGAGTCGGGCACGGTCAGCCGCGCCACCACCGATGCCAGCGGCCGCTACAACGCGCGCGGCCTGCGCGTCGGCGGTCCGTACACGATCACGATCACCAAGGCGGGCGAGGGCACCAAGACCGAAGAGAACGTGTACCTGTCGCTGAGCCAGATCAGCACGGTCAACGCCTCGCTCGACAACGACGTGACGACGCTCGGCACGGTCGTCGCCACGGCAATCGGCGGCGGCTCGGAAGTCTTCAGCGCCACCAAGATGGGCACCGGCACCAACGTCAATCGCGACGTCATCGAGGCGCTGCCGTCGGTCGGCGGCAACATCCAGGACTACATCCGCCTCGACCCGCGCGTCGCGCAGGTCAACAAGGCCGATGGCCAGATCTCGGTGGGCGGCCAGAACCCGCGCTACAACGCGATCCGCGTCGATGGCGTGTCGGTCAGCGACACCTTCGGCCTGGAGGACAACAACCTGCCGACGCGCCGCCAGCCCGTCGCCATGGATGCGCTCGAAGCGATCAACGTCGATATCTCCAACTACGATGTCACCATCAGTGGCGCCACCGGTGCGGTAATCGATGCGGTCACCAAGTCGGGCACCAACGAGTTCAGCGGCTCGGTCTACGGCGCTTACCGTGACGGTGACTGGTTCGGCAAGGATCCCGAAGGCTTCAAGTTCGACGGCTTCGAGAAGGAGCAGACCTACGGTGTGACGTTCGGCGGCCCGATCCTGAAGGATCGCCTGTTTTTCTTCGCCAACTACGAGAAGCAGGAGTGGAAGGCGCCCGGTTCGAGCCTGGCCGACAGCGCCGTGGGCACCGGCGCGATTTCGCAGGCGCAGGTCGACGAGGCGGTCCGCATCGCCCGCGACGTGCACGGCTTCGACGCCGGCGGCCTGGGCGACACCGACGGCAGCACGACGATGGAAGAGCGTGCGGTCAAGATCGACTGGAACATCACCGACAACCATCGCGCCAGCTTCCGCTACAGCGAGGTCGACCAGAGCCAGCTGCGGACGCCGTCGACGAGCGGCACGATCATCAATCTGAGCTCGACGCACTACCAGCAGGAAAAGTCGATCAAGAACTACGTCGCGCAGATGTTCAGCGACTGGAGCGAGAGCTTCTCGACCGAGTTCAAGGTCTCCTACCGCGATTACGCGTCCCAGCGCGTGAGCCCGAACACGCTGGCCAACATCAAGATCTACTTCGAGGGTGACGACGCCAACCCGACCGGGCGCTTCATCCAGATGGGCCAGGACATCAGCACCCCGCTGAACCTGCTCACGACCGAGACCTGGACCGGCTACGGCGCCGGCGTGTTCTCGTTCGCCGATCACGAAGTGAAGTTCGGCGTCGACTACAGCACCAACGACGTCTACAACATGTTCGTCCAGAACGCCTACGGCACCTACGCATTCTACGAGAGCGGCCTGCTCGCCGAAGGCAACTTCGCCAGCGGTCGCTGGAGCAGCTACCAGTTGCATGCGCCGCAGCCGGGCGCGGGGATCAACTCGATCGCCGCGTCGTTCAAGTACAAGGAGCTGGGCCTGTTCGTGCAGGACACCTGGTTCGTCAACAATAACCTGACCCTGACCTTCGGCCTGCGCGCCGACAAGCCCAGCGTCGGCGGTCGTCCCAGCTTCAACCAGGCCGCGTTCGATGCCTTCGGCTACGACAACAGCTACGCGCTGGGCAAGGACGAGTGGCTGGTGCAGCCCCGCTTCGGCTTCAACTACACCTTCGACAGCGAGCGTCCCACGCAGTTGCGCGGCGGCCTCGGCCTGTTCCGCGGCACCTCGCCGCAGGTGTGGTTCGGCAACGCCTACAGCAACACCGGCCTGAACTACGTCCGCTACGATCTCGAGCTCGGCGACGCGGTCGACTGGCGCACGCTGCCGTTCGAGCCCAACGGCCTCGACCAGACGCGTCCCACGGGTGCGGGGGCGGGTGGCGAGATGAACGTCAACTTCGTCGGCCCCGATTTCGAGCAGCCCTCGGTGTGGAAGGCGAACCTGGCCATCGACCACGAACTGCCGTGGTACGGGCTGGTGGCGTCGGCCGAACTGCTGGCCACCCAGGTCAAGAGCGCGCTGTTCTACCGCAGCATCAATATCGGCGAGTCGGTCTTCAAGGGGCCCGACGGGCGCGACATGTACTACAACCCGGCACGCATCGGACGCAGCTGGACCTCGTCGGCGAACCGCTATCGTCGCAACACCGATTTCGGTCAGGTGTTCTTCCTGGACAATACCGACAAGGGCGAGAGCCAGCAGTTCACCCTCTCGCTGGAAAAGCCCTGGTCGCCCGACGGCCACTGGTCGTGGAACGTGGGCTACACGTTCACCAACTCCAATTCGGTCAGCGACATGACCAGCTCGACCGCCGGCTCGACCTGGAACTACAACTACATCTTCAATGCCAACGAAGACGTGGCCTCGACCTCGCGCTACGAGATCCGTGACCGCTTCTCGGCGTCGCTGAACTGGCGTCACAACTTCTTTGGCGACTACAAGACCTCGGTGGGCGTGTTCTACGAGGGTCGTACCGGTCGTCCCTTCAGCTACGTCTTCACCAACGACGCCAATGGCGACGGTCGCAGCGGCAACGACCTGTTCTATGTCCCCAACGCACCGGGCGACGTGCTGTTCGGCAGCCTGAGCCCGTCGGGCGTGTTCACGCCGGATCCGGCGATGGAAAGCCGGTTCTTCGAGTGGCTCGATCAGAACCAGGACCTGCAGCGCTACCGCGGCGGTCACGTCGACAAGAACGGCGGTCGCGCCAGCTGGGTGAACAGCTTCGACATCCGCGTGAGCCAGGAGCTGCCCGGCTTCTTCGATGGCCACAAGTCGGAGATCTGGCTGGACATCATGAACGTTGGCAACCTGATCAATTCCGATTGGGGTCATATCTACGACTACGGCTTCTTCGCCAACCGTCGTGTGCTGACCGCCGCCGGGATCTACGACGGCAAGTACGTCTACAGCAATTTCAATCCCAGTCGCGTCGAATCGGCGACCATCGCCAATAACTCCAACAGCATCGGCAACACCGGCGTATCGCAGTGGTCGCTGCAGTTGGGCTTCCGCTACAAATTCTGATCGGACGCCTTTGCTGAAGCGTCGGGAAACGGCCGGGGAAACCCGGCCGTTTCCGTTTGTCCGGGCGGCTGCGCTACAGTGCCGCACCCCTGAAAAAAAGCCGAAGAAGAAGCAGATGAGCGAGACGAATGTGGCGGCGACGGCGCTGCCGGTGGTGAATGCCTACGTGTACCCGCGCGGTGGGCTGGATGTGCTGTCGCGCGACGAGGTCGCGCGCCTGAAGGACGCCTCCAGCGGCGGCATGCACGACCTGCTGCGGCGCTGCGCCCTGGCGGTGCTGACCAGCGGCAGCGCCTCCGACGACCCGCGCGCGGCGCAGGAGCTGTACCCCGATTTCGACATCCAGGTGCTGCAGCAGGACCGCGGCATCCGGATCGAGCTGATCAACGCGCCCGGGATGGCCTTCGTCGACGGCCAGATCATCCTCGGCGTGGCCGAGCTGCTGTTTGCGGTGGTCCGCGACCTAGCCTACACCGCAATCGAGCTCGGGCCCGAGTACGCGGCCGATCTCGAGTCGTCATCGGGCATCACCAACGCGGTGTTCGGCCTGCTGCGCAATGCGCGCCTGCTGCAGCCCGGCGACCCGAACATGGTGGTGTGCTGGGGCGGCCACTCGATCAGCCGCGCCGAGTACGACTACACCAAGCTGGTTGGCTACCAGCTCGGCCTGCGCGGCATGGACATCTGCACCGGCTGCGGCCCGGGCGCGATGAAAGGGCCGATGAAGGGCGCCAACGTCGCCCACGCCAAACAGCGCCAGTACCCGGCGCGCTACATCGGCATCACCGAGCCGGGCATCATCGCCGCCGAGTCGCCCAATCCGATCGTCAACCAGCTGGTGATCATGCCCGACATCGAGAAGCGCCTCGAGTCGTTCGTGCGCCTGGGCCACGGCATCATCGTGTTCCCCGGCGGCGTGGGCACCGCCGAAGAGATCCTCTACCTGCTGGGCCTGCTGCTGCAGGAAGAGAACCGCGATATCCCGTTCCCGTTCATCCTGACCGGGCCGACGGCGTCGGCGCCGTACTTCGAGCAGATCGATCAGTTCATCCGCCTGACGCTGGGCGAAGAGGCCGCGTCGCGCTACGAGATCATCGTCGCCGACCCCGAGAAGGTCGCCAAGCGCATGTCGGCCGGCATCCGCAAGGTCAAGGAGTACCGGGTCGCGCACAAGGACTCGTTCTACTTCAACTGGTCGCTGACGATTCCGCTGGACCTGCAGCGTCCGTTCGTGCCGACCCACGAGGCGATGGCCGCGCTCGACCTGCACCACGGCCGGTGCCCGCATGAGCTGGCGGCGGACCTGCGCCGCGCGTTCTCAGGGATCGTCGCCGGCAACGTCAAGGAAGACGGCCTGCGCCGGGTCGAAGAGTACGGCCCCTTCCAGATCCACGGCGACCGCGACATCATGCAGTCGCTCGACGCGCTGCTGCGCGCGTTCGTCGAGCAGCGGCGCATGAAGATCTCCGGCGAGTACCGCCCCTGCTACGAAGTCATCGCCTGATCCCGGCGGCTGCCGACCGGCGCCTCAGGTGCCGGTCGGCAGCGTGACCGTCGCACTGAAGCCGTCGGCCTCGGGGCGGGTCACCAGCGAGGCTCCGGGTGTGAGCGCGGTGAGCCGCGCGCGCACTGCGTCCAGCCCGATCCCGTGGCCGCTCGATGCGGCCTGTGTCTGCGCTGCGAGCGGATTGCCGATCCGGATCGTGACCCGGCCCGGCTGTATCGACACCGTGATCTCGACCGTGCCGCCTTCCAGGCGCGGCTCGACGCCGTGCTTGATCGCGTTCTCCACCAGCGGCTGGATTGCCAGCACCGGGACGGGGGTGGCCGCAACCATGTCCATCGCCTCGGGCAGCGTCCAGCGCACCTCCAGCCGGTTGCCGAAGCGCAGCGACTCGATCTCCAGATAGCGCCGCACGAGCGCCAGTTCTTCCGAGAGCGGGATCACACCCGGGCCGCTGAAGGCCGCGCGGAACAGGTCGGCCAGATCGAGCAGCAGGCGCTCGGCTTCCTCCGGGCGGTCGTGGACCAGCGCGGCGCCGGTGTTGAGGGTGTTGAACAGGAAATGCGGATGCAGACGTGCGCGCAGCAGTTCGAGCTCGGCGGCATCGGCGCGGGCCGACGACTGCAGCGCCCGCCAATAGTTCTGGTAGATCAGCAGCGCCAGCAGCCCCGCGATCGCCGCCAGTGCCACAACCCGCGCCAGAAACCGCAGAGGCGACTCGGACGCCATCGGTCCGCCGGCGAGCTGCCAGCCCGCCCAGGCGACAGTCGAGGCGACCGCCACCAGCAGCGCGAGCATCGCCCAGGACCAGGCCTGGGGCGGCAGACGCAGCAACAGCTGGCGTGCGAGCCGTACCGTGCCGAGCAGCACCAGCACAATCCACAACACCGCCAACGACGTGAGCCCGAACCGGATCGGCCAGTCGGCATCCAGCGGCCGGGCGAGGCTGAGCATCGCCGCCAGCGCCTGGCTCGACAGCACCACGGCGATCAGCACGGGCGCGGTGAACAGGGCGAGCAGTGGGTGGAGCCGGGGCGCAGGCATGGCGTCTGAGGGGGAGGGGCGGGACCGCCATCGTGCCGCAAACGGCGCCGACGCGACCGTTCGGGGCGCAGCAGTGACCATCCGTCGGCCGCCGCTGGCATCCAGACCTGACGCCCTTTAGTGTGCGGCCGATCGGATGGGGGATGCTATGCGCAGTGGTGGACGCCGCCCGCAGGGGCGCATCGGAGCGGGCGGGTTCTCGCTGGTCGAACTGATGGTGACGGTCGCGGTGCTCGCGATCCTGTCGGCCGTCGCCGTGCCGTCGATGACCGGCCTGATCAATGCCAACCGGCTGTCGAGCGCATCGAGCGAGCTGGTGGCCGCCGTGCAGTTCGCGCGCTCGGAGGCTGTCCGCCGCAATGTCCGGGTCAAGCTGTGCGGCACTGCCGACGGGGCGACCTGCACCAAGGCCGCGGCGTGGTCCGGCTGGCTCGTCATCGACGAAAGCGGCGCGAAGCCCGAGGTGCTGCGCACGCTGGTCGCGCCGGAGAGCCTCCAGATCAGCGGCCCGGCCAATGGCGTCGTGTTCCGCCCCTCGGGGCTGCTGGCGGCGGCATCGTCGCTGACTGTGTGCATGCCGACCACGAATCCCTCGAGCAACCAGCGCGTGATCACTATCAACATCAGCGGAAGCGCCCGCAGCAGCAGCAAGGATGGGAGGGGACAATGCGCCTGACCGGATACCCACGACGCATCCTGACGCCGCCACGCGGCCAGCGCGGTGTGAGCCTGATCGAGGTGCTGGTCGCCGTTGTCGTGCTGGGCATCGGCTTGCTCGGTACCGCGGCGCTGCAGGCGGTCGCGATGCGGGCGGGCCAGAGCTCGCTGGAGAGCAGCATGGCGGTGGTGCAGACCAATTCCATCATCGAGGCGATGCGCGCGAATGTCGCGCAAGCCAGTAGCTACAACATGGCGATGACGTGCAAGGTCCCGCCCGAAACCGGCACATTGGCCGGGTACGACCTTCACCATTGGATGATCGCCCTCAAGACCACGGTCGGTGCCGGTGCGGGCAGTGCCGTCGGCGGCGCAGCGGCCGCGGCGCTGGATACAACCACCTGCGCCAGTATCGACGGTTGCCCAGGCGCCTGCTCGGTCATCGTGCAGTGGGACGACACGCGCGCCGGTGGCAATGCACAGCGTCAGGTCAAAACGGTGACACGGCTATGACCGGCGCCGGTTTCCAGGCGCGCAACCGCGCCGCGGGTATGGCGCTGGTCGAGCTGATGATCGCCATGGTGCTGGGCTTGCTGGTCGTCGGTGCCGCGTTCGCCATCTTCCTGTCCAACCAGCGCAGCTACACCGCCAACGAGGATCTGAACCGGATCCAGGAGAATGCGCGGATCGCGCTGGACCTGATCGCACGCGATATCCGTGCCGCCGGGGGGGCGGCCTGTTCGAGCGCATCGGAAATCACCAGCTCCAACAGCAACGCGCTGTTGTTCCGCGACACGCCGATCACGGGCAGTGCCAGCACGTTGCGGGTCGCATCGGGTGAGGATGCTGCGTACAAGATTGCGTCCGCGTCGGCCACGGGCCTGACCTTGGCGCCCGGCCAGCTTTCGAAAGCCTCCAATGTGTTCAGCGTGGGTGATGTGCTGCTGCTGTGCAACGCGCGCAAGACCTTCTTAGTCACCGCGACCGCCGTCGGCGACCAAACCATCAGCTTTGCCGCGCTGCCGTCCGGATATGATCCCGCGGCCGACCCCTATGCGTCGCTCGCGACGGTGGCGCTGGCCCGGTTTCGTGACGCGACTTGGTCTGTCGCCAACAATGCCAACGGCAAGTCGTCTCTGTTCGTCAAGCGTGGCGCTGCCGCCGCCGAGGAAGTGATTGAGGGCGTGCAATCGGTCAACTTCTCGTATCTCGATAGCAACACCGGTCCATACAAGACAAACCCGAATTTCGCGAATGTAGTCGCAGTTCGGGTGGAACTCGTGCTCGAGGGCGCGGCCGTGGATGGCAGTCCGCTGGTACGGCGCGCATCGAGCGTGATCAGCGTGCGCGGGAGAGCCCTATGACAGTTTCAGGACGATGGATGCCGCCAGGTGTCCGCCTTGCGTCCGGCCGCGCTTCCGAGCGTGGCATTTCTCTGATCGTGGTGATGGTGCTGTTGGTCATCACCGCGCTGTTGGGCATCGCGATCCTGCGCAGCGCCACGCTGCAGGAGCGCATGAGCGCGAATACCCGCGACCGCGGGCTCGCGTTCGAGGCGGCCGAGGCGGCCCTGCGCTACGCGCAGGAGGAGGTGCTAGCCGCCGGCGATTGGGATGTGGATGTGCCCGCACCTGGTGATGCATGCACCGCTGACGGCGTGTGCCCGACCGATGCAAAAGGGGCGTGGATCCCGGTGCCGGTCGCCTCCTACAACTTCCAGAAGGCTGGATTAGCAAAAGCGCCTGAGTACTGGATCGAGTACATAGGTACCGGGCCGGCTCGGATCGGTAATTGCGAGTCTACGACCGTGACGCTCGATTGCCAAAGTCCGATCTACCGGGTGACCGTTCGTAGTCAGGCCGCTGGTCGTGCGGAGGTCGTCCTGCAATCTAATGTAATGAGCAGATTGCCTGAGCCGGGGGCTTGAGCATGAGAGAGACTGAAATGGTCAAGGTTCGCCGCTGGCGTGCTGCCAGTCTTGTAAAAGAGAGGCTTGCGGCTGGTGTCGCAGCATTCTTGACCACGATGCTGGCGTTTCCTTTGAACGCGGCGATTGAAATTCCTCCTGATCCGTTGATCACCGGGAGCCGCGTCCCGCCAAATGTGCTGTTCATTTTGGATGACTCGGGATCGATGGCGTGGCGATATATGTATAGTCAATCGATCAGGCAGATCAGTGGCGAAGGCTTTGAGAGCGGCCCGACAGGGAACAATGCTGGTACTGATAATAAATATACGTCCAGTAGCAATTTGACTGCTGCAGCTTACGATCAAAATTATATTACTAATACGATCTACTACAATCCTTCCATCGACTACAAGGCTTGGGTTCAAGCTGATGGCAGCAGGATGGGAGAGGGGCTGGCCTACAAGGCTGCATACTCGGATGCGCAACAGGCCAGCGGCTCTGTAAATCTTGGCAGTAATTCACACTATTTCTATGTTCCCAAAGGAGAGCCAGGAGAGGATCTATCCCTGATCTCGAGCTACTACCGCTACGAGCTGCAAAGTGATGCGCTTGGGGGTAAGGTCATCCGTAGCGAATGGGGGCGTCCTGTCGAAACTCGAGCCGAGATTGCTCGATGGAATGGTTTAAGCGGAAATGGAGGTATGGAGAACGTTGAATCCTTCGTCGTTCCCCCAGGTGCATCCTCAATTAGAGTCGTTTCAAGTGGTGGGACGTTCGGCTGGAATGATGGCGGAAATGACGGGTCGGGTAGTGGAGCTGATCTTTATGTGAGGCGTGGTTCGCAGCCAAGCACGGGGCAGAACAACTGCGCGCGCACAGGGTCTGGTAACGCCCATGTCTGTGAGATAAGCAACCCGCAGCCCGGGACTTGGTACTTGGGTCTAAATGCTCCGACCGACTACTATTTATTTTTTTTTCCTCGGCAGGCGCGCTATCGGAGCGTACAAGTCGCCGTTGAGTTGACTGGTAACAGCGGTTGTAGTGGGACTTCAACGCGCGGGTGGATTAATTGCGTAGAAAGACGTCCGACAGGTCGTACGGTTGAGCAGGAGCGCGCAAACTTTGCCGCTTGGTATTCTTATCATCGAACCCGCATGAAAGCAGCGAAGGCGGGGGCGGGTGAAGCCTTTGCATTGCAGGATGGGAAGATCAGGGTGGGCTTTCGGTCTATCTGGGATCGAGATAACTTTGATATTCCTGTCAATGACGGTAATGATGGCTTGTTTGTAGACAATCAGCCTAATGTTGGTGGGGCGGCAGGTAGGACGACCAGTCGCTCGACTTGGTATAAGCGTCTCTACGCTGCTAATGGCAGCGGTGGAACGCCATTGCGAACGGCTCTAAATAGTGCTGGCGAGTATTTCAGCAGCACTGGTAGTAAGGGCCCCTATGGTCCTCAATCTAAGCAGGATCAATATACATGCCGTCAGAATTTTGCGATTTTGACCACGGATGGCTACTGGAATTCAGGCGGTGCCGACGTCGGGGACGTGGATGGTAAGGAAGGGTCGGTAATTGAGGGTCCAAACAATCAGCGCTATCAGTACTCGCCTGTCGGGCCTTACAAGGATGGCTATGCTGACACGTTGGCCGATGTCGCCATGCAGTATTGGAAGAACGACCTGCGGCCTGATATGACTAACAATGTGCCGTTTTCGAGTCGTAATCCTGCCTTTTGGCAGCACATGGTGACCTTCGGTATCTCCATCGGTCTTACGGGGACCCGCGGCTGGGCAAGTGTCGACGACGTGCCGCAGGATGCAAATTGGCCTGAGCCTGCAAGCGATAGTCCGAATAATATTGATGATTTGCTGCATGCAGCAGTTAATAGTCGCGGGGCCTTTGTGGCTGCATCCAATCCCGCTGAATTCGCCAGAGGGCTTGACAGTGCGCTTCGAGAGATCGGCGAGCGTCAGGCTTCTTTCTCAAATGTGGCGGTGAGTTCCGTATCCCTTGAGACCGGGTCTCGGGTTTTTGATGCGAGCTATAAATCAGGTATCTGGACCGGGGCCGTGTCCGCTCGGGCAGTGAGCCGTGATGGGATATCTGGCAAGCTGCTCTGGACCTCATCTTTGCCTGCCTGGGACTCGCGCCGTATCTTTACGCGGAGTGATTCGGGCCTCTTGGTTTCTTTTCCGACAGATAATCAGATTGCGTCGCTTCGGCGCGATGGTGGCGTTGCTAACTACGAAATTGATGGTCTGAAGAATGCCAACTACATCAAGGGTGATCGCTCCCTAGAGAGCCTAGAGCCCTCAAAAGGAGGGATGAGGAAGCGGGTGGATGTGCTGGGGGATATAGTGAATTCTTCGCCCGTCTATGTCGCTGATACTGATACGCTGTACGTCGGCGCCAACGACGGGATGCTCCATGCCTTTGATGTGACGACTGGCCGTGAAGTATTTGCGTACGTGCCAAAAATCATCGACTTCTCGAATCTCGGCACGCTTAGTCGCCCTGATTACGCGCACCGATTCTTCGTGGATGGGCCTTTGATTGCAAGTCCTCGCAGCTTGACGCCGGGCAAGACCATGCTCGTCGGAACGTTGGGGCGTGGCGGGCGTGGGCTCTATGCCTTGGATGTGACATCTCCTGCTGAGTTCGGAAGAACCCCCGCGGCGGGGCCGAGTGGAGGGTGGGAACGAAACGCCACCGACGGGGGGCATATGGGGCAGATCCTTGGTCGGCCCGTCATGGCGAAAGTCAGAGGCGGACGAGCAGCCGTCATCGTCGGGAATGGCGTGAACAGCCGCGAGAATCGGGCGGCATTGGTCGTAATGGATATCGATTCGGGTGAAGTTATAAGCGAAATCGATACTCGCGTAGGAACTGCGGATCTGCCCAATGGTCTCTCGGCGCCAACTGGGGTCTACTCCGGAGATGGTGCGACGCTGGATTATGTCTATGCGGGCGACATGCTGGGCAACGTTTGGAAGTTCGACCTAACTTCCAGTAATTCTGCAGAATGGAAGGCTACGCTACTCTTCTCCGCCGTAGACAGTGAAGGAAAGGCTCAACCGATTACGGCTGCTGTTGCCGTCGCCACGCATCCTACAACACGGGCGCGCTGGATCTTCGTTGGAACGGGTCGCTATCTCGTTTTGGAAGATGCGGACCCGACGCGAGCGACAACACAGAGTATGTACGCCTTCATTGATAGTGGAGAAAAAATCGCACGTGCAGATCTGCAGCCCCGAAAGGTTGAACTGTCGGGAGCATCCCTTGATGGTTATTCCGTTCGAGCTTTCGAAAAGTCGGCGCCATTGCCCTCCACGAAGAAAGGCTGGTTTCTTGATCTGCCCGGTGATGGTGAGCGCATCGTCCAAGACGTGCAACTCGTATCGAGCATGCTCGTGACCGCAAGCATGATGCCGACCGGAAATGCCTGCGAGGCTGACGGGTCGGGCTTCATCAACGCGTTGAGCGCATTCACTGGGACAAGTGCGGCGGGCTCCTACTTCGATCTGGACGGGGATGGCTCGATTGATGATTCGATTGTCGGATCCAAGCGTCTTCCGGTCGGCTCGGTGAACGTGAGGACAGGAATGCCAACGCTTCCGAATCTTCAACGCGGGCAGTTGGTGGTAGGCGGGTCCTCGGGAACGCTTTCGCCCTTGGGGACAGTCCGTCCCCGCTGGGATCGCGTATCGTGGCGCGAGATCCGAGGAGACTAACGATGACGCACGCGTTCTTCGTCCGCTGGCACGCCCACCGTCGCGCGCAAACCGGTTTCTCGCTGATCGAGCTGATGATCGTGGTCGCGATCATCGGCATCCTGGCTGCGATCGCCTATCCGAGCTACCTGCAGCACATCGTCAAGACCCGCCGCGCGGCGGGCACTGCATGTCTGATGCAGGCAGTGCAGCAGATGGAGCGTTTTTACACGACCAACCTAACGTACACGGGCTCTCCGTCCAGCTTTCCCTGCGACAACGAGGCGGCGACGTACTACACCGTGAGCCAGGTGACGGGCTCCGCTGGTGCCAGAACCTACAAGCTCAGCGCGGCGCCCAAAGGGGGGCAGGAAAATCAGGACAAGACGTGTGGCACGTTGACCATCGACCACAAGGGCGAGCGTACGCCCACGACGTCCGGTTGTTGGTGAGGGCGCTGCACGACGCCAGCGTCATGTCGTACTGAGACGAGTTTGGGGTGCGTGCGATGGCGACGCCGGCGACGTCTCACGGGGCAGTTCGGCCAGTCGCAGATGACCGTCGTATTGGACGGCCGCAATAGTATTGGACACAAAAAAGGCCCGCATCGCTGCGGACCTCTTGAATTTGGCGCCCGAAGTTGGACTCGAACCAACGACCCCCTGATTAACAGTCAAGTGCTCTAACCGGCTGAGCTATTCGGGCGGGGACGCGTAGTTTAAGGGTTCGTCGCGGGAGGTCAAGCGCTCCCGAGGAGGCGTGGCACAGCCGGGACGGGTGCGGGAGGACGAGGTCGTCAGCCCATGCCGCATGGGACCGCGTCCGGGCGGCGCTCGGTCCGCACGCGCCCGGCGTTGTTGACGATGAGCCGGCGCTGGACGCGGCCGGCGCTGCAGACGGCGACGGTGAGGTTGGTCCCGACGCTGCGGCCGTCGGGCCGGTAGCGCACGAAGGGGCGGTTGGCATCGAAGGCGAGGGCGCCGGTCGCCAGCCCCGGCGGCCTGGCGATGCGCAGCAGGTCGTGGTCGGCGTCGGCGGCGAGATTGCGGTCCGGGTCCCGCAACACCACCCAGCCCAGTGTCCAGATGCCGTCGTCGCGGCATCGGTTGTCCTCGGTGCGCGGGCAGACGACGACGCTCTTGCCGCCGGTGACGGCGGCACTGCGGGCCAGGGCCAGGTCGGCCCTGAGGTGCTCGGCAGCCGATATCGCGCGATAGGCCGCCACTGCCTGTGCAAGGGCGGGAACTCCGATCAGCGTGAACAGCAGCAGCACGCCGACAGCGCACATCAGTTCGAGCAAGGTGACGCCGCGTTCGCGGTGCATGGCCGATCCTCCTGAACGGGAGCGATCAGCATGGGCAGTCCGGGTTGCGGCTTCGCTCGGTGCAGGCCGCCTCCACGGGTCGGAAACCTCCGGCTGCTATCGTCGGAGGTTCCCGTGGTGACGGTTGTCGCCAGCGGTGGTCGCCCCCATTTCAAGTGCTCCTTCGCATCGCAGACGCCATGAACGACGCCATCCAACCCGCCGGCTTCCAGCTCGTCTCGCCGTACCAGCCGGCGGGCGACCAGCCGCATGCGATCGAGCAACTGGTCGAGGGCTTCGAGGCCGGTTTGGCGCATCAGACGCTGCTTGGCGTGACCGGCTCGGGCAAGACCTACACCATTGCCAACGTGATCCAGCGGGTGCAGAAGCCGACCCTGGTGATGGCGCCCAACAAGACGCTGGCGGCGCAGCTCTACGGCGAGTTCAAATCGTTCTTCCCGCACAACGCGGTCGAGTACTTCGTCAGCTATTACGACTACTACCAGCCCGAAGCCTACGTGCCGTCGTCGGACACCTACATCGAGAAGGACAGCTCGGTGAACGAGCACATCGAGCAGATGCGGCTGTCGGCGACCAAGGCGCTGCTCGAGCGTCGCGATGCGATCATCGTGTGCACGGTCTCGGCGATCTACGGCCTGGGCGATCCGAACGAGTACTTCCGGATGGTGCTGCACATGGTGCGCGGCGAGCGCATCGACCAGCGCGAGCTGATCCGGCGGCTGACCGAGATGCAGTACAGCCGCAACGACCACGAGCTGCGCCGCGGCACCTACCGCGTGCGCGGCGAGACGATCGACGTGCACCCGGCCGAGTCCGATGCCGAGGCATTGCGCATCGAGTTGTTCGACGGCGAGATCGAACGCATCACCCAGTTCGACCCGCTGACCGGCGAGACCCGGCGCACTCTGCAGCGCTACACGATCTATCCCAAGTCGCACTACGTGACCACGCGGCGCACGACGCTCGACGCGATCGAGGCGATCAAGGCCGAGTTGCCGCCGCGGTTGGAGCAGTTCTACGCTGAGAACAAGCTGGTGGAGGCGCAGCGGTTGCAGCAGCGCACCCAGTTCGACCTGGAGATGATGGCCGAGGTCGGCTACTGCAATGGCGTGGAGAACTACTCGCGCCATCTGACCGGGCGCATGCCCGGCGAGGCGCCGCCGTGCCTGTTCGACTACTTGCCGCCCGATGCGCTGCTGGTCATCGACGAGTCGCATGTCACCGTCCCGCAGATCGGGGCGATGTACAAGGGCGACCGTTCGCGCAAGGAGACCTTGGTGAACTTCGGTTTCCGGCTGCCCTCGGCGTTGGACAACCGGCCGCTGAAGTTCGAGGAGTGGGAAGGGCGCTCGCCGCGGGCGATCTTCGTCTCGGCCACGCCCGGCAGCTACGAGATGGAGAAGTCGCAAGGCCAGGTGGTGGAACTGGTCGTGCGCCCGACTGGCCTGATCGACCCAGTGGTCGAGATCCGGCCGGTCGCGACCCAGGTCGACGACGTGCTCGGCGAGATCCGCGAGCGCGTGGCGATGGGCGACCGGGTGCTGATCACGACGCTGACCAAGCGCATGGCTGAGAACCTGACCGAGTACCTGAGCGAACACGACGTCAAGGTGCGCTATCTGCACTCGGACATCGACACTGTCGAGCGGGTGGAGATCATCCGCGATCTGCGGTTGGGCAAGTTCGACGTGCTGGTGGGCATCAACCTTTTGCGCGAGGGCCTGGACATGCCCGAGGTGTCGCTGGTCGCGATCCTCGATGCCGACAAGGAGGGCTTCCTGCGTTCGGGCGGCTCGCTGATCCAGACGATCGGCCGCGCCGCCCGTAACCTGCGCGGCAAGGCCATCCTGTATGCCGATCGCATCACCAACTCGATGCAGACCGCACTCGACGAGACCGACCGCCGACGCCAGAAGCAGGTCGAGTACAACGCCGAGCACGGCATCACGCCGCGCTCGGTCGCCCGCGCGATCGTCGATATCATGGAAGGCGCACGCGCCGAACCCGAGCTCGAGAAGAAGGGCCGCGGCAAGAGCCGCAAGGTCGCCGAACCTGTCGAGCACTACGCGGCGCTGTCGCCCGACAAGCTCGCAGCCAAGCTCAAGTCGCTCGAGCAGCAGATGTACCAGCATGCGCGCGACCTCGAGTTCGAGGAGGCCGGGCGCATCCGCGACCAGATCCAGAAGATCAAGGCCGCCAGCCTGATCCAGTGAGCCGCCTGCGGGTCCGCTGTGCGGCTGCCGAACCGGTGGCTGGCGCCGCCCCATCGGGCGCGTCGGTCGCGGGGCTGCGCAGCGGGGGAAGCCCCTCGGCGCCGGCGACACGTCGATCCATCGTCACGCCCGGATCTTGGGTGGGTGCAATGATGGAGACGAGGGCCGTCGGGCCCGACGGGTTCTTCTATGGTCGCTGCTTCAAGGATGTTCCGCCGTTGGTGGCGCCTACGCAGGAGCGCGCGGTTGGGGCACGCCGCGCTTCCCGCCGACGCCGGGACGGAAGCGCCGCTGCGCGCGCAGCTGTTGAGTGCCGAACAGATGGAACTGCACGGCAGGGCGCTGGCGCTGGGCCATGCGATCCAGTCCCGCCGCGTCCCTGACCGCCTGCTGGCGCGACTGAGCGAGAACGCGGCGCTGCTCGAGGATGCACGGACCTTCTTGTCGCTGATGGTGCGCGACGAAATCCGTATCACGCCCGCGGGCGAGTGGTTGCTCGACAACTATCATCTGATCGAGGAGCAGGTGCGGCTGGCGCGCCGGCACCTGCCCAAGGGCTACAGCCGCGAACTGCCCGCACTCTCTCACGGGGCATTGGCTGGCCTGCCGCGGGTCTACGATCTGGCGATGGAGGCAGTGGCGCATGGCGACGGCCAGGTCGATGCGACGACGTTGAGCCGGTTCGTCGCCGCCTACCAGTCGGTGACCCCGTTGACGCTCGGCGAGCTGTGGGCGATCCCGATCATGCTGCGCCTGGCTGTGCTCGAGAACCTGCGCCGCATGGCGGTGCGGGTGATGCGCGACGGCGAGGATCACCGTCTCGCACGCCGCTGGGCCGAGCGACTCAATGCGACTGCGGCGCGGTCGCCGCGCGACGTGGTGCTGGTCGTCGCCGACCTGGCGCGCAGTACCCCGCCGGCGACCGGGGCCTTCGTCGCGGAACTCACCCGCGGCTTGCATGGGCGGGGAGCGCTGCTGTCGATGCCGCTGACGTGGGTCGAACAATGGCTGGCCGAGGTGGGGCTGCGCATCGATGCGCTGGTCCATGCCGAGAGCCAGCAGCAGGCCGCCGACCAGGTGTCGATCGGCAACAGCATCGGCAGCCTGCGCTTCCTGGCGACGATGGACTGGCGCGAGTACGTCGAGACCATGAGCCTGGTCGACGCGGTGTTGCGCGAGGATCCCGCCGCGACCTATGCCCTGATGGACTTCGGCACACGCGACCACTATCGCCATGCCGTCGAGCGGATGGCGCGGCGTGCGGGCGTCGATGAGGTCGAGGTTGCGCGGGCCACGCTGCGCCTGGCACGGACCCATCCCGCCGAGGCGATCGAGGCGCACGTGGGCTACTACCTCGTCGACGACGGGGTCGGGCAGACGGTCGCCGCGCTGGCGTCGGTGCGCGGACGCGCGCCGATCCGGATCGTGCCTCGCACCGTCCCGCTGCCGGTCTATCTCGCGCTGATCGCCGTCGTCGTCGCGCTCGCGGCCAGCGGCCTGCTGGGGCAGTCCGGCGCGCGCGAAGTTGCCTGGGCGCCGGTGTGGCTGCTCGCCGTGTTGGGCGTGCTGGCGTTCAGCGAACTCGGCATCGCGCTGACCAACTGGCTGGCGACGGTGGTGGTACCGCCCAGACCGCTGCCGCGGCTCGATTTTTCGGAAGGCATCCCCGCCGCGTCGCGCACACTGGTGGTGGTGCCGTGCATGTTCGGCGACATCGGCACAGTCGATGCGCTGGTCGAGGGGCTCGAGGTGCGGTTCCTCGCCAACCGCGATGCGCATCTGCATTTCGCCCTGCTCAGCGACTATCTCGATGCCGACCACGCGCAGTTGCCCGGCGATGCCGACGTGCTGGCGCATGCGGCGGCGGCGATCGCGGGCCTCAATCAGCGTTATCGGGGCGACAGCCCGGCACCGGGCGGCGACCGCTTCTTCCTGCTTCACCGGCCGCGCAAGTGGAATGCCGGCGAAGGTCGCTGGATCGGCGAGGAGCGCAAGCGCGGAAAGCTTGCCGCGTTGAACGGGCTGCTGCGCGGCGCCGGCACCAGCGCGTTCGAGCAGGTCGTCGGCCGGGTCGATGTGCTGGCGAACGTGCGGTACGTGATCACGCTCGACACCGACACCCGGTTGCCGCGCGATGCGGCACGTGCGTTCGTCGGCACGCTCGCGCATCCGCTGAATCGCGCCCGCTTCGACCCGCAGCGCCAGTTGGTCACGCGCGGCTACGGCATCCTGCAGCCGAGCGTGGGCAGCAGCTTCAGCGGTCGCCGGATCAGCCGTTACGCGCGCATGTACGGCAGCGAGCCGGGCATCGATCCGTACACGCGCACGGTGTCGGACGTCTATCAGGACCTGTTCGGCGAGGGCTCCTTCGTCGGCAAGGGCATCTACGATGTCGATGCGTTCGAGCAGGCGCTGCACGGGCGCCTGCCCGACAATCGCATTCTCAGCCACGATCTGCTCGAGGGCTGCTACGCGCGGGCCGGCCTGGTCAGCGACGTGCGGCTCTACGAGGATTACCCGTCGCGCTATGCCGCCGACGTCAAGCGCCGTCACCGTTGGATCCGCGGCGATTGGCAGCTGCTGCCCTGGCTGCTGCCGTGGGTGCCGAGTGCGCGCGGCCTCGTGCGCAATCCGTTGTCGACGCTCTCTCGCGGCAAGCTGCTCGACAACCTGCGTCGCAGTCTGGTGCCGGTCTCGGCGCTGGCGCTGCTGCTGTTCGGCTGGCTGACGCAACCCGCGCCACTGCCCTGGACGCTGTGGCTGCTGGCGGTGTTCTTCGCGCCGGTGCTGGTGCCCGCCCTGCGCGACCTGCTGTCGAAGCCGGCGGACATGCGCCTGGACACGCACCTGCTGCAGGTCGGCGATGCGACCGGCCGCGGGCTGTTGCGCGCGCTGGTCAACGTGGCGTGCCTGCCGTACGAGGCGATGTTCAGCCTGTCGGCGATCGCGCTGACGCTGTGGCGGACGCTGGTCAGCGGTCGCCACTTGCTGCAATGGAATCCGTCGAGCGAAGTCGAGCGGACGCTGGGCAGCGGCATGGCGGCGGAACTGCGCACGATGTGGCCCGCATCGCTGCTGTCGCTGGTCACGGCCGTGACGTTGTGGCGCCTGCAGCCGGGGGCGCTCTGGGTCGCTGGCCCAGTGCTGGCGCTGTGGGCCGCGTCCCCGCTGCTGATGGCCTGGCTGGGCCGCGCGCCACCGCAGCGCAGCGCCGAACTGTCCGCGGCCCAGCGGGCCTTTCTCGGCCGGCTGGCCCGGCGCACCTGGGGGTTCTTCGAGGTCAACATCCGCGCCGAGGATCACTGGCTGCCGCCGGACAACATCCAGGAGCATCCCACGCTGGTGGTCGCGCGGCGCACCTCGCCGACCAATATCGGACTGTCGCTGCTGGCGCATCTCGCTGCATGGGACTTCGGGTATCTGCAGGCCCCGGCCCTCATGCGGCGCACCGGGCAGATGTTCGCGACGCTCGACCGGCTGCCGCGCCATCGCGGCCACTTCTACAACTGGTACGACACCGAAACGCTTGCGCCGTTGCCGCCGCGCTACATCTCGACCGTCGACAGCGGCAACTTGGCTGGACATCTGCTGACGCTGCGGCAGGGGCTGCTGGGACTGATCGATGCCCCGGTGCTCGCGCCGCAGACATACGCCGGCCTGGCCGACACGCTCGGGGTGCTGGTGCAGGCGGCCAACGCGCAGGCACGCGCGACCGGCTCCTGGACCGCCGCGGCCGGTGCGCTGGAAGCGGCGCTGACCCGCGCGATCGGCTCGCCGCCATCCACGATGGCCTCGGCCCTGTCCACGCTCGAGGCGCTGCGCGCACTGGCCGCGCCGCTGGCGGAGATGACGCCTGCAGCCGACGACCCGGCCGCGGCCGACGACGAGGTCGCGCAGTGGGCAGAGCGCCTGCGGACCGCGTGCGACGAGGCGCGCGACGCGCTGTCGGACTGGCTGCCCGCGGCCGAGGCAGTCGCCGGCCGGGACGACGGGCCGGCGACCGCGGGCGCGATCCCGTCGCTGCGTGCCCTGTGCGCCCCGGGCAACGATCCGGTGGTGCGCAAGCGCGCTCGCACCCGGGTGCGCGAGCTCGAGCGTCTGGCGCACGTGGCGGGCCAGTTCTCGCTGATGGAGTACGGCTTCCTCTATGACCGGGCGCGGCAACTGCTGTCGATCGGCTACGACGTCGACAACCGACGTCTCGACCAGGGCCATTACGACCTGCTGGCCTCGGAAGCGCGGTTGTGCAGTTTCGTTGCGATTGCGCAGGGCCAACTGCCGCAGGACACCTGGTTCGCACTCGGCCGGCTGCTGACCGAGGTCGACGGCGATGCGACGCTGATGTCGTGGAGCGGCTCGATGTTCGAGTATCTGATGCCGCAACTGGTGATGCCCAGCTATCCGGACACACTGCTCGACCAGACCGCCCGACATGCGGTCAATGCGCAGATCGCCTATGGCCGCCAGCACGAGGTGCCGTGGGGGATTTCCGAGTCGGGCTACAACACCGTCGATACGCGGATGAACTACCAGTACCGCGCGTTCGGCGTGCCCGGGCTCGGGCTCAAGCGTGGACTGGGCGAGGATCTGGTGATCGCCCCCTACGCAACGATGATGGCGCTGATGGTCGCGCCCGAGGCGGCCACCCAGAACCTGCAGCGGCTCGATGCCGCGGGCTTCTCCGGGCGCTTGGGCATGTTCGAGGCAATCGACTACACGCCTTCCAGGCTCCCGCGCGGTCAGACCCATGCGGTCGTGCGTTCGTTCATGGCCCACCACCAGGGCATGGGATTCCTGGCGCTCGATCACCTGCTGCGCGAACAGCCGATGCAGCGCCGCTTTGTCGCCGATGCGGAGTTCCAGGCGACGTTGTTGCTGCTGCAAGAGCGCGTGCCACGCACCGGTGTGGTCCGTCCGCACGCGTTGGAGTCGGTCGGGGTGCGCGGTACTGCGTCGGTCGGCGAGACGCGTCTGCGGGTGTTCCGCACCCCCGACGCCTCGCGGCCTGCCGTGCAGATGCTGTCGAACGGCCGCTTCCACGCCTTGCTTACCGGAGCCGGCGGCGGCTACCTGCGTCGGCACGACATGGCCGTCACCCGCTGGCGTGAGGACGGCACGCGCGACCACTGGGGCGCGTTCTGCTATCTGCGCGATGTCGAGGACGGCGACGTGTGGTCGGCTGCCTACCAACCGACCTGCGTACCGGTCGAACACTACGAGGCGATCTTCTCCGATGCCAAGGCCGAGTTCCGCGGGCGCAGGCGGGGCCTGGAGACGCACCTGGAGATCGCCGTTTCGGCCGAGGACGATATCGAGCTGCGGCGGCTGCGTCTGAGCAATCGCTCGCGCCACGCGCGTACGATCGAAGTCACCACCTATGCCGAGGTGGTGCTGGCACCTGCGATCGTCGACGAACTCCATCCCGCCTTCGGCAACCTGTTCGTGCAGACCGAGATCGTGCGCGAGAAGCAGGCGCTGCTGTGCACGCGGCGTCCGCGCGCGCGCGACGAAATGCCGCCGTGGATGTTCCACCTGCTCGCTGCGCACGGCGCCGATATCGTCGGGATCTCCTACGAGACCGACCGCGCGCGCTTCCTCGGACGCGGCAACACACCCCGCGAGCCGCAGGCCATGCGCGTTCCCGGTGCGCTGTCGGACACCGCAGGCTCGGTGCTCGATCCGATTGTCTCGATCCGGGTCCGGATCACGCTGGCGCCGGAGCAGACCGCGGTGCTCGATCTGGTCACCGGCGTCGGCGATGACCGTGACGCCTGTGCGGCGCTGATCGACAAATACCGCGACCGCCGGCTCGCCGATCGCGTGTTCGACCTGGCCTGGACCCACAGCCAGGTCGTGCGCCGACAGATCAACGCGTCGCAGGCCGATGCGCAACTCTACGAGCGCATCGCCGGGTTGATGGTGTTCGCCCATCCGTTCCTGCGCGCCGACAGCGCAGTGCTGCTGCAGAACCGGCGTGGGCAGTCCGGCCTGTGGGGGCACTCGATTTCCGGCGACCTGCCGATCGTGCTGGTGCAGATCGCCGATGCCGAGAACATCGAGCTGGTGCGGCAGATGGTTCAGGCGCACGCCTACTGGCGGCTCAAAGGGCTCAATGTCGATCTGGTGATCTGGAACGAGGACCAGGCCAGCTACCGCCAGCAGTTGCAGGAACAGATCCTGGGCCTGGTGTCCGCAGGGCCGGAGGGCAACGTGCTCGACCGGCCTGGCGGGATCTTCGTGCGGCCGGCGCAGCAGATCTCCCAGGAAGACCGCATCCTGGTGCAGTCGGTCGCCCGGGTGATCGTGAGCGACCAGCACGGCACGCTGGAAGCGCAGGTCGGGCGCCATACGACGCCCGAGCGCGAGGAGCCGCTGTTGGTGGCGGATGCGGACAGCTTCGCGACCGTGGACGAGCAGGGCATCGACGCCGGCCGCCATGGACTGCCGCCGCCAGGCGCGCCGCCCGGTCCGGCCGAAGACCCGTGGCCGTTCGAGGCGGTGGCCGAGGCCGCACTGTTCGACAACGGCACCGGTGCGTTCGCCGCTGACGGCCGTGAGTACGTCGTCGTGCTCGACGAGGGCGCCAGCACGCCGGCGCCTTGGTCCAACGTCATGGCCAATCCCAGGCTCGGCACGGTGGTCAGCGAGAGCGGCCCGGGCTACACCTGGTTCGAGAACGCGCACGAGTTCCGGCTGACGCCTTGGCATAACGATCCGGTGTCCGATGCGGCGGGGGAAGCCTTCTATCTGCGCGACGAGGACAGCGGTCATGTCTGGTCGCCGATGCCGCTGCCGCGGCGCGGGCGCGGTGCCTACCGGACCCGGCACGGCTTCGGCTACAGCGTCTACGAGCACGTCGAGGACGGTATCGCCAGCGAACTGTGGATCTATACGGCGCTGCGCGATCCGGTGAAGTTCTCGGTGCTCAAGCTGCGTAATCTCTCCGATCGTGCGCGGCGGCTGTCGGCGACCGGCTACGCCGAATGGGTCCTCGGCGACCTGCGGGTGAAGACGCAGATGCACGTCGTCAGCGAACAGGACCCAGCGAGCGGTGTACTGACCGCGCGCAATCCCTACAACACCGAGTTCGCCGGGCGCGTCGCGTTCTTCGACGTCGACGGCGATCGCCGCAGTTTCACCGGCGACCGGACCGAGTTCCTCGGTCGCAACGGCAGCCTGCGCAATCCTGACGCGATGCGCCGGACGCGGTTGTCCGGCCGGCTCGGCGCGGGACTCGACCCGTGCGCCGCGATCCAGGTGCAGGTGGACCTGGGGCCGGGCCAGGCGGCCGAGACCGTGTTCCGGCTCGGCATCGAGGACGATATGCCCGCCGCCCTGCAACTTGCGCAGCGGCTGCGCGGTTCGGCGCCGGCCCATGACGCGCTCGATGCGGTGCGTTTGCACTGGCTGCAGACGCTCGGCAAGGTGCGTGTGGAGACGCCGGACCCGGCCACGGACCTGATGGTCAACGGCTGGCTGATCTACCAGACGCTGGCGTGCCGCTATGTCGCGCGCAGCGGGTACTACCAGTCCGGCGGCGCGTTCGGGTTCCGTGACCAGCTCCAGGACACGATGGCGACGGTGCATGCGGTGCCGGCGCTGACGCGCGCGCATCTTCTGCTCAGCGCCGCGCACCAATTCCCGCAGGGCGACGTGCTGCACTGGTGGCACCCGCCGGCCGACCGCGGCGTACGCACGCGCTGCTCGGACGACTACCTGTGGCTGCCGTTGGCGGCGTGCCGCTATCTCGAGGCGACCGGCGACGACAGCGTGCTCGACGAGCGCGTCGGTTACATCGAGGGCAGGCTGGTCAATGCCGACGAGGAGTCCTACTACGACCTGCCGGTGGCCTCCGGGCGCGTGCAGTCGCTCTACGACCACTGCGTGAGTGCGCTTGTGCGCGGGATGGCCCTGCTCGGCGAGCGCGGACTGCCGCTGATGGGAACTGGCGACTGGAACGACGGCATGAACCGGGTCGGCGAGGGCGGACGCGGCGAAAGCGTGTGGCTGGGCTTCTTCCTGTTCGACGTCCTGCAACGTTTTTCCAGCGTCGCCGAGGCGCGCGGCGACGCGGCGTTCGCCACCACCTGCGCGGACGCGGCGACGCGGCTGCAGCGCGATCTCGAAGCCCACGCCTGGGATGGCGGCTGGTACCGGCGGGCGTGGTTCGACGACGGGACCCCGATCGGCTCGCGGGACAGCGACGAATGCCGGATCGATTCGATCTCCCAGAGCTGGGCGGTGCTGTCGGGCGCAGCCGATCTCGAACGTGCACGGTTGGCGATGGCCGCGCTCGAGACCCACCTGGTCAAGCGTGAGGCCGGCCTGATCCAACTGCTCGATCCCCCGTTCGACCGGACCGCGCACGACCCGGGCTACATCCGCGGCTATGTGCCTGGTGTGCGCGAGAACGGCGGCCAGTACACGCACGCCGCGGTGTGGTCGGCGATGGCATTCGCGGCGCTCGGCGACCGCGAGCGCGCATGGGACCTGGCGCGGATGATCAATCCCATCCACCACGCCGCGGACGCGGCCGGCGCGGCCGTCTACAAGGTCGAACCCTACGTGATGGCGGCCGATGTCTACGGCGTCGCGCCGCATGTCGGCCGCGGCGGTTGGACCTGGTACACCGGCTCGGCTGGCTGGATGTATCGGTTGCTGACCGAATCGCTGCTCGGTTTGCGGATCCGTGGACAGACGCTCGAGATCGCGCCGTGCGTGCCCGAGGCGTGGCCGGGCTACCGGATGCAGTTCCGAAATGGTGACGCGTTGTACCGAATCGAGATCGTCCAGACCGATATCGGGCCAGCATCGTTGACGCTCGATGGCGTGCCCCAGGACGGCCTGCGGATCCAGCTCGAGCGTGCCGCCGTGCGGCGCGAACTCGTCCTGCAATGGCCACGCGGCGAAGCCGGCGGGGCGGCGACCGCATGAGTCCCGGTTTGCCCGACGAACTGGAAGCGGCGTTGGACGAATTGGCCGGCATGCTGCCGGTCTGGCTGGAGAAGCTGCGCGTGCGCGAGGCGTTCGACCCTCAGTTCGAAGCCCTCGCGCAGCGCATCCTCGTCAAGGCCAGGACCGACGACGAACGGCGCTGTGTACAGCGCCGGCTCGATGCGATGCTGGCCCGGCACGGCATCGTGCGTCGCAGTTGGCGGTTGTCGAGGCATCCAGGCCCAAACCGCTGACCTTGGGCGACTTCATCGCGGAGCAAGACGCGTCATGGGCGAAGGCGAATCAGAAGTCCGTCCAGGCTAGCGTGGATGCGATCGAAGCCACGTTCGCGAAGTCGGTCAATCAGGCTAAGGGCGCTGACGATAGCGGTGTGCGCTACCTGACGCCCGACGAGGAGAGGCGGTTGCGCAAGGCACTGACGAAGCGCGAGGGCGCGCGTAGAGCCAGAATGCCTGGCGCGTCGAGCGTGGCACCGAGGGCCATCCGCGATTTGGCCGACTTCCGGTGTCATGACTTGCGCCACGCGTTCGCAGAGCGCCTGGTCGTGGCGGACGTGGACCTGAATACCGTGCGCTAACTGGGGGGCACCTCGATATCAAGATGACGCTGCGCTATGCGCATCTGGCCCCGGACAAGCTCGCCGAAGCGGTCGCCAGATTGGCCTCCTGAACTGCCCAGGTATACGCCATTGACGTACTGTCGGCCGCTGGCGTAAATTCGCATCCATGATCTTCATCGAAACTCCCATCTTCACAGGGCTTCTGTGCGAGTTGCTGACGGATGATGAATATTCGAGCTTCCAGCAATGCCTGATAGGCAACCCGCATGCGGGGGATGTCATCAAGGGCACAGGGGGCCTTCGCAAGGTGCGCTGGGCAGCTGGGGGCAAAGGTAAGCGCGGTGGCGTGCGGGTGATCTATTACTTCGTGGACGAGGCCGACCAGATTCGGCTGCTGCTGATCTACAAAAAGGGCGTTCAGGACGATCTGACCGCAGTGCAACGCAAGCAACTCAAAGCGATCAAAGACGGGTGGACATGATGGATAACAATCTCTTTGCGCAGCTCTTGGAGAGCATGGAGCAGATGGGCGAGATCACGCGCGGTGAGCGCGCTCCGTCCCGCGAGTTCCACGTTGATGCCGTACAGGTCAAGAAGGTCCGTGCATTGACTGGCCTTTCACAGTCCAAGTTTGCCAAGGTGATCGACGTTCCTGTCGGCACCCTGCGCAACTGGGAACAAGGCCGCCGTGATCCGACTGGGCCAGCAAAGGTGTTGCTGCGTGCAATCCATAACGATCCCAAGCACGTCTTGGAAGCGCTGACAGCCTGACCTTTTCAAGCGTCGCCGCCGATACAACAGACCCCGCCATGTGCGGGGTTTTTCGTGTGGGCGAGAGGGCCGAGGCGGCGGCGAAGCTCGGCGGTACTGCAAACGAATCGGGCTGTCTTCCTTGGTCGCTGGTGGATTTGCCGGTCGTGCCACCCGCGACAAAACACCGGTAGCCGGAGCGGGGCATACATCCTCGACGCGGGGGGCTCCTGGCCATCCTTTGGCCCCGTGATCCGGCAACCGCCCCCCGCGTTCGGGGCATCGGCCTCCGCCATGGGCGATCCTGGCGGGGCCTTCTTGTCAAAGCGTCGTTTCGACGAGGATCTCGTTCAGTTCCTGCTCGCTGAGTGTCCCGGATTGCTGCAGTGTCGAGATGAGCGTCCCGAGAACCTTCGCATGGGCGTAGACCGATCGCGCAACGTCTCGCGGCGCTTCGTCGGCACCGAAGCCGATCACATGCAGCACACGGCTCGGGGTGTCGAGATGCGGGTAGGTGCGTTGCTCAACGAACTCTTCGAAGTGCGGTATGCCGACCTTCCTTGGTTGCAGATGGCAGTGTAGCGACCTGCGGCAACAGCGATTTGCGCATACCTTGCACTTACGAAAAACCCGGCTCGATGGCCGGGTTTGTCTGATTCCACGAAAGCGTCTGTCTTCCAGCTGTTTCGTGGTGGGCGGTACAGGGTTCGAACCTGTGACCCCTACCATGTCAAGGTCGGTGAAGATCAGGCGCATCAGCTACTTAGCTTGTCGCTCGCTATCTTACGACGCCTCGAAATATCAGGCACTTGGCTATCGGCTGGGGTCAGTTTGGGGTCACCCCCTGCGAGCGCCTGCAGCCGCGGCACGCGTGCGGTCAGCTCGTCCAGAATCTCGCCGAGCACGCGCCGCGCATCGCCCAGGTAGGCCGGGTCGAACTTCGCGTAGCCGTCCGTCGTGCCGCCCGCATGGTGGCCGAGTAGGCCCGACACCTCCCACGCCGGCACGCCGCGCTGCCGCAGCCATGTCGCGATCGAGTGGCGGATCACCTTCGGCACCCACCACGCCGGCAGCCGAGCGGCGACTCGCAACTTGCGCCACGTCGTCTTGATCGAGCCCACGCGTCGACCGTGCCAGTTGACCAGGTGCGCTGCCGGATCGGCCTGCGCGACGTAGCGCGCGAGCAGCGGCTGCAGCGGCACGATCGCCCTGTACTTCTTCGTCTGGCGCCGCCCGGCCGGATTGAGCCGCACCAGGCGCGCGTCAACATCGATCTGAAACGGCTGGAGATCGAGCGCGGCATCGCCGCGGCACGCCGTGCACAGTCTCACCAGCGTGTACGCCCAGACGTGCTCAGGCATGGGCGTGTTGAGCCACTTCACCATCTGGTCGATGGTCGCGTAGTGGGGGTAGGCTTCGCCGCCGGTAGGCAACTGCACGAACGGAACCTGCGTGATCTCGCCGCGCTTCCATGCTCGATTCAGTGCCGATTTGCCGACGCCCAGAACCCGGCGCGCGTAGCCTTCGCTGTACTGCCCGCGCAGCCAGTCCAGGAACTCTTCCTGAGCGCCCACGGTCACATCGGCTACCGTCGCATCGACCGGCCACCACTTGCGCCACAAGGCGACGCCCCGCTTGGCACTGTCGCTACTGGCGATCCGCGTGCCGTGCTGCGCAAGGTAGCGCGTCAGAACGGTGTCGAGCATGACATCGGCCGGGGCTTGGTCGCGGACTTCCGCGTTCTCGACAAACCAGCGCGCTAGCTCGACCTTTGCCTGTTCAAAATCTCGTGTGCCGAGCGAAGCGCGATGCTTGGATCCGCTGGCGTCGAGCCACGCCCTGTACCAGACGGTCGATCCCTTGCGTTGCTCGATCCAGTAGGCGCCGAGGCGGAAGCGGGCTGACACGTCTGGTGCTCCAGGTAATCGAGAAGGTGTTGTTCGGTGTACCGCGCTCGACGCGCGATCAGCGTGTGGCCGATCGCGCCTCGCTTCCTGATTCTGGCCATCGTGACCTCGGAGACGCCGAGATAGTCCGCGGCTTCGGCCTCGCTGTAGAGCTGGGGTAGTCGCTCAGCCGCGCCCATCGTCCACCTCCGGTACCAGCCGCACGCGGCGGCCCTCCAAGCCTTCGGGCACGCTTTCCCAAATGTGTTCGGATGCCAGGACGACAGGCGCATCCTCGATGCGCCGCGCAAGGGCTGCGGCTTCGCGAATCAGCGCGACGTTATGCCGGTCGCTTCCGTACACAGTGGGCCACGCCGCCGCATGCGCTTCCAATCTCTCGCTCAACCTCATAGCTCACTCCCTTCTCGCGTCGGCCACGGCCTCGGCAGCTCGTCGTGTCGGGGCAGGGGTTGGGGCTTCTCGGGCGGGGTCGTGCCGGCCAACTGCTCGGCGAAGTCGCGCTCCAGGCGGCCCCACGGTGATGTCGGCGTCTCCACGTCAGCCATGGTCGCGGCCCTCCCCATCAGCGCGCATGAAGGCAAGCACCTGGCCGCCCCAAGATGCGGTCTCCTTGATTTCTTCGACGATAGCAACGGCGTGCTCGTCGGATATGGCGTAGAAGTAGGTGCTGAAACGACCTTCCGCGGTTTTGAAGTCGAGGGTGTGCAGATTCCAAACCCGACCCTCGACGATGGTAGATAAGGGCAGTTCCATGTCAGCCCTCCCCATCAGCGCGCACCGCCGTATCCCACCCCCTGCGGGCGAAGTCGATCGCGGCGCGGATTTCTTCGGGCAGTCTTTCGTCCTGCGCGAGGTTGAACGCGATGTTGGACAGCAGCGTGCCCGCCGTGCGCAGCTGTTTATCCACCCCGCCGTCCGCGCGCGCTGCGGCCCGGCGGTTCCATAGTTCGCGCGCCTCAGGTCTGCTGCCGACGCAGCTGGTGCTTGCTTCGCATTCAAGGCACTGGATGTAGTGATCCGCCTGCACCTCCTGCATTTCGATGTCCTCGGCGTTGCCGCAGAACGGGCACGGTTTCAGGTCAGCCATTGCGCACCTCCTGCGCATCGGGCGCTGCCGGCTGGGACGCGGACAACTCATCAATGGCGACCGCGATTTCGTCGGCCAGCCACTCCCGGGCCCGGTCAATGTCCTGGTCGCCCTTCGCCGTGGCGATCAGATCGAACAGGGAGATGCAGCCATCGCCGTCCGCAATCCCAAATGACGCGGGGCTACCGATCTTTTCGGCGATGCGGATTCCCAACCCCGCCGTCACCTGCGATGCGCGGTCTTGCGCGAGCCATTCGTCGAGGGCGGCCAATGCTTCTTCAGCGCGCACGCTGTTCGGCACGTACTCGCTGTGCCCGTAGCGGTCTTCCCCGACGAAAGTGTAGTGGCCGGACGCCTTCGCCGCTTTCTCTGCGGACCAGCCTTCTTCGTTCCAGGCGACACACAGCGACGGGTCGCTCGCGTACCACTCCAGCACCTCGCGCACGATGCTCGGGAGCGAGGCAGCCTCACCGTCCGCCGGGGCGGGCGCGGCAGCGGCTGCGATGAATTCCTCACCGCATGACGGGCACTGGCAGCCGACGAACGGCTTGCCCGGCGGCGGCATGTCGGGCGTGGCAGGCGCGGCGGACAGGGCGGTGACGGCCTCGCCGTAGGCTGCTTCTGCGTCCTTGGCCTGATCCGCCTCCCAGATGAATTCCGCGCAATCGAGCGCAGACCGCAGCCAATCCAAGGCAGTCCGCACCGCATCCCCGGCGACGGCGACAGGCTGCGGCCGGTTGTGGAGGGGTTCGTACTCCGACCCCTCGTAACGCTTCGGGTTATCGTTGCTCAAAAGCCATTTGTGGAATCCGCCCTCGCCGTTCGGGTGACGACGACGCCACGCCACCGGCTGCTGTTCACTAGCGGCAGCTGGCTGTGGGTGGGCGTAGAGCTTCCGCGTCATCCCCGGGTAGACGATCGTTTCGCCTCGTACAAAGTTCCCGGGATCTGAATGAACGAGATGGTATTCCTGTGCGGTTATATCGTGCCAACACCCATTTTCCCGCCACTGGTAGACCGCCTGCTGCTCACCCTGCGCCGCCTCACCACGCAGGCGGGCGGCGGCACGCTTCAGCACCTCGCGCACGTCATGTGGAAAGCCGATGCACTCGCAGCCGTGGCTGTCGTAACTGGCGGCCTGAATCTGATCCAGCGAGTCGGCCAACGCGCGCGCATCCGTCATCGTCTCGTTGCTCATGCCGCCACCGCCTGCCCGGCGTGCCGGGTAAGGTAGCGATGCACCCGCACGAGGCCGCGCACGTCAGCCATGGCGCTGTGTGCGTCGCGCAGGGGCTCGCCGATCAGCAGTTCGTGGGCCTCGGACAACTTCGGGGTCTTGAAGTTGCTGCGGCCGGTGGCGCGCATGCGCTCCGACGGCGGCATCTTGCACACCGGCGTCGCCATGCGCGCGGCGCATTCGGCATCGCCGCCCGACCAGGTGTCGGCGTCGGCCTGCTGGAGGAAGCGCAGCGCGGCGATGCGGACGAGGCGGGCGTCGAACTGCTCGTTGTAACCGATGCGGCGATCGGCGCAGCGCCAGAGCTCGAGTGCGATGTCGAGCATCCGCGCCTCACTGACGCCGCAGTCGGCGGCGCGCTCGTTCGTGATGCCGTGGATCGCTGCGGCCTCGGCCGGGATCTCCCAGCCGTCCGGGCGCACCAGCAGGTCGATGCTCGCGACCTCGGCATCGGCCTCGGTATCCCACAGCACGGCCGCGAACTGCACGATGTGCGGCTGTGTGGGGTCGCTGGACGGCAGCCGGAAAGCGGGCAGGCCGGTAGTTTCGGTGTCGTAGTAGAACAGGCGCATTGGTAGGCCCTCGGGAATCAGAATGGGATGTCGTCGTCGGCGAAGTCGTCTAGCGGAGCCGACCGTTCGGCCGGCCGCTGGGCGGGTTCGCGCTGGGTGTTCGTGCCGCGGCCGCTGCCGCGCTGCTGGCCGTAGCCGCTGTGCTGCTGCCCGCCGTCGGGCCGGCCGCCGAGCATCTGCAGTTCGTTGGCGATGATGTCGGTCGAATACTTCTCGACCCCGTCTTGGCCGGTGTACTTCTCGTAGCGTAGCGAGCCCTCGATGTAGACCTGGCTGCCCTTGCGCAAATACTCGCCCGCGATCTCGCCGAGCTTCCCGAAGAACACGACGCGGTGCCATTCGGTGCGCTCCTGCTGGTTGCCGTCGCGGTCCTTCCGGACGCTGGTGGTCGCAAGGCTCACGCGCGTGATCGCCATGCCGCCCTGGGTGTACTTGGTGGAGGGGTCGTCGCCGAGGTTTCCGACGAGAGTCACTCGGTTAACGCCGCGTGCCATGCTGAATTTCCTTTGCAGATTTCGGGCCTGCGCCATGGAAACCAGGGGCGCCAGGGCGAAGGTTGAGGAGGGATTTCTTGTTGTTCCGCCCCTTGCTCCACATGTCCGCGGAGTTTTCGGCCTGCGTGCCTAGGAACAGGTGATCGGGGTTCACGCAGCCCGGGTTATCGCATCGGTGGCACACGACCATGTCGTCGTCGATCGGACCATTTCGGAGCTCCCAGGAAACGCGATGCGCCTTCGCTGGCGCGTAGCCGCGATGCGTAGAGAGCTGGCCGTAGCCGCCGCCGTCCTTCGCGCCGGTCCATTCCCAGCATCCACCGTCACGCTTGGACACCCGCCGCCAGAAGCGCAGATGGATCGGGGTTGCGGGCAGGGGGCGAGCCATCAGCCTTCGCCCCCCATGAGTTGGCGATATGCCTCCTGCACCTCAGCCCACGCGCTCAGGCAGTCGCGCTTGATGAGGCCGATATAGGCGTTGTCCCGGTGCACGCGCTGCACGTACAGCTGCAGGTGCTCAGGGAACAGGGGGTTGTAGGAAATGAAGTCCCACCACAGCCGGCCGGTGACCCACAGCCCGCCCTGGATCTGCTCGATGTGCTCGGGCGGCAGGCCGCGCCGGAGCGTCGCCGCGTGCACGACGATCGACATCGGGCACTTGATCTCGCCGCCGCCGTCGTCGTCGATCAGCAGGTCGGGCGACGCGCCGATGAAGTCGAACTCCGGGTGCCGCATGAAGCCGACCTGTTCGACGAGCCGGCCGGTCTGGCGTTCGTAGGCCGCGATGGCCTCAGGCTCCATTTCGTGGCCCCATTCGAGCGATTTCGCGCTCGCCTGTTCCTTCGGGCGGCCGGTCAGCAGTTCGGCGAGGATCTGGTCGATGTACGACTGGCGCGTCAGCGGCGGCGGCTTGATCTCGCCGCGGCGGGGGCCGGACTTGAAGACCTCGCCCGGCTCCCAGCGCAGGTCGGCCATGCGTGAGGCGGTGATGCATCCCGCGCGGTCGGCGTGCCATTCCTCGGTGCCTTGCAGGTCCGTCGCGTCGTCATCGTGGTTCGGGAGGTCGAGCATCAGCGCACCTCGCCGTCGCGGATTTGGCGCAGGCGCGCGGTGTAGGTCTGGCGGACCTTGGCGCGCAGGCGCGGCGGCAGGCTGGAGCCGGCGATCTTCTCGCCGACCGGGCGCAGTTCCGTCTCGGTGCGAGCGCCCATGATGGCCGCCTCGAACTCGGCCTTCTCGGCCATCGCCTCGTCGGTCTTGCCCGGGTCGGCGAACTTCTGGCCGTCGTCGTCCTCGTCGTAGCTGGTGATGTTCAGCAGGGCCGATGCGGTCGTGCGCTTGCCGTAGCTGATCGCCGAGACGACCGCCTGCGGCGCGTTCTTGTTGCCGGTGGTGTCCGGGGCCAGAAGGATCTGCGTGGTCTCCTGGTGCCCTGCGCGGTGCGACAGGACGCAGGTGATCGTGATCGCATTGCCTTCCTGCTGGACGCGGAAACTCAACGCGAACCCGTGGTCGCGCAGCACCGGGCCGATGGCCTCGTTGATGTGCTCCCACTTCGCATAGGTGCTCTGCACCTGGTTCGCGTTGTTCTTGATCTTGCCGGTGCGCTTGACCGGGGGGATGTTCGACTGCATCGCCGACAGCGCCTCGACGAAGTCGGCGCGCGCCTGCTCGGCGCGAATCTCTTTCTGCATCGCCCACAGGCGCTCGGCCCGCTCGATGTCGAAGTTGGGCGCGGTGAGCACGCGCTCGAGCATCGAGACGACCTGCGCCGCCTGCTGCTGGGCGGCAGGAAGGGACGCGGCCTGCGGCTTCTCGACGAGCGTCACGGCAGCCGCGCGCGTCCGTGCCGCCTTCTTCGCTGCGCGGGCGGTCATGCCGCACCGTCCTTCGCCAGTTCGGCGAGGAGGCAGTCCGCGTGCGCTACCGAGTAACGAGCGAGCGAGTCGGTGGGGTAGTCGTCATCACCGTGCTTAGCGAGCAGCCCCTGCATCGCCATTGCCGCGAACAACTCGCGCTTGGTCAAGCCAGTGTCGCGGCACTTGCTGGCATCGTGGGGGTATGCGGCCTGTTCGCCTTTGGTTTTCATGCAATCTCCTCGCGGGCCAGGGCGGCGGCCAGCTTCCGGGTGGTCAGATGGGTGGGGGCCACAACCTCGAGGAGCGTCAGCGCTTCCTTGGCGGCCGAGCGCACAGTCGCGGCCTCGATCGCCTCGGCTTCGGCACGTTGGCGTTCCCGCTCCCGCTCCTCGGCGGCCTGCTGCTGGCGCTCGCGCTCCTCGGCCTCCAGACGCGCGGCCTCTTCGCGGCGCTGCTGCTCGGCCTTTTCCTCGGCCTCGCGCTGGGCTGCCGCCTGCCGGTCGAGCTCCTGCTGGCGGGCGGCCTGTTCGGCCTGGATGCGCTCGCGCTCGACGCGGTCGCGCTCGGCCTGTTCGGCGCGCTGCCGGTCTTCCTCGGCTTGGCGGGCGCGGCGCTCGGCGTCCTCGCGCTCCTGCTGCTCGCGGCGCGCGGCGTCCTCCTTCTCCTGCTGCACGCGGCGCGCCTCGGCGGCCTCCGCATCGCGGGCGGCCTGCTCTGCGCGTTGGCGCTCGAGCTCGGCGCGCTCGACGGCCAGGCGCTCGGCCTCGGCGTCAGCGGCGACGCGGGCCGTGAGCATTTCTTCCAGCTTCTGCAGCGACGCGGTGCGCGCGGCCTCGGCGGTGGGGCGGTGCACCTCGTCGAAGTCGCTCAGCGCGTCGTCGCGCAGCGTGCCGATGGCGTCGCGCAGTTCCTCGGCCGTAGCGTTGAGGCAGTCCAGCGGCAGGCGCTGGATGTTGGCGATCTCGTCGTTGATCCGGCGCAGGCGCTCGGCCTCCTGCCGCTCGCGCTCCGCGCGGGCGTCCTCGATCTCCTGCTCGCGGCGCTTGATCTGGACGTCGATGGGTTCCTCCAACTCGACGATGCCGGCCGTGATCCGCTTCGCCTCGGCATCGATCTGGCGGCAGCGCTCCAGGGCCGGCGCCTTGATCTCGACGCGCATCTTTTCCAAATCGACGCGCAGCGTGCGCAGTTCGGCGCGATCCTTCTTCGCCTCGGTCATGCCCTTGGTGTTGGATAGGTCGTAGACGCGGTTTGCGAGCCGCGAGCGGATCTCGGCGAGGCCGCGCTCGGTGGCGGTGTATTCCGCGATCGCGGTCGACGGCTCGTCGGCGGCGGCTGCGGAAGCAACTTTGTCGTTCATCGTGTTCTTCCTTGCTGGTGGTGGGTGTGCGGCCCGCCGGCCCGGATCGGGGGACGGGGCGGGCGCTGCCGGCGAGGCGCCGGCACGGCGGGCCGCGTGGACGGTTACGAGAGGGCCGCCTCGATGCGGGCCGCCTCGGCGATGTAGTTGTCGTGCCGCCGCTTCTGTTCGGCAGGGCGCCAGTGCGGGTCGTGCAGCGCGATCTCGGCCGCTGTGCGGTAGGCCAAAGCCAGCCGGGCGGGGTCGTCGCGGTACAGGTCGAGCTGGGTGTCATCCGAGCGCATGGCGGGTCTCGATCAGCGGGCGCCGAGCCAGAAAGCGGCGGCCACGAGAAGAAGGAATGCGAGGCGGAGGGCGGCGGCCATCCGGCGGCGCGTGCGATAGGGCGCGCGCGTCACCGGCCGTTCGGTCGGCTCAGTCGTCGTCGCGATGTGCGACGCAATCAGGCAGGCGGCTGTGCGGATTCTCAGAGCCATGTCTGCAGGCCCAGGTAGATGCCGACCGCGCCGATCGCGTAGAAGAGACGGAATGCGCGGCGCTCGGTGAGCCAGCGGCGGCAGGGTGCCGGCTGCTGCCAGCGAAGACGTGCGCGCTCGGCGGCCGTCAGCGGCGTGGGCCGCGCGCCGCGGATGATGCAGCGGTTGCCGTCAGCGGCCATCGGCGGCCCCCTTCGCGAGTTCGTCCACCGCGCACTGCTGCCAGCCGAGCATCACCAGCAGCGCGGAGAGGTGACGCACCTGCACGCGGGCCTCGTGGCGAAGCTCGTCGTCTGCGTCCTCGTCGGCGGCGTCTTCGGCGTTCTCTCGCAGCGCGTCGGACACCGCGTAGCGCAGCGCACGTGCCTGTTCCTCCGTCAGCGTCAGCGTGCCGCCGGCGCCCATGCGGATCTGCTGGCCGCTCATGCGTCACCGCCTTGGCGCAGGCCGAGCGCGAAGAACCTGACAGCGAGCGCAACCAGTTGCCCGACGACGATGCCGAGCGCGAACGCGAGCCAGGGGTTCATGCCGCACCTCCCAGCACGCGGATTACCCATGCCGGCTTCCAGTGGGCATCGGAGTTCAGGCGCGTTCGCAATTCGCGAAGCGCGATTCCGGCGTTGCTGGCGACGCGCTCCAGCATGGCGGGGTCTGCAGCCGCCACGAGGCCCCTGGCCTTAACACGCAGGGCTTTCGTCTCTACTGCGTCGGCCTTGGCCCTCGCGCGGGCGTCGCGCGTCTGGTTGGCCTTGTATGCGTCGAGCTGCGCATCGATGTTGCCGCGCTTGGCGAGCGGCACGTTGAGGATTCCGTGGTCGAGACTCATGCCGCCCACCCGTTGAGCACGTCGTGCTCGCGGTCCACGCGCTTGGCCAGGGCCTGGGCGTGGCGCTCGAGCGCCTGCCACTCAATCCGCATCGCGGCCGGGATCACGACCTCGCGGCCGATCCAGGCGAGCAGGGCGCGGGCGTTCGCCACGTCTTCGACGAGCTCGCCGACCTCGTCGTCCTCGGCCATGCGCTTCGCGACGTTGCCCGCCGCGTCGTCACGGCCGAATGCCGGCTCCACGTAATCCGGTGAACCGGGGTGGCTGCTGTCGCCCGGCAGGTCGCCGAAACCCGGCATGCGGTGGTAGGCGAGGGCGGTCATGCCGACACCGCCCGACGACGCAGTGACGGCCGGCGGCCCTTGCGGTAGGCATCACGCAGGTTCTCGGAACGCGTGCCAAGGAACAGATGATCCGGGTTTACGCAGCTCGGCGTGTCGCAGCGATGGCAAACACACAGGCCGTCCGGAATCTGGCCTTTGAACGCGATGAAAGAGGACCGGTGGGCCTCGACGTATGAGTGCTTCCCGGTCGAGTCGCGTCCATAACCGTTGCTCCCCACGGAGCGGGTCCACAACCAGCATCCGGCTTCGGGGACAGGAATGCTGCGTTCTTGGATTCGCAGCTGGTGTTCGGTCTGCACTGTGGGGTCCTCCCTGCCCGGGCGTCGGGCTTGGGAGAGAAGTTACCCATAGGTAAGTATAGAGTCAATACCCAAAGGTAAGAAAATTATGAACAGGAGATCGCGCAGAAAAAAGCCCGCCGGAGCGGGGCGGCTGGTGCCACTCGTCACGCGTTTCGCGCAGTTGCTTGCGGGTGACGGGTGCCAATAGGAGGCGCAAAGTCAAGAGTGTTCGGTCTGTCCCACGGGAGATGCGCACAAGTTGTCAACATATGACAACATGGCAACTACATGTTGTGGTCATACCGTTATCTGATAGGGGGACACAATGCGTTGTGTCCATGTTGACGAAATTTCACCTTGACGGAGTTGTTAGGTTGTAAAATTTCTCCACTGAAAGCGCTCTACAGGTGAACTTGGCGCTTTCAGGTCCGACGCTCATTGCGGTATGAGTTAGCTGCAGAGCGCAGTGCAACGAGGAACTTCGTAGTGTTGCTGTTGTCCAACTAGGCATGCCCATCCAGGAGAGTTGTTATGCGTGATACCACGGGCGGTTTCTAATACGAAACGACATCAACACTACCCGCCATCTTGGCGGGTAGTTTTTTTGGGGGCAGGGAAGGCGATCAGGGGGGGGCGGATGATAGGGAACGTAGCAACTTTGCTTGCTTCGGAATGTTTCCGAGGCTTTGTGCTTTGCTTGGGTGTTGTGGTAGCCGTTGTGTCTGTTCTGACGGCACGATCCATTGCTCGAAAAAAGCAAACTGCTGATCTACTTTTCGCGACTCGCAGCGACGCGAAACTCCAAGAGGGATACAACTACATCAGCGAATACAGCACGACGACGACTAAGAACATCATCGCGCTGGCTGAGGCAAATGCGGAATCAAGTCATGCCGAGGCTGTTCGCTACGTGCTGAACCACCTTGAGGGCGTGGAAGTCGGCATTGCTGCAGGAATCTACGACGAAGTAATGCTGAAGCGTATGTGGTGTTCGATCGTGCTTCAGACTTTTGAGCGGACACAGCCTCTGATTGCCGCCATTCGCCGAAAGCAGGCAAAGGAAACGATCTTGCAGGAGTTCGAGTGCTTAGCTCAGAGATGGAAGAAGAACCCGTTAATCAAGCGCAGCGCTTGAAGAAAGAGCCCCTCTCCGGAGGGGTTTTCCATTTGTGCGTCAACCTCAATCCGAGTAGTGGAATCGAGCATCTATTCGCGAGAAAACTACTCCCGGCCCAAGCATGATGAAAGCGGTGAAGGCCGCCCACTCGACCCATCCGGCGTCTGACGCGCGCGCGCCGAACCAAAGCCCGATCGCCATTCCAAACAGGATGCCTGCACTCAGCGTGGCATGCAGGTGCTTACGCCTAGCCTTCGGGTCCATCGATCCTCCTTGATCTGCACGCAGTGGATCCTGCTTGTCAGTTGAACCGCTCCACGCGTGCGCGCAGATAGACCTTCCCTCCAACGACGGCCCCCTTAGGGAACGGGAAAGGCGGGTAGAGTTCGTTCGCACTGACCACGTACACCGCATCGCCGCGGTCCTGCAGCGACTTGATCTGCTGACCGTTGCCGGAGTTGATCAGGTAGAGGCCGTCGCCCTCATACGACTGGCAGCCGATGTCGACGATCACCGAGTCGCCGGGCTGGATCACGGGCACCATCGAGTTGCCGCGCCCGGTGACCAGCACCAGACGACCAGGCGGTGGCAGGAAACCGACGACGGACCGAATGTAGTCCGCTGGGAACTCCGCCGCCCGAAGCACCTCGGGGTAGTCCTCGTTGATCCGCCCATCTCCCATGTCCGCCTCTCCTTCGATCAGATCGATGCGGAAAGAGTCGGCGGGACGCGTCTCAATCTCCGAGATGCGTGAGACTGCCGTGGGGGCGACTTGCGGATCAAGTTCCGGGAAGGCGCCAACGAGCTTGTCCCACAGATCCTCGCCGATGCGCTTCCGCCCCGGCTTTCCTTCTGGGTACCGCATCCGACTCACGTAGCTCGGGTCAATCCCTGCCTTCGACGAGACCTCGGCCACGGCACCGTGACCGAGCCGCTTTGTCAGCTCGATCAAGGAATGGCGCCGGCGCTCGAACTTATCCATGCCGACAGGATCGCAGGTTGTTACCCCTAAGTAATTGACCTTGGGGTATTGACTTGATCTTACCTAAGGGTAAGATTGGCGTATGATCACTCTCCGCAAGTACCTCGCGACACTCAGCCCGGACGATCAAGCGGCGTATGCCGAACGCGCCGGAACGACCATTGGCTACCTCCGGAAAGCTTTGAGCAAGAGACAGCGCTTCGACGGCGCACTGGCGCGTCGCCTGGATGAGGAGAGCGGCGGGGCCGTCTGCCGCCATGACCTCCGCCCCGACGTTTTCGGCCCAGCACCCAAGCGCCCGAAGGCGAAGGCGGCCTGAGGTGGATGGCCGTAAACGCCACCGCGAGCAGCAAGACCCGGACCGGATCCGGGTCGACGACTTCATCCCTCGGGGCGGTCGAGAGATGGACAGCCCCGTCCTGAGCCGCGCTCCGATCCTCGCGCAGATGCGTGCCCGTGAAGCGCGCGCGATCCGGCTGTGGCTGTTCCTCAGGAGCCGGGAATCACGTTGGAGGCGAGTTGCGCGAAAGCTTTCTGTGTGCCTGACGGTCCGTCGTATGAAGCGGCGGTACGGAGTTCCGCGAGCAGTGCTGTCGCGTCTGAGGATTCCGCGATGAGTCTGGCTGCCAGCAGCGTCAACAGCCGTTCTTGCGCCTGGATCTGGGCCTCTGCCGCGCGCAGGCGCAGGTCGAGCTTCTTCTCTTCGTACATGTCCGTCTCCGGTAGCGATTGGGTGTCTCAGCAACACCAATCCTACCGGCTGACGGGCACCCATCTACCGCACCCCCAGGCGTCGCAGCACGCGCCATTCCTGCCTGCCATCGCGCCATCGAACGGCGAACCACACCGCACCCATGCGCACCAGCGCAGTGACGCGGTCGCTTTGCACTTGACGCAGTAACTCCATGGCCGGGCCTCCGTTTCGGACCCGGCCATGTTCCGACCCACGCAGGGGAATCCCGGGGAACACCCCGTCCCCTGAATTCCCAAGGTGACCACGATGCGGCAGTTGAGCATCACATTCGAGAAGGGTATCGCCGAGCGCTCCCGCACGCTGCGCGAGCACATGGCGGTGCGCGTGTACGGCCGCGGGCTGGTCGAGACCGCCGGCAGGCTCGACCTCTCGCCGTCGAAGCTGACCGAGAAGCTGGCCGGCTCGGACAGCGGTGGCAAGCCGCGCGGCATGACGATCGACGAGCTCGAGACCTACATCCAGCGCACCGGCGATGTCAGCCCTGTGCACTACCTGGTCGAGAAGTTCCTCGGCGACCCGGAGGTCGCGCGCGACGAGGCGCTGGCGAAGCTGGCATCCATGGTCGAGCAGTTGGCGCCCCTGATGGCGGCGGCGGGGCTCAACCCGGCGGCGAGGAAGCGGCGATGAGCACGCAACCCGACCTCGCATTCGGCGACCCCGTCGACGCTCTGCTGCGGGAGCACGCGGCCTCGTTCCGCCCCGGCTTCGCGACGTGGATGCGGGAGAACCGCCACATTTGGCGCGCCTTCTGCCGGGAGGCTGACCGTGCCTGGCGCCGGGGCCGGCAGCACTACAGCGCCCGCACGATCGTCGAATACCTGCGGCACGAGACCTCGATGTCGGACTCGGGCTGCATGTTCAAGATCGACGGGAACTGCGTGCCGGACCTCGCCCGGCTCTACCTGCTGTGGCATCCGGCCCGCGCCGGTCTGTTCGAGCTCCGGGCCGCGCCCGGTCGTGAGCGCGCCGCGTGAGCAGCTTTGCAAAGCTCGACGGCGGAATCGTCGACTCCACACTCTGGATGCAGCCGCACGACGTTCTGCGGGTCTGGATCGCGCTCATGGCGAAGGCGGACGCCTCGGGTTATGTGCGCGCGTCGGTGCCGTCGCTGGCGCACCTGTGCATGGTCCCGATCGAACGGCTCGAGCAGATCCTTGCGATCCTGACCTCGCCCGACCCGTACTCGCGCACGCCGACCGACGAGGGTCGCCGCCTGCGCGCCGTCGAGGGCGGCTGGGAGCTTGTGAACTACATCCCGTACCGCAACTCCCGAGACGAGGACGCCGACCGCGCCCGGAAGCGCGAATGGGACCGGAAGAATCGCCCGAGCGGGCACGCGCGCAAGCGGGGCGGCGAGGGCAATGGCTCCGAGGACGCGGAGGGCGCAGAGGGTTCATCCGACGATGGTCCGACGGAGTCCGACGACAGTCCGACAGTCCGACAACAGTCCGACGAGGTCCGACAGAGTCCGACCCAAGCAGAGGCAGAAGCAGAAGCAGATAAAGCTCCTTCGCTTCGCTCAGGAGGAGGAGCGCGCAAGCGCGCACCGGCCCCCAAGGCGATCACGTCGATCAAGGGGGTTGCGGTTCCTGCCAGGCCGGACGGCGTCGAGCCGCAGACGTGGGCCGACTGGCTCGGCTTGCGAAAGGCCAAGAGCGCCCCGGTGACGCAGACCGTCGTGTGCTCTGCCGAGGCCGAGGCGGCCAAGGCCGGCATGACGCTCGAGCGGTTCCTCCGCATCTGGTGCGCCCGCGGCTCGCAGGGCCTGCAAGCCGACTGGCTCAAGCCGAACGAGCGCGCCGGGCCCGGCGTAGCCGCTGCCGCCGCACCGAGCAAGACCCGCACCGCAATCGAAACCCTGCAGGGGATGAAGAATGCAAACCGACACGGACTGGATCCACGACGAAATTCTGGACGGCCTGAGCAAGCTGCTCTGCCTGAGCCTGGACCGCACGCCGGCCATGGACATGATCCCGGGGACGGCTATGGCGTGGCATGAGGCCGTGACGCTCGGCAAGAGCTGGGACCGGAAGCTCGACGGGCCGCGCTTCCGGCAGGCGTTCGTCGCGCTCGCCGCGCGTCGCAAGGCGTGGCCGGCGCCGGCGGACTTCCTCGAGCACATGCCGCCGCGCAAGCAGTTGGCGCTGACGAAGCAGTACATCCCCGCGAACGCGGCCCATGCGCAGCAGAAGATGGCCGAGATCGCTGCATCGCTCGGGCGGAGGCTGCGCGCATGACCGCCGCCCAGATCGCGCACGACGCGCGCAAGGAAATGCAGCTGATCGCACAGCTGCGCGCCGCCCACGGTTTCAGCGAGATCGAGGCCCGCGACTACATCCGCTTCTGCCGCGCGGTGCCGGCATGAAGCGCTCGTTCGTCGTTCGGCGCGACAACCCCAGGCGCGCCACGGTCTGCGAGGCCGCGATCCAGCACATGCGCGAGCGCTACGGCCTGGGCCAGGACTTCGATATCGAGATCCGCGACCCGCGCCGGACGCTGCCGGAGAACGCGCTGCTGCACGCGCTGATCGCCGAGCTCGCCCGGAAGCTGGAGTGGGCCGGCGCGCGGCGTGAGGCCGAGGTTTGGAAGCGCCTGCTGGTCGCCGCCTGGTGCCGCGTCAACGGGCAGGGCGTTGAGGTGCTGCCAGCCCTCGACGGTCACGGCGTGGACATCGTCCCGGCGCGCACCAGCCGCCTGAGCAAGCGCGACTGCGCCGACCTCATCGAATTCATCTACGCCTGGGGCGCTGAGCAGGGCGTGCGCTGGGACGAGCACCGGGAGATTGCAGCGTGATCCATATCGGGAACTGCCTCGACATCCTGCCCACCCTCGCGGAGCGGTCGGTGCAGACGTGCGTCACGTCGCCGCCGTACTTCGGGCTGCGGGACTACGGCCATGATGGGCAGATCGGCCTGGAGCCGACGCCCGACGAGTTCGTTGCCGCGCTGGTGGCCGTGTTCCGAGAAGTGCGCCGCGTGCTGCGCGACGACGGCACGCTGTGGTTGAACCTCGGCGACAGCTACGCGCGCTCCGGCGGTGTCGGCCCGCAGGGTGGCACGGAATTCTCGACTCGTGCGCGCGGGCAGGATGCCGTGTGCAAGTCGATCAAGAACGTCCCAGTGGGGTTGAAGGAAAAAGACCTGATTGGCATACCGTGGCGCGTCGCCTTCGCCCTGCAGGCAGACGGCTGGTACCTGCGCCAGGACATCATCTGGCACAAGCCGAACCCGATGCCGGAGAGCGTGCGCGACCGCTGCACGAAGGCGCACGAGTACCTGTTCCTGCTGTCGAAGTCGGCCCGTTACCGGTTCGATTACGAAGCTATCGCCGAAAAGGCGATGGGTGGGAAGCCGGGTAACACGCGAGCAACAAAGGGCGGCCGGGCGTATGAGGGAGGCGCCAGTGAGCACCGGACTGCTGCGAATCTCCACAACATTGGCGCGAGGGAGACGCGCAGCAAGCGCAGCGTCTGGACCGTGCCCACGATGCCGTTCCGCGAGGCGCACTTTGCGACGTTCCCCGAGGCGTTGATTGAGCCGTGCATCTTGGCCGGTACGCCGGCGGGCGGCGTAGTGCTCGACCCTTTCATGGGCGCTGGCACAACGGCAGTGGTGGCCGAGCGCCTGGGCCGACAGTGGATCGGCTGCGAACTGAACCCCGAGTACGCCGAGATCGCGAGCCGGCGACTGCGGGGCGTCCAGAAGCCACTGTTTGGCGAGGCCGCAGCATGAAGCGCGGTCGCTCCACAGGCACGCCGAACATGGCGCAGCAGATGCGGTTCGCGATCATCCAGGACATCGGGTGCGTCGTGGCCCGGGCGCGTGGCCTCGGCTATGTGCCCTGCGAGATCCATCACCTCACTGTCGGCGGGCGCCACGGCCAGAAGCGCCGCGGCCACGACTTCACGGTCGGGCTCAACCCGTGGTCGCACCGCGGCGTGCCGTTCGGCGGCTGGTCGGCGGCGGAGTGCGCGGCCATGTTCGGCCCGTCCTACGCCCGGGCGCCACGCCGCTTTCGCGAGGAGATCGGCGACGACGATGCGCTGATGAAGCTGCAGGCCGACCTGATCGGCCAGCAGCAGGGCCAGGCCGCATGAACCCGTTTGCCTTCGAGGACTACCGCGCCGGCCGCATCGGCCCGCGCTCGCTGACGGGCGTGGCCGAAGCGGCCGCGGTGTGGCTGGCCGGCCAGGACGAGCCGATGGCGGTCTGCCTGTCGCCGACCCGGGCGGTAACGGTCGAGCTGGCCGACGAGGCCGCCGACGAGGACTTGGTCGGCGTCTACTCGCCCGGCCTGGGCGTCCTCGAGCTCTACCGGCGCATCCGGGACGACCTGCGCGCCGAGATCGAGGACCGGGCGGGGAGGGCGGCCGCGTGATTACCCTGCGAGCGATTCCAACGCGAACTGCACCGTGTACGGCGCAGGCCGGTGATCCGCGCCCGTGTCGGCGAGGTAGTACCGCATCATCCGCTCGGAAATTCCGAGCCGGCGCGCGGCCTCACGCTGCGACACGCCGGCTCGTTCGAGCAACGCCCGGAGGTATTGCGGGCGCGGGTCGTGCTTGCTGGCGTCGGGGGATTGCGTCATGTGGATGGACTCGGTATTTTTTCGTTGCTGGACCCGTTCCCCGCCCTGCGGGGATGACCCATCATATGGGGGCGGGAAAGCAATGTTCCCCGCCCATGCGGGGATTACGCCAGACCCAGGGCGCCCCGTTCGTTGATGCGAAATTTGACGGCGGCGCCCTGGGTCACCAACGCGTACAGTCCCGGTTCGCACCGGCGGACCTTGCACTCACCGTGGGCGGTCTCGTCGTCGGCCGAAGCGGGGCCGCGCATGAACGTAAAATCGGCAACCGCGCCTTCCGGGTAGACATTGTCTGTGTTGTAGGGGGTGATCCCGGTGGGGCAGAAATCCGGCCCAGCGTAGGACCGCGCATCCATCAGCGCCTCCTGCGGAGTCGCGCCAACACCGTAAATCGTGCCGTCATTGTAGATGGCGTACATGGTTCAGCCCCCCTTGCCGGATTTTTCCCAGATCCGCATGGCCAAGTCATATGGGTTGTGCACATCGTAGCCGGCGGCGCGATACGCAGAGAGCCATGCTCGATCGATTGCAATGGCCTCTGTGGTCTGAACCAGGCCGCCGCCCTCTGTGAGTTTTATTCCCTGGTAGGCCAACTCAATAGCCTCGTCCACGTGGCGGGCGAAGGTCATCGCATCGTTGAAACTCGGGGCGTCCAATTCGAATTGGCGGATTGCCTCGACGGTTGCGGCTGCCATCTCGATCTCCTTTCTTCGCCTCGCCGGGATGGCTGGCATGGGTGTGAGTATAGGCAACAATTGCCTAGTGTCAAGCGCTCTGGCGAAATAAATCTGCGGAGGGCGCCCGCATGGTGAGCGCGCCAAATCGCACGAGCCGAGACGCCCGCATACACCCGGCCGGCATCTGCGCCATCTGCAAGGAGCGGGACGGCCGGCTGCACCACGGCGCGGCCCACTGCCGGGGCAATTGGCGCCGACAGCACCCCACATGCACCCACGACGGCCGCCGGCCTCGCTTCTCCCCCGACATCCCCGCAATCCAGGCAATCACCCCATGACCGCCACCGCGTCCAAGACCCCATTTCGGCAGTGCTGGGCGGCCGTGCCGATCGGCGCCATCCCAGCCGACGGCTTGATGCCGTGCGCAGCCTTGGCCCTGGCCCGGATCCAGAAAATCCGCAAGGCGCGCTCCTGCGGCGCATACCTGTTCGCCGACCCGGCGACCGGAGCGATCTATGTGATCTCCGAGGAGTCGTCGCCGGCACAGCGGATGCTCATCGACCGGTCGGCATGGCTCGTCGGCTACTACCGCGAGCCGTCACTCCGGCGCGATGCCGTCCCGGTGCTCGGCCTCGAGGAGCTGGTCGGCGACATCGAGGCGCACCTCCTCGCAGCCCCACCCACCACGCCCGCGCCGTTGATGCATCGGGCCCCCACGGCAGCATGACCCCATGACCGACCGAATCGTTACCGGCACCCGCTACCTGGCCTCGGAGTTCAGCGCCACGCGGCAGGAATTCCGCACCGACAACCAACCCGACGGCGACGAACTGCTCGACGGGCTGCTTTCGCACGGGTACGCGATCGAGCGCGACGGCCGGATCGCGGCCAGCCGGGTGGGGCTGCGGATGCTGGAAGACCGGGAGGGCTGAACAGTGGGGCGGCCCAGCACCTTCAACCCCGAAGTCGCCGAGCGCGTGTTGGCCCGGATAGCCGAGGGCATGTCTGTTCGCGCGGCCTGCAAGCTCGACGACCTGCCGCACTGGCGCACCTTCCTGCGCTGGCTCGCGACCGCCGATCCTGAACAGCCGGACGGCGAGGAGAAGGTGGTGGGTCCGTTCGACCGATTGCGGCAGCACTACGCGCGCGCCCGCGAACTACGCGCCGATGCCCGCTTCGAGTCCGCCGACCACGTCATGTACCTGCTGCGGACGAAGAAGGTCGACGCCCAGGCGGCCCGGGTGATGCTCGATGCCATCAAGTGGCAGACCGGAATCGAGAACGCGCGCCGGTACGGAAACGCGGTCACTCTCCGCGGCGACAAGGAGAACCCGGTCGAGATCCGCCGCACGCCGCGCGACCTGAGCGACGAGGAACTGGCGGCGATCGCGCAGGGCGGTCTGCGTGGCACTGAATGACCTGACGCCGGAGGCCGCTGCGGCCGAACTGCTGCGGCGTCGGCGTGCCCGGACTTCACTTGCGGCCTTCGCGCTGTCGGTTGCGATTCCCGGCGCGCCTGTCGACGACGAAGACCCGGCAAGCTGGGTCTGCCAGCCGTCGGAGTTCCTGCCGCTCGCCGCGCATCACCGCCTGATCCTCGACGCGGTGCAGCGCTGCCTGGAGCGACCGATGGGGCGCCTGATGCTGTTCTTCCCACCCGGCTCCGCGAAGTCCACCTATGCCGGCGTGCTGGCTCCGGCGTGGGCCATGGGCCGGTGGCCGGGCTACAAGGTCATCTCCACCAGCTACGCCGCGAAGCCGGCCTATCGGTCGTCGAAGCGCACGCGCGCCATCTGCGGCAGCCCGGAGTACGCGGCCATCTGGCCGGACCGCACCACGATCCTTGCGGGCTCGGCCGCTGTGGACGAATGGAGCCTGACGAACGACTCGACCCTGCTCGCAGCCGGGCTGCTGGGTGGCATCACGTCCGCACGCGCTGATGCCGCGATCATCGACGATCCGGTAGCCGGTCGCAGCGAGGCCGACAGTCCGACCGTACAGGCCAGCACGCGCGCGGCCTACGACGACGACCTTCTGACGCGACTCAAGCCGGGCGGGTCAGTCATCCTGATCCAGACGCGCTGGAACCCGTCAGACCTCGCCGGCAGCATCCTTCCGGAGAACTGGGACGGTGAGTCCGGGATGATCCCGTGCCGCGACGGCCAAACGTGGGAGGTAATCTGTGTGCCGGCGCAGGCTGACCGCGAGGATGACCCGCTCGGGCGCAAGATCGGCGACTACCTTTGGCCCGAGTGGTTCCCGGTCGAACACTGGCAGCAGTACAAGGCGAAGGCGCGCACCTGGAACAGCCTCTATCAGGGCAAGCCGAAGCCCGAGTCGGGAAACCAGATCGAGCGCGACTGGATCATCTGGTACGAACCGGAAGAACTCCCCAAGCGCCTGCGGTACTACGGTGCCAGCGACTTTGCAGTCACCGAGAAGGATCTCGAGAAGCGGGATGAGCCCGACTTCACCGAGCACGGGATCGTCGGCATGGACGAAGACCGAGTGATGTGGCTCGTCGACTGGTGGTTTGGGCAGGTCGAGCTGGACGCCAGCGTGCGCGAACAGCTGGCGATGATCAGGCAGTGGAAGCCACTGTGGTGGTACGGCGAGAAGGGCACGCAGGAAAACGCAGTCCGGCCGATCCGTCGGCTGCTGGCCCGTGAGGGGGACACCTTCGCCAACTACGAGTACCTGCCGCACATCGGGGACAAGGTGGCGAAGTTCCAAGCCTTCCGGGCGATGGTGAGGGAGGGACGGGTGCGCTTCCCGCGTAAGCCCTGGGCGGTCCGGCTCGTCGAGTTGCTGATCAACTTCCCTCGCGCGCGTTTCGATGACGGCCCCGATGTCTGTGGCCTGCTCGGTCGCGGTGTCGACGACATGCTGCCGGCGCCGCCTCCTCCGGTGGCGAAGCGGTTGCCCAAGCCGTTCACCGAGGAGTGGTTCACCGCACGCGAGCGAGCGGACGCAGCGGACGCCAAGGCCCGGGCCAGCTACTACCGTTGATGCTCCCTGCGGATTGGGCAGGGTGGCCCGCATGATCGAGCCCAGCCAGACGACCGCCGCCGAAGATCCGCTCGGCGCCGATGCCCCGGACTTCGCCCACGAGCAGGAGCGGGCGCGCGAGAAGGAGCGGGCCGACGTTGAGCGGTGGCGCAAGCGCATCGCCCAGGGCCGCAAGTTCGACGAGCCGGCGCGAGAGGAGTACGCCAAGAACCGGCGCTACGCGCGCGGCGATTCGGGGTTCGAGGTCGGCGCGAACATCATCGGGACGAACATCGACATCCTCGAGTCGTTTCTCTACGCGCGCGACCCCGATTTCGATGTCAAGCCGGGCCCAGCGGTGCGCCCGCCCGACGCACTGGCGATGAGGGACGCGATCGAGGACCAGGTACGCGAGTCGCCCGAGGTCATCCAGGCCGGCGCTCAGGCGGCGGCAGCCGCGGTCGCGATGGGCACGCCGCCCGATCTGGCGTTCGGCATCGGGCAGCAGGCGCAAGAAGCGGCCGTCGAGGCGCAGATCACGCAGCAGGTCAACGACCTGCGCAAGCGCTACGTGCGCAGGAACCGCGACATCAAGGCGTTCGCCGAGACCTCCGAGATTGTCGGCGTGCGCATGTGGCAGGACGCGCAGCTGCGCCGACGCGGGCGGCCGTGGGTCCGCTCGGCGCTGACGATCGGGCTCGGCATCATCAAGGCCAGCTGGCAGCAGCGCACCGAGCAGTGCCCGCAGACGGCCCAGGCCATCAACGACCTGCAGGACAACCTGACGAAGGCCCGGGCGCTGCAGGCCGAGTTGGCAGGCGGTGGCCTGGTCGCGCGCGCGACCGACGGCATCAAGGGCCTGTTCGGCGCAGACCGTGACTCCCAGGTCGCCGAGCTTGAGCGCCAGCTCGAGACCCTGCAGTCGCAGGTCGAACGCGTGGTCTCCCGCGGGTACGTGATCGACGTGGTCGCCGGCGAGGACTTCCAAGTCGCGCCCGGATTCACGATCGCCAACCACCTCGACGCGCCGTGGAACGCGCACCGGTCGTTCCTGCGCTTCGACGATGCGGTGGCGCAGTTCCGCGAGCACCTGTCGCAGTACGGCGATCCCGAGCAGCTGCTGCGCCAAGCGACGCGCTTTCGTGCCCGCAAGCCGGTGATGGTGCAGGGCGAGACCGCGGCCGTCGACACCGTCCGCGCCAAGGATGCGGACGCATACGTGACGGGCGGGGAGACCGACGGCGACGAGGGCGAAGACTTCGTCGCGCTGTGGGAGTTGTGGTCGCGGGATAGCGGCACCGTGCTGACGCTGATCGAGGGCGTGCGCTATTGGGTCAAGCCGCAGTGGAAGCCGCCGGCCACGACGCGGTTCTACCCGATCTTCCTTGTGACGACCTCCGAGGTCGACGGCCAGCGCCACCCGCAGAGCCTGGTCACGCGCACGGCGAAGTTGGTCGACGAGTACGAGCGCATCGGCTCGGCCGAGGCGCGACACCGGCGTCGGATCGTGCCAAAGACGGCGTTCAACCGCAGCGCGATGTCGCCCGATGACGCCGAGAAGCTGGCGACGGCCGGCACGCAGGAAATGGTCGGGATCAACCCGACCGACCCCCGGCAGCCGCTGACCGAGATTCTGTACCCCGTCACCTACGCCGCAATCGACGTGGCGCTCTATGACCGCACCCGCATCGTGCAGGAGATCGAACGCATCTGGGGCGTGCAGGAAGCGCTCGGCGGATCGATCAACACGCCGAAGACCGCGACCGAGGCCGACATCCAGCAGCAGGGGTTCACGGCGCGCACCAGCGGCCGGCGTGATCTGCTCGAGGGCGCGCTGTCCGAGCTGGCGCAGTACACGATCGAGATCGCCCGCGTGTACATGACCGCGGACGACGTGCGGCAGATCGCCGGACCCGACGCCATGTGGCCGGAGTACCTGGGCCCGGACGACGTGACCCGGATGGTGAACATCGAGATCCGCGGCGGCTCGTCCGGCAAGCCGAACACGGCAGCCGAGCGCGAGGCGTGGGGCGTGATGCTCCCGCTGCTGCAGCAGGGCATCACGCAGATTGGCCAGCTGCGTGGCTCCAGCCCGGCAGCCATCGCGGATTCGCTCGAGCACCTGTTGCGCCTGACCGCCGAGAAGTCCGGCGACCGCATCGACATCGACCAGCTGATCCCGCAGGCCGACGGCGCCGCCCCGCAGCTGCCGGTGATGGGCGGGCCACAGACACCCGGCGCACCGCCGCCGCCCGAAGCACCGCCCGGCGGCGATCCCGCTGCCGATCCGCTGATGCCCTGACCATCCCTGACGAGAACCCACCATGCACGCACCTGCTGACCCGAACACCGACCCCAACAGCGCGCCGAGCGCCGACGATGTCGCCGGCCTCGACGCCGCAATCGCTGGCGATGCCGCGCCCGCCGAGAACACCGACGCCGCGCTCGGCGAATCGCTCGACCGCGCGATCAGCGAGGACGACACGCCGCCCGCCGATGCGCCCGTAGACGAGCCGGCGGCCGTTGATCCACCCGCAGCCGACCCGGTGCCCGGTTCGCCCGAGGCCGCCGCCGCAGAAGCCGCTGCCGCCGCCGATCCGAACGCGCCGCCCGCCGGCGATCCCGCCGTGCCTGCGCCTGACGCCGAGGTCGAGGCGGAGATCACCGCGCTTGGCCTCAAGGAGAAGTCGGCCGCGCGGTTCCGAGAGCTCACCGCCGAGGTGAAGGAGCTGGCGCCGATCCGCGAGCAGCTGACCGCGGCCGGCATCAAGGATCTGGCCGATCTGCCGCGCGTGATCCAGCGCAGCCGCGACGCCGACGACCTGATCTCGATGGTGCAGGAGACCGGCGCCACGCCCGAGCAGTACGGGATGACGCTCGACTACCTGCGCGTGGTCAATGCGGCGCAGAACGGCGACCCGCAGGCCGCCGAGCGTGCGCTCGAAATGATCATGTCGGAGGCGCAGGCTCTGGCCCAGGCGTTGGGCCGGGAGATTCCCGGTGTGCACGACCCGATCGCCGCGCACCAGGACTTGGTAGACGCGGTCAAAGCTGGCGAAGTGGACCGGGCACGCGCGCTCGAGGTCGCGAACGCGCGCACGCAATCGCGCGCGCTCGCGGATCGACAGCGAAGCCAGGTCAGCGAACAGCAGACGCAGCAGGTCGCCGAGAACGCGCGCCAGCAGCTGATCGCCTACGACCAGCAAATGCAGGCGGACCCGCAGTACGTCGCGAAGCGGCCGATGCTCGACGCGCTGGTGAGCCAGATCCGGCAGGCGCTGCCGCCCCAGCAGTGGCTTGCGGCCACGCAGCGCGCCTACGCGAGCATCCCGGCGCCGCCCGCTCCACCCGCGCCGCCAGCAGCACCGGCCGTCCCTGCTGCCAGCCCTATGCGCGCCACCGGGCCGCGCGCCCCCATGACGCCAACGACCTTCGACACCGTCGAGGACGCGCTCGAAGCCGCCCTGAGCGGCCGTTGACGCTTTCCTGCAAGCGTGCATCCTGCGTGTGCCGGCGAGTTGCCGGCACCACGCAAGCAGTACGCCGGTGTCGCGCCCGGTAGGGCAGTAAGAGGATTCGCCCGCCTCGAACGTGGATGGAAATCACCCCATCACCCTTCGAGGTTACGCCCATGGCATTCACGCAGGCACAGTTCATCCGCGGGATGAACTATTCGCTCGAGACCTTCGAGAAGAAGGAGCCGATCGACCAGATCAATCCGAAGTACCGGATGCTCGCCTGGTTGATCGCGAACAAGGAGGAGACCGTTTTCGGTAACGGCGTCTTCCGTGAGCCGCTGTTCGTCGACAACGGCTCCAACGCGCAGAACTACTTCGGCGCCGACCAGGTCACCTACAACGAGCGCGACCCGGCAGTCTGGACCCGCTGGCAGTATTACAACGTGCACGACGGCTTCTGGTTCGATGAAGACCGCCTGCTCGCGGCCGGCATTCGCATCAGCGACGACGGCGACGAGGCTCCGACGCAGTCCGAGAAGACCTCGCTGATCAACCTGCTCAAGCAGTCGAAGCGCGGCTTGGACAAGGGCATGCAGCGCCATCTGGCGTTCGAGTTCATGCTGGACGGCAGCCAGTCGGCGAAGGCCGCGCCGGGCGTGAGCCACATCATCAGCACCACGCCGGCCGTGGGCACGGTGGGCGGCGTCAATGCGGCGACGCGGCCGTACTGGCGGAACAACATCAACCTCAACGTGCCGCAGTCCGGCCTGGTCGATGCGTTCGAAGATACCTGGTCCGACAACACGCGCTACGGCGGTGCGGTGACCGATGCGATCTTCGCCGGCGACCAGATGTACAACGCGTTCCGCAAGGCCGCTAACGCCGTGACGAGCCGTCACGTCAACGAAGGTGGCAACAACCGCGGCGGCGTGTCGCTCGACCCGTCCACAAACAACCTGTACTTCCACGGCGTCGAGGTGATCAAGGATCCGACGTTCGAGGAACTGGATGCGGAGCTTGGCGGCGACACGTTCTCGAAGCGCGCCTACTTCGTGAGCAAGGCGAACCTCAAGCTGCGCCCGGTCAAGGGCGAGTGGATGCGCAACCGCAAGCCCGAGCGCCTGCCGGACCGCTACGTCCACTACTGGGCGAAGACCGCCAAGTACGGCCTGACCACCGATCAGCGTAACGGCCTCGCCGTGGTGACGCTGGCCTGACCCATGCGCCCCGGCTTCGGCCGGGGCCTTTCGGAGACCCCGCAATGCGCATGATCAAGCTCACCAACACCGCCCTCGAAGTCGGCACCAGTCCGTTCTTCACCGGCGGCGAGGCGATCGTCCACAACCCGACCGGCGGCTCGCTGATCGTCCAGGGAAGCCTCGACGGCACCGGAACCGGTGACGGCGCCTGGTCGACGCTCGCCACCGTTCCCGCGGGCGACATGCTCCAGATCGAGGAGTTGCCGCCCTTCATCCGCGTTTCGACGGCAGCCACCGTCAACGTGCTGGCCGGCTGAGGAGGCTGCCCATGTCCACCATCGTTCTTCCCCTCGTCCTGGTCACCATCGACCGCGGCGAGGAAGTCATCACCACCAAGGTGCCCGAGCACGAGATTCCGATCCTCAAGGTCGTCCACGGCGATGACGCGATCAGCGTCGAAGACGAGGAGACGCCCGAGGAGATCGAACTCGACGAGAACGCCGACACCGAGTTCAAGCGCCTGCAGCGCAAGTACCGCCGCATCAACGCGCCGGACCTGGTCGTGCGCGCGTTCCCGACCGGCCCGGGCGAGCTCAAGCATGCCGGCTTCAAGAGCGGCGGCAGGAGCTCCAACGCTACCAGCGGCCCGGCGCAGTCCGCCTCGCGCGTGCGTCCGCCCGCCAGCAAGGCCAAGGGCGGCGCGAAGCCGCCGGAGAAGCAGGACGACGAGAAGGCCGATCTGCAGGCCAAGCTCGAGAAGCTGGGCGTGCAGTACGACGGTCGCTCCGGCGTCGAGACGCTGCGCGAACAGCTGGCCGACGCCGAGAAGAAGGCCAAGGGCGGCGCGAAGTAATCCCACCTCGTCAGGGGGATAACCGGGGCCGGCTGAGGCGACTTGGCCGGCCCCTTTTGATGGAGAAGGACGGTGGCCGAGCTGGTGGCGAACAACGATGAGGCGAGCACTCCCGATGGCGAAGCGGTAACGGTCGACGTACTCGCCAACGACACGCTCGACGGCGCGCCTGTGCAGCTACGGGATCTGCTAGGGCTGCCGGTGATCGTGTCCGGGCCGTCGTCGGGGTCCGCGACTGTCAATTCCGACGGATCAATCACGTACGTGCCCGAGCGGGACTTCAGCGGCGTGGTCGTGATTGAGTATGAGATCGCGGCTAGCGACCCTGGAAGCGAGACAGTCGGCTCGGATACTTCCGAGGGTCAGGGGCTGGTCTTCTCGGTGCAGCCGCCGTGGTGGAGTGAGGTTCTCGCGCAAGAGCAGCAGAGCCCCGGATCCGTCGGTATTGTTGTGGCGAATCAATATCCGTTCCAAGAGCCCGGCCCAGATGCTTGGGGAGTTCTCTACCAATTTCAGCCGGACGGAAAGTTGAAGTGGATTGATCAGTCCGGCGAAGTTCCCTTCAGCGAGGAAGTCGAAGCCGACATCTATGCCGTGTGGGACAGCTTGGGGACGCAAGAGCGGTCGTCGCCAATCCGCTACTTCTACGCGAGGTACTGATGGCAACGTCGCGCGCGATCCTCACGATCACCGTTCTGCCGCCGAAGCCGGATCCGGAACCGGACAAGCCGCTACCCAACTGCGACTGCGACGACGACACGAGCGGCTACAGCACGCTGGGTGCGCTGCGAACCGAGCTGCTTTACCGCCTCGGTTTCGCCGATCCGATCGAGTCTGCGGAGCTTCGCACGCTCGGCGCCATGCGCCGCGATCTGATGGCGAGGCTGGGCTACGCTGCGCAGGCGGGCAACCCGCCGCCGGGCATGCTCGACCTGCTCGACAGCCTCGTCAACGAGTCTGAGCAGATGCTCTGGCGCCGCCTGGAGCTGGACCGGGGCGGACAGCCACTGCCGCCACGGATGGTCGCGCCGGATCAGATGACTACGCTCGACGCGCCGCTGGTGTTCGCGCTGGCGCTGGCATCGGCGAAGTCGCACTACAACCAGCCCGACGCGAAGCTCTACGTTGACATGGCGGAGCGCGCGCTCGCCGACTATGTGCGCCGCCGGCCGCCCGGCATCATCGCGACGCTCACGTCGTTCCTGCACGAGGCGCAGGAGCAGCTGTACCGCCGATACGACGTGCTGCGAACGGAGCGTTACTTCTCGTGGCCGATCACGGCCGGCGTGCGGATGTACGACATCCCGGGCAATCAGGAGGCGTGCTCGAAGCGGCTCGACCCTCGGAAGGTGACGTGGGTCGGCGTCGAGGTCGACGGCGCTTGGTCTCCGCTCGAGTGCGGCATCCCGCCAGAGACCTACTCGCGCGACGAGACCGGGCGACCGCAGCGCTACGAGATCCGCCAGTGCATCGAACTGTCGCCGGTCCCTGACGAGACGCGCGGGCGGCTCATCATTCGCGGCCGGTTCGGCCTTGAGCCGTTCGAGACGCCCGACGACCGGACCACGATCGACGACCGCCTCGTGTTCCTCATGGCGCTCGCGAACGCGAAGGCGCATTTCCAGCAGCAGGACGGGCAGAACTACATCGCCCAGCTTGAGACCATGCTGCGCGGGATGGTAGCCGGCGCGCACCACACGCGCCGCTATGTGCCCGGGCAGCCGCGCCGCGTCGATGCGGTCTACGCGATCCCGAGGCCAACGGAGCCGTTCCGCTGATGGCGCGCTTCCAGCTCAATGCGGCGTCGGGCGGCATCAACCGGCAGCGGGTGAAGGGCGGACCAAAGCCGGACAACCTCTACGACATCCTCAACGGGTACGTCGACGCCAGCGGCGCGGTGCTCAGCCGCCCGGGCACAAGCGAGCATCGGCGCTTGCCGCCGGGCACCGTCGGCATGTGCGCATTCGACGGTGGCCTGGTGGTTTTCTCGCACCAGGTTGTGAATGGACTGCCGCGCGGCGTGCGTTGCGAGGTGCTGACGCACCCCGATGACCGGACCCTGCCGCTTTCCGTCATCCACTATGCTGGCCCCTTCCTCGGGGCGCTATTTGTGACTGTGGAGTTCGTGAATGGCGACGTGTTCGACTTCTGGCTTCAACGTGCTGACAACTGGCGCGCCAGTGCGATCTACCAGTCATCTGATCGGGCTCAGCCCAGCAATCCGAACGGTTTCGTGTACGAGCCGACCCGGGCGGGCGCGCCTGGTGTGGTGTGGCAACCAGGCGTCGAGCGCAGGGTCGGTGATGTCGTAGAGCCTCCTGTGGCAAATGGCTATGAGTACGTGGTTGTCGAGGCGATCGGGGCGCCGCCGCGTAGCGGCCAGGCTGAGCCCGCCTGGATCGCCCAGGAAGGGGCCGCGGTGATCGAGCAGGCCGATGTGCCAGTACAGATGCCCCCTGGGCAGACCCAGCCGCAACCGGGCGTGCCGCCTCGGTACAGCAACCCGGGAGGCAGCACGCCGCGCGACTCCGGTAGCGGCAATACCTATGAGCAACTTCGATGAGTAGTGCATGGCAGCCGGGCCGCCTGTACCCGCCGGGTGCATTGGTCGTGCCGCGCACGCAACAGCCGATCGGCCCAATCCAGATCCCAAATCCCAGCTTCGAGGCTGGCCTCACAGACTGGGTTCTGGGCGGCACGGCTCAATTGTCGGCGTCAGGCGGGTTCAGCGGTCCGGCCTGCGTTGTGAGTGCAGGTGCCGGCGAGCAATTCGATGGCAGCGCCTCGGGAGCGACGCGTTACCCAGTCCGCCCTGGGCAGCAGATCACACTGACCGCGATGGGGCGGATCGAGAGCGGGACGGCGGGGACTAGTTTCTCGGTCGTACTGTTGTGGTTTGACGGCAGCGGGCAGCTGATAGGCCAGAGCGGCGGCGCCGAAGTCACGATGAAGCAGGCCGGCACGGCGTGGCGTCAGGCAATCGTGTCGGCGCTTGCGCCGGCGAATGCCGCCAGCGTTCAGTACGCCGGCGTCATGAACACTTCGGCGTCATCTACGGTTTCGCGGATCTGCATGGACGCGTTCTCGTGGAACTACACCAGCCCGATCGCCGCCTCGCTGCAATACCGCGCTGTGCAGCCCGCTGCGGGTGTCAGCGGCAGCGCCGAACCAGCCTGGCCCGGAGTTCTGGGCCAGAGGGTGACCGACAACGAGGTCATCTGGGAGGCAGTTTCGGTCTCGCGCGTGGTCTGGGAGGCGCGGCCGATCATGCGATCGGGACCAAGCGAGCCCACGTGGCCGCAAGTGGATGGTGCGCGAGTGATCGATGGCACAATCTCGTGGGTTGCTCGCACGCGTCGTGTGACTGATTCCAACTGTCCGCGCACCCCGGTGACCACGATCGGCGCGTCGAAGGTGTTCAAGGCGGACGGGGACATCGTCCGGTTCAGCGCCACGGCAAACCCACTCGACTGGACGACGACCCAGGACGCCGGCTACCTCCCGACGGGCCTGCAGCAGGCCAACGCGAACGATATGGCCGTGCTCGGCATGTACCGCGGCAACCTCGTCGCGTTCAACGCGAGCAGCTTCCAGATGTGGCAGATCGACCCCGACCCGGAGGCGATGGCGATCCTGGACCAGATGGACGGCATCGGGTCGTCGTGGCCGCAGGCGGCCCAGGCGGTCAGCAACGACCTGTTCTACCTGTCGCAGCTCGGCGTGCGCACTGTCGGAATCGCGAACGCGGCTGAGAATCTGGCCGCCGGCGATGTCGGCATGCCGATCGATGAGCTTGTGCGTGCTGATATCGCCGCCGGTGGCCGGGTGCTCTCGACCTACTACCCCGGGGCCGGTCAATTCTGGCTCGCGTTCGCGCGCGACGGCCGCACGTCGGTCCACGTCTACTCCATGGCGCGCGCCGGGCAGATGGGCGCGTGGAGCCGCTACGAGTTCCCATTCGCCGTTGAAGCGTTCGCGCAGCTTGGCGACGATCTCTACGTCCGGCACGGCGATCAGATTTCCGTCGTTTCCGAGGCGGCCACGCACGACGAGGTCGCCGGCGTGGCGCTCCGCTTCCCGGGCGTCGTGTGGTGGCCGTGGCTCGACTTCGGTACGCCGGGAGTGACCAAGATGCTCGAGGGCTTCGACTACGTGGGAACCGGCCAGGGGCCGAGCATCAGCATCGGCTACGACCAGCGCAGCGATCAGGCGTTCACGCCACCCTATGAAGTCCCCAACGACACGTTGCCGGGCGGTCTGGTGCCGCTGCCGGTCTCGGCGCCGACGCTGTCCGTGCGCCTGACTTTCGCCGGTGGCGAGCGCTGGAACGTGCAGAGCGTGCTGCTGGAACTGAGCCCGATGCAGGGTGGGCCGTGATGGCTGATGGATCCATGCCACCGCCGGCTATCCGCCTCGGCCATCCGATCGTCGAGGACTTCGCCTACCTGGCGCGCCGCATGCGGCCGGACGAGATCGAGCAGTTCCTCGCATTCGGTGGACTGCACGAATACGACGCGGATATCGCCGCGCGCGCGTTCGCGGCTACCCCGGGTCCGAGCTACGTGTTTGTGGGCGCCGACGGGCTGCCATTCCTGGCTGGCGGCTTCCAGCCGTTGCGGCCGGGGGTATTCGACGGGTGGCTGGTTGGCACGCTGGCGGGCTGGGAGGCGCACGGCTTCGCGATCACGCGGATCTGTCGGCGGGTGATCGACCAGATGCTTGTCGATGGCGCGCATCGGGTACAGATCGCCGCGCTTGCGAGCCGGACGGCTGCGCACGACTGGTACGAGCGCGGGCTCGGGCTGCAGCGCGAAGGCGTGCTGCGCGCGTACTGCGCCGACGGGAGCGATGCAGTGATGTTCGCAAAGGTACGGAGGTAACGATGTCCGGCGGAAGTAACAAAGCGGCGAACGAAGCGAATCGCATGGAGCAGCAGCGCCAGGCGCGGATCGCCTCGACTCAGGCCCGTGTGAACCAGGTCTTCAACAACCCGTCGCGCGCGGCTGACATCGCCGACTATGTGGGCGCGGTGCGTGAGTTCCACACCGATGACTTGAATCGGCAGAAGTCGGACGCCGATCGGAATCTGCGCTTCGCGCTCGCCCGTGGCGGGCTGGTCGGCGGCAGCACGCAGCGCGACCAGCAGCAGCGGTTCGGCGAGGACTACAGCCGCGGCGTGCTGGATGTCGAGCGGCGCGCGCTTGGCGCCGGCTCCGAGCTTGAGGCCGCGGACCAGGACGCGCGTGCGCGCCTGATCCAGTTGGCGACATCCGGTCTCGATACCACAACAGCGGCCCAGCAGGCTGGCGCAGCACTGCGCACGAACCTCGAAGCCGGGAGGTCTACGGCAATGGCCCAGGGCCTGGGCGATATGTTCGGCGGAATGAAGTCGTTCGCGGACGCGGCGCGCACAGCTTCCGAGCGTCGTCGAGGGCTCAGGGACAGCGGCTACAGCCCCTATCAACCGACCGCCGTCACCGGCGGCTACTACGGAGGACGGTAATGGGCCAGGCCATCCCTTACATCATCATGGCGGCCGCAGCGGGCGCCCAGCAGTACAACACGACGCGGACGGCCAACCGTCAGGATGCACAAGCTGCTGCTGGCATCCGTCAGCAGGGTGTACGACAACAGGAAGCCGACAATCGGGTGCACGAGCAGGTCGCCGCCATGGAAGGGAGCACGGCAGCCGATGAGCGTGCGCAGCGTCTGGACGAGTACCTGACCGGACTGAGGCGCAACCGACCGTCCATCGAATCCGGCCTTACTCCGAACGTCGGCTCCGCGGCGTTCCGTGGAGATTCTGCTCGCGCCGCAGGCGATGTGCAGGACTACGCCACGCGCGCCGCAGGCTTGTTGTCGCGGATCGACGCGCCGGCCATGCAGAGGCAGGGTGAGGCGTTCGACTATGGCCGCTTGGCGACCGATATCGGGCTGATTGGCCGGCAGTCCGCCGGTGATCAGTTCATCAGCGATCTGAGGCTGCGCGCGATTCGACGCAATCCGTGGATCGATGCGGCGTCGCAGGTCGCCGGGGCCTACGGCGGGAGCCTCGCGATGTCTGGCGCCGGCACCGGCGCGGCGTCCGCGCAGTACACGCCCGCGCAGTACGGCGGGAGTGCCGTCTACAGCAGCGCCCGGACCGCTCCGGGCATCTACGGAGTGGCGTGATGGCTGGCATGAACGGCTGGGCCGCATTGGGCGAAACGCTCGCGGGACGCATCGGCACGCCCGGCGCCTACGAAGACGGGATGCTGACCGGGCACAAGCTCGAGCTCGCCATGCAGCAGGCGCGGCGCGAGCGAGCAAACGCGATCATCGATGGCGTCCGCGCGGACAACTACCAGCGCCTGCCGACGATGGGCCGCGAGCTCGGTATCTCCGATGCGGAAGCCTCGCTGATGGCGGCCGGCGGCGGAAACGCGCAGCAGTTGATGGCCGCACGCGGCACCGCGCTCGGGGACGGCTACCGCGCGGCTGCGGCCGATGCCGCTGCGCGTCGATATGGGCCGGACAACCCGAACGCGGCTCTGTTCGGGCTGGCCGATGGACCGGTCGCGCTCGGCGACATCAAGGACGGCATGGCGATCGGTGACCGGTATGCCGACGGCGGTGGCGGCCTGACCGTGACCCCGCTTGGCGAGGCCACCATCCGGCAGCGCAACGCGTCCGCGGCCAGCTCCTACGCCACGGCGAACAACGCCAACGTGCGGTCGGGTATCGCGCAGCAGCAGTTCGCGCTGCAGCGAGCAGGCCAATGGAACCCGGGCGGCCGCTCTGGCGGCGCCGCAGCGACGCCGGAAAGCCGTGCGGCGCTGGCGGATTCCTATGGTCTCCAAGGTGAGGCGCGCACGCGGTTCGCGCTCACGGGACAACTACCGGCGAGCATGAGCCTCACTCCGCCGGCCCCGGGGTCCGGTGGTATCGCCGCGTCCTTCAACGACCGTCAACGCGCCGGGGCCGCGATGCAGCGCGAGGCGCTGTTGAACCAGGTCGCGACCCAGACGGGCACGCCTCGCGACGAGGTCGATCTCCTCCTGCAGCGGGGCGACCCTGTAAAGGGGCTCAGCGGCCCGCAAGCAGTGGCCGAGCTCCTGCGCCAAAAGGGGCGGCGGTTCTTCCAGGGGCCGGTTCTCGGCGAGATCCCCTTCATCGCAGAGCGGGCGAATCGCGACATCACGCCATTCGGCGAATCGGCGGCTCGTGGACAGGCAATGATCAACGACCCGGCCGGCCCCATCACCAACCCTGACGTCGAAGGCGCGCGTTCGATGGTGCCCAGCATCCGGCAGCCCATCGGCGTCCAGGCGAACCTGGTCGAGACGATGCTGCGGCTATCCGGCAGCGGCGCCGGCAGGCCCGAGGGTTTGCCGGCGCGCGCCAGGCCGGAGCCGAGCCCGCGTGCCGTGCAGGCGCTGATGAACAATCCCGGCCTTTCGGCCGACTTCGATGCCAAGTACGGCGACGGCGCCGCGGCGGCCTATCTGGGGCAGTGATGGCGAACTTCTTCGACCAATTCGACAACGACCCACCGGCGCCGCCGCGCGGGCAGTTGGCGGCCGGCAACATCGATCTCAACAGCCGGCCGGTGGTGCGCAACGCTGACGGGACGATCTCCACAGTGCGTTCGATGTCGACGAACATCGACGGCCGCGAGGTGCTGATTCCGACGGTCAGCGACGACGGGCGCGTCCTGGGCGACGACGAGGCCGTCGACACGTATATGCGCACCGGGCGACACCTCGGCCAGTTTGCAACGCCGGAGGACGCGACCTCCTACGCGCAACAGCTGCACGTGCAGCAGGAGCGCCGGTACGGCGGCAACTTCTTCGACCAGTTCGACGACGACCCGCAGGCACCCCCGCTCGAGATCGACATCGTCGGCGGAACGCCTGTTGCCGCAGCCGAGTATGCGGCGGGGGAACTCGGTGCGCCCAAGTCGAAGGGCCCCGCGCTCGGCGACCGGGTCCGGGGTGAACTGCGCGGGCTCGGGCTCGGCGCACGGTCCGTGCTGCAGGGCGCCGGCGGCCTGTTCGGCGCCCTGGGCGGCGACTTCGTCAACGCCGCCCTGATCCCGGGCGAGCAGGCAAGCTACCGCGACGCGGCGGGCGGTCTGGCCGATTTCCTCGGCCTGCCGTCGCCCCAGGACGGCCGGGAGCGCGTGCTCGGCGATGTCGGCGAGGCATTGACAGGCACCGGGCTGACGCTTGGCGTCGGCGGGATCGCGAATGCGGGGCGCAGCGCGGTCGCGGCGCCGTCGATGCGCGCGGCCCTGGGCGATTTGCTCACGGCCCAGCCGGCGCTGCAGACGGTGAGCGCAGCCACCGGTGCGGCAGCGTCTGGCGCGACGCGCGAGGGAGGGGGCGGGGCTGGTGCGCAGATTGCTGCGGGGCTGGCGGGCGGCCTGGCGCCGAGCGCCGCTCTGTACGGGACGCCCATGGCGATCCGTGGTGCAGTTCGGGGCGGAGAGTCGAATCGGCGCGCTCTGGAATCGGCGATCGAGGATTTCGCGGCTCTCGGTGATGCGACGCCCACGATCGGGCAGGGCACGGGCAGCCGTATGCGCCAAGCCGCCGAGAATCTGCTTGGCAGTGGCCCCACGTCGGCGGGTGTCATGGCGCGCGCCGGCGAGTTGCAGGGTCAGCGGATTGGCAGCGGACTGGACTCGGTCGCTCGTAGGCTCTCGGCTGACCCCACCCCGGAGGGGGCGGGTGCTTCAATCCAGCGGGGTGTCGCGCAGTTCAACGAGCGCACGCGCGAGACCGGCCGGAGCCTTTACCGAGCCGTCGACGAAGCGGTCCCATCTGGCGAGCGAGTCACCGTGTCGAACACGCAGGCCGCCCTCTCGGAGCTCAACGAGGCGATCGAAGGCGCGCCGAACGTCGGTCGCTTCTTCCAGAACGCCCGGATTCAGGGTATCGAGCGAGCGCTGCTCGATGACACCGACGGCACCCTGGCTGCGCTGACGCGGCCCGAGGTCCGCCGGGAGGCCGAGGCCATTCGGCAGCGGCTGCAGGATCAGGCCAACCTTCGACGGGCGGAAATTGCCGAGCAGTCCAGCGAAATGCGTCAGGAGCTGTTGACGCAGAATGCGGAGCGGCGAACGGCGCTGACGGCCGAGGCAGACCGCCTGCGCAACCGGATCCATGATGCCGTCGAGAATCGCCGGAACCAGCTGTATCGCGAGGCTGACGAGCTCGAGCTGCGGCTGCGATCCGAGCAGCGGGCCGCCATCGAGGAGAACCGCCGCCGTGCGGCATTCCCCGAGACTCGCAGTCAGGTGACGCGCGTCATCACCGACGAGGAGATCGCGCGCCAAGTGCCGACGCGCGCCCAGATCGATGCTCAGTTGCCCAAGCAGGCGGATATCGATGCACAGGTGCCGACGGCGCGCGATATCGACAACCAACTGCTCAGCGAAGGCGAGATCAACCGGCGCGTGCCGACCGAGGCGACATGGTCGGATCCCAAGTTCGGCTCGGATTACATCGAGAAGGAGGTGAACCGCTACCTCCAGAGCCAGGTCGACGGGAAGCTGCCATATGAAGCGCTCACCAAGCTCCGCACGCTCGTCGGCAACGAGATCGACAACTACTCGCTGGTCGACAACGTCCCCCGCTCGAAGTGGAAAGCGCTGTACGGGGCCCTGACGCGCGACATGGAGGCCGCGGCGAACACGCCTGAAGCGCAGCGCGCTTGGCGGCTGGCGAACCGCTATCACCGGATTCGGATTCGCCACCTCGAGCAGATCGAGCACGTCGTCGACAAGAACGGAGGCCCCGAGCGGGTATTTCAGGCCGCCATGCAGGGGACGCGGGAGGGGGCCACGGTTCTCCGCTCGGTCATGCGGGCACTGCCCGAGGATGCGCAGCGAGACGTGACCGGTGCAGTGATCAAGCGCATGGGGCGCGCGAATCCTGGGATGCAGGGCGCCGGTGGCGACGCGTTCTCCGCCGCTACCTTCCTGACGAACTGGAACAAGCTCAGCCCCGAGGCGCGCGCCACACTGTTCAACCGCTTCGGCCCGGACATCAGCGAGGATATCGACCGAATCGCGCGCGTGGCAGGGACCATCAAGGAAGGAACCGGCGTTCTACGAAATCCGTCTGGCACCGGCGCGCAGGTTGCCGCTTTTGGCTACGGCGGCACGCTTGCAACATCTGCGATGACGGGCAACTTTTCGCTGTTCAGCCAAGCGCTGGCATCAGGCGCCATCGCTAACGCCTTCGCCAGGGCGATGACGAACCGCTACTTTGTGCGGTGGTTTGCTCGAACCACGGAAATGCCTGTTGGCGCACTGCCAGCGCAGTTGAATGTGCTCAAGCGCATGGCTGCGGAAAACGATGACGAGGACATCGCCACGGTCGCAGAGGCGCTAGAGGCGAACGCTACCCCACAGGCTGAAGAACAGCGCAACCAGAACGAACGGGGCCAGTAGGGCGATCAAGCAGAACAGGGCAATCTTCACCCGCTGCCCAACCGTGGCTGGCTTCTCGCGGTCCTCGCGCTCCCGGCGCGCCTCAGCCCGCCACCGGCGCACCAGCGCCTTGGCTTCGGGGGTGACCTCGTGGCGGTCCCAGGTAGGCATGGGAGCATCCTAGCATCATGCACCGTTGAAGCCTTGTCCCGGCTGCTCACCATGCCGGCATGAGCATCGACCGCGCACGAGAGATCAACAGGACCGCGGTGGGCCCGGCGCTTGCGCTGCTGCCTGCCGCGATGGACACGCCGCAGGCGCGGGTGATGCTGCTGGCGATCGCCGGCCAGGAGGCGGACTTCCGCCACCGGCGCCAGATCCTGGGCAGCGGGTCCCCGGGGCCGGCGGCGTCGCTCTGGCAGGGCGAGCAGGGCGGGGGCATGGTGGCCGGTGTCCGGACGCACCCGGCGACGCGCGAGTACGCGGCGGCCCTGTACCGAGATCGAGGCGTCGAGCCGACCAATGCCGCCATCTGGCGGGCCATCGAGCGCGACGACGTGCTGGCCGCCGGACTTGCCCGGCTGCTGCTGTGGAGTGACCCGCGCGCTCTGCCGGCAGTGACCGATGTCGAGGGCGCATGGCAGCTGTACCTGCGGACCTGGCGCCCCGGCGCGTACGCGCGAGGCACACCGGCCTATCGATCCCGCCTGCGGGCGAAGTGGTCCGGGTACCACGCCACCGCACGGGAGGCGCTGGCCCAATGAGCGACGGATCGGACATCGCGCCTTGGTGGGTTGCCGGCGGCGCGGCCGCGCTCTGGATCGCGCGCGAGTTCATCGGCGCCGTGCTCAACCGTAAGCAGGACAAGGCGGAGACCGACGGCAATGTCGCTCTGCTCTCCGGCCTGACCTCCCGAATCGAGGCCCTGGAGGCGTCACAGCTCAAGATGGGCCAGCAGCTCGCAGACGAGGTGAAGCTGCGCATGGCCGCGCAGGAGGAAGCGCATCGCCTCCGGCTCCGCGTGCTGACGCTCGAAGCGTCGCTGCGCGGCTTGGGCGCGGTGATCCCGCCGGAGACGCCGGCATGAACCGCATGCTGATCGCCTTGGCTGCTGCGCTGGTGTGGTCCGCTGGCGCGTTCTGGGCCGGGTGGGAGTGGCGCGATCGATCCGCCGACCTGGCGGAGGCGCGGCAGGCGACCAAGGCGGCCGGCGACCAGGTGGCGGCGTCCGAAGGCGCGCGCCGCGACGAGCATCAAGCCGGCCAGGCCCTGGCCGACATCGGAGCGAAACATGAGGAAGATCGGAAGGCGGCCGAGGCCGTCCCTGACGCTGTTGTGGCTGACCTGCGCGCTGGTGTTCTCCGGCTGCGCGACGACCTCGCGACCTGCCACACCGATCGTTTGTCCTCAGCTGCCGCCGGCGCCTTCGAACGTGATGCGCCCGCCCAGCTACGAGCAGAGATTGCGGGCGCTGCTGTTCGAATCGCCCGCGACGCCGACGACCAGCTCCGCGCCTGCCAAGCCGTAGTCGCTGCCGACCGCGAGGCGGTTCAGGGCCGCGCGGCGACCGAGGCTCGGTGATGGACGTGAGCAGCTGCCAGATTCGGAGGCAGTCAAGGATGAGGCTTGCGAATAAAGCGAGGGAGGTAAGCATCTGGCGATGGCTGCTTTCGGCAATGAAGGTGCCGACAGCTTCTTTCGCCGGGTGGGCCGCTTCTACTTCCGGGATTTCCGGTGGTGGCCTGGGGGCGGGTGGTGGCTAAGTCGCGCGTTCCGCTCTACGGCAAGCCGCAGGGCTTCGTGACGGTCGACACCGACGCGACCGCCGGCGCGACGGTCGGGCGTGACCTGCGCTGGCCGAGCGGCGCGGTGGTAACCGAAGCCGAACTGCGCGCCGCCGCAACGCCGCCCGGGCAGGGCGACTACCCGGTCACGTACTGGCGTCTGATCCAAGAGATCCCGCCGAACGTCGTCGCGCTGGCGCAGACGACCGCAGCCGGCCTGTACGTCGTGACCGGCGCCGGTACCAGCGCGACGCGCGCTATCCAGGCGCGGCCCGGGCAGTTGGTGGTCGCCGATGGCGACGGGGTGGACGGCGACCCGACGCTCGGCCTTGCCGCGGTCGAGGATGCCGGCACCGGCGCGCTGCTGGCGCTCGAGCGCGACGGCTTCGGCCGGGTCACCGGCACGCGCGCGCCGACGACCGACGACCTGCCCGAGGGCGAAGACAACCTCTACTTCACCGACGAGCGTGCCGCAGCGGCGGCACCGATTCAGGACGTGATGGAGGGCGAGGGCGTCCAGATCGATAAGACGGACCCGCGCCGGCCGGTGATCTCGTCCACGGCTGTCGCGGTGTCTCTGCTGCTTCCGTTCTTCCTGACTGACGGCAGCTACGCGCCGATCGCGCTGACCTCCACCTATGCGCTGCCTTTCTTCATGAGCGACGGCACGCGCTCCGATATCCAGACGGTGACTGCATGACGGATCAAATTCCACTGAAGCGGCGCGGAGACGCGCTTGGGCAGTTCGAAGCTGGGGATGCAACGCCGATTGCATTCGGAGGAACGGGGGCGAATGACGCGGCCGGCGCACGCCAGAACCTGGGCGCGATCACGCAGGCTCAGGCAAATTCGGGCGCAGACTCACGGATCGCGGCTCAGAAGGGCCAGCCAAACGGGCTGGCGGACCTAGATGCAGACGGGAAGCTCCCGCGCGGCCGGTTGCCGGCCATCGCGACGACGGAGACGTTCGTCGTCGCGAGCGAGGCGGAAATGCTCGCGCTGGACGCACAGGACGGCGACGTGGCCGTCCGCACAGACTTGGGCCGGACCTTCATTCTCGTCACCGAACCGGCCTCGACGCTCGCGAACTGGCAGCAGATCATCACGCCCGCCAGCCCGGTGCAGAGCGTCAACGGGCAGACCGGGCCGGTGGTGCTCGAAGCGGCCGACGTTGGCGCCGCTACCGCAGCGCAAGGCGCGCTCGCCGATACCGCAGTCCAGCCCGGCGACCTCGCGACGGTCGCCACGTCGGGGCAGTACAGCGACCTCGCCGGTCGCCCGACGCTAGGGAGCGCCGCCGCAGCCAACGCGACGGACTTCGCCACGGCTGCCCAAGGTGCCAAGGCCGACAGCGCCGTGCAGCCCGGCCAGCTCTCCGCAGTCGCCACCAGCGGCAATTACCTCGACCTCAACAACCGGCCCACTCTCGGCACCATGGCGTCTCGGAACTCTGAGGACTTCGCCACGGCGGCACAGGGCGAGAAGGCTGACACAGCGGTGCAGCCGGGGCAGCTCGCGACGGTGGCGACCTCCGGCTCTTACAACGACCTATCGAACCGCCCGACGATCCCCAGCCAGCCTAGTGATATTGGAGCACAGCCATCGGACGCACTGTTGTCGGCAATCGCGGCACTCTCCACTGCTGCTGATCAGATTATAGTTGCCGCAGGCAGTGACGAAGTGGCGATGTTTCAACTCGGGGCCACCGGGAAATCCGTCATGGCGGCAACGTCGCCGGGGACAGCTCGCTCCTCAATACAAGCTGTAGGTCTTGTGGGGAATGAGTCTATCTCTGGCACAAAAACATTTCAGGGCACCGCAGCGGGTAACACTCCTGTGGTTCTGACTACTCCGGGCGCCACGCTGCTGGCCCTAAAGCGCGTCGGACGGGCTGGGAACTTCGGAAACAGTGCCGTTGAGTACAGCATGGAGTTCACTAATGGGAATGTTGCAACGATCTATTTCGGGCTAACCGCCAACAACTTCATACCTGCATTCGCGGTCGGCTCGTCGCCAGCGCTCACGGATGACGCAACGACGTTTTTTAGGGCGTCTAACTCTGAATTTCGGGTGCTTTCCCCAATTCTCAATGCTCCCGCTGCCACAATAAATGGACCACTACTGATCCAGACAGGGGCCGGATTGAGGCAGGCAGGTCTGATCGATAATCCTCCCAATATCCAGAACACCAGTTACACGTTCGGCCTCGCTGATCGCGGCATGTGCGTCCAGAAGGACACGCCAGGGGGGGGCGACTACACGATTCCTCCCGACGCGTCGGTCCCGATGCCGATAGGCGCACGCATCGGCATCGCTGTCACCGACCCCGCAGGATCGGTGACTATCCAGCCAGCGGCGGGGGTGACGCTGTACCTCGCCGGTTCTCGATCGACGACTGGAGCGCGCACGCTCTCCCCCGGGGCGCTCGCCGAGCTACGCAAGGTCAGCACCAATCTTTGGTGCATCGGCGGGCCGGGAGTCAGCTGACCGGGTAGGGAATTTCCTACCCGCGCACGCGTCGGCGCCCGACAGACCGGCCGCGCCGTCGGCGCGACACTGGCCTCGCAGCAACGCCCGTGCCATCGGCCATCCAGCGGGCGGGCCCGCGCAGGGATGCTCGGGCCGCTGCACAGTCTCGGCCCATGAGACTGGCCCGCGTAGCATCGGCGGCATGGAACACCCGCCTCCCGAATGGCACGTCTTCGACGATTACCACGACCTGCGCTACCGTGAGATGCCGATTGCTCGCATCTACCTGCGAGACGGCGGGATCGAGGTCAATACGCGCTGCTACAGCGAGGGATTCACCCGCACGCACCGGTTGGGTACGGTCGAGGGCGCCAAGCTCTTCGTCGACGCGTGGCTGAGGAAATGGGGTGCGCAAGCTATGCGCGAGGTCGACAACAAGCACCACGCCAACGAAGTCCAGGCGGCATATCGCGCGTCACTGCCACCGGTCGAGATCAAGCCGGATCTGAGGAAGCGGCGACGCGGGAAGAAGGCATGGTGAGCTTGCGGCCTGGGCGCCGGACACAAAAATGCCGGCTCACGGGCCGGCATCTTTGGGGTCAGTGCGGGGTCAGTGCTTCTACGCCGCGCTAATTGTTGATCACGAAAAGCCTTCAAATTTAGGCGTTTACGTGGTGGGCGGTACAGGGTTCGAACCTGTGACCCCTACCATGTCAAGGTAGTGCTCTACCGCTGAGCTAACCGCCCGGTGTTGCTGTCCCGCCGCTCGGGCGAGGTCGCGCATTCTAGCCCAGTCATCGGAGGCGCACAAGCATGTCCCGGGGGGGATCGCCTGTGCCCGACGTCCCCGCCCTCCGGTCGCGCGGGGAGGCGCCGCGCGGCCGGTCCGGGTCAGAAGCGGTAGTTGACGCCCATCAGGTACGTGCGGCCGTAGTCGTAGAACTGGTTGGGGCGCTCCTGCAGGCTGTCGAAGGTCGAGCGGAAGGGCTCGTTCTCCAGGTTGTTGACTTGCAGCAGCAGCGACAGGCCCGCCAGGCGTCCGCTTTCGAAGGCGTAGCCCAATTGCAGATCGGTCACGGTCTCGCCGGTGAACATCACCTTGGTGCGATCGCCGCCGGCGCCCTGGACTTCGCCCAGGAAGTCGGAGCGGCTGCGCTGCGACACGCGGGCCGAGAAGCCGTAGCGCTCGTAGTACAGCGCGACGTTGGAGACGTACTTCGACAGGCCGGGCAGGGGCTCGGAGCTGTCGGGGCCATTGGGCGCGATGTCGCTCTGGGTATCGGAGTAGTTGCCCATGAAGCCGAAGCCTTCCAGCGGCGCCCACAGCAGCCCCAGCGGGAGCGACACGGCGAACTCCCAGCCCTTGATCGTGCCGCCCTCGCCATTGACCGGCTGGCTGTACTCGCCGATCCAAGACGGCGGCAGGTTGCCGGGCAGTTCGGCAGGCAGCGGCAACTGGCTGAAGTCGAACGCGGTGGTCTGCCGATAGATGTAGGTCTTGAGGTCCTTGTAGAAGTACGCCGCACTGACGTAGCCGCGTCCGATCGACTCGTTGCCGAAGTACTTCTCGTACGAGAGGTCGTAGGCATTGGCCAGCCAAGGATCGAGCTCGGGGTTGCCGCCGCTGCCGGTCCAGCGGTCGCGGCTGCGGTCGATGCTGTAGCTGCCGCCGGCGGTCAGTTCGTCCATGCGCGGGCGCGCCATCTGGCGTGAGGCGCCCACGCGCACGAACTGCTCGGCCGGCAGGCCGAACGACAGGTTCATGCTCGGCAGGTAGTGCACATGGTCGGCGCCGCGCTCGCTCGGCGCTTCCAGTGCGATGCCTTCGAACGTCGCCACGCCGGTCGAGCGCTGGCTGGCGTTGACCACCTGCACGCCGACGTTGCCCTTGAGCGGCACCGGGCCGAGGTCGGTGTCGATGTCGGCCTGGACGTAGAGCGTGCCGATCTCTTCGTGGATGTCCCAGTTCTTGTCGTTGATCGCTGCATCGTCCTTGCGCCATGGGCGGTAGATGCCGGCGGCGAGCATCGCGCGCTCGTCCAGGTCGAGGAGCGAGGGAATGCCGGCGAAGCCGAATGCGCTGTTGCGCACGTACTGGCCGGGAATCGCGACGCTGAGATCGCCGGTACAGGCGTCGGTGACGCACAGCGTGTATTCGGTCGATGCGCGGCTCTTGCGACGGTCGGTGATGTTGCCGCCCAAGCGCAGGGCAGACAGGAATCCGCTGTCGAAGCGACGCTCGAGGTCGATCCGGAACGCACTGATCTGGTCGCGGACCTCGAAGTTCTTCAGGTAGCCGGCCTGGTCGCGCTCGCCGCCCCAGCGGTCGGGGTCGCGCAGGACGAAACCGCCCGGCGCGCCCAGGTCGTAGTCCAGGTCGATGTCGTACCAGCCTTCGGGATTGAACACGTAGCGGCCCGAGCTGGTGACGCCGGCCGGCGGCGTGGCGTAGATCTCGAACAGCTGCTCGGCGCGGCGCGCGCGCGAATGGCTGACGTCGGTGGTCAGCGTCCAGTTCGCGTTGACCTCCAGTTCGGTGTTCCAGCCGAACGACAGCAGGCGGTCGTCCATCGTGTTGCTGTCGTTGCGCAGTACGATCGGCGCGATCTGCGACCAGGTCGAATCGATCGTGGTGCCGTCGGGGCTCAACGTGGCCTCGTCGAGAGTCGCCCGACCATAGGCCAGGCCGGTCTGCAGGCCGTACTTGTTCTCTTGCCGATCGAACTGCGAGTAGAACAGGTCGATGGTCGAGTGCAGGCGTTCGTTGGGCTGGAACTCGAGCACCGCCATGTAGCCGTCGCGGCGGTTGCTGCCTTCGATCGCGTAGGCCGCGGTGCCGCCGAGCACGGCGTTGCCCTCGTAGCCTGCGTACTCCTTGTTGAAGTTCCACGACTCGAACTGGTGGCCAAGGTTCGGGCTGTCGAGGCGAGCATAGCCAAGGGCGATGCCGACGGTGTTGTCGGCGAACTGATCGATGTACGAGATGCTGGCGCGGCTGCCGTATTCCTTGTCGTCGCCGAGCTTGTTCATATCGCCGCGCACGTTCACCGCGATCGCGCGCTCGCCGAACGACAACGGGCGGACGGTCTTCATGTTGACCGTGCCCGACAGGCCCTGACCGACCAGCTGCGCGTTGGTGGTCTTGTGCACCACGACCTGGCTGATCAGTTCGGACGGGTACTGGTCGAACTCCACTCCGCGGTTGTTGCCGAAGCTCACCTGCTCGCGGCCGTTGAGCAGTGCGGTGGAGAAGTCACCGGCGAAGCCGCGGATGTTGAGTTCCTGCGGGCGGCCGCCGAAGCGCTGCGCCGAGATGCCGGGCAGGCGCGCCAGCGAGTCGGCGATGCTGGTGTCGGGCAGCTTGCCGATGTCCTCGGCCGAGATCGCCTCGACGATGGTGTCCTCGGCCTGCTTGGTGTCCATCGACCGTTCGATGCCGCGGCGGATGCCGGTGACGCGCACGCTGTCGAGCTGCACGGCGTCGCCGGCTTGCGTCGAGGCGTCGTCGGTCGCGTCGGTGGATGGGGTGGTCTGCGCGTGTGCGCCGGTTGCGAGCATCAGCAGTGCGGACGACAGCGCAACGCTGAGCAGGTTGCGATCGAGCTTCGACATCTCCCCTCCCAAGGGTGTCCAGCAGGCAGGTGTTCGGGGCGTGCCGTCCGCTTTGGAACAGGATCGATCGGCCACGCTCCGCGATTGGCGGCCATGGTAGTGCCGGGGTTCGGACGCGGCGGCGCACTGCATACGTATTCATGGCGCATCGCGGTGGCGCTCGTCGACGATGTGGCATCGATGGCACTGGGAGGTGGCGATGGAAAACGGTGACATGCAACGGCGCACACGCGCGTGCGTGCGGGGCATCGCGCTCGCGTGTCTGTCCTTGATTGCCGGTGCGGCGAGCGCGGGCGATCTGCACGTGCCGTCGCCCGATTGGCGCGACCAGATCGTCTACTTCCTGATGATCGACCGCTTCGACGACGGCGATCCGTCCAACAACGACCAGGGCACCGGCGAATACGATCCCAAGGACCCGGCGCGCTACAGCGGCGGCGACCTGGCCGGTGTGACCCGTCGGCTCGACTACGTGCAGGGATTGGGCGCGACGGCGGTGTGGATCACCCCGCCGGTGGCGCACCAGTGGTGGAACGAGGCGACACGCTACGGTGGCTATCACGGCTACTGGGCGGACGACTTCTCCGCCATCGATCCGCACTTCGGCACGCGCGAGGACTACCGCGCCCTGTCGCGCGGTCTGCACGGCCGCGGCATGTACCTGATCCAGGACATCGTGGTGAACCACACCGCGAACTACTTCGGTTATTCGGGTGGCTGGCGCGCGGACGATCCGGCGGCGGGATTCGTGCGCTTCACTGATGCGCGCGGGCGCCAGGCGCCAGTGCAGCCGCCGTTCGACCGCAACGACGCGCGCGATCCGGCGCAGCGCCGCGATGCGATCTACCACTGGACGCCCGATATCGTCGATTTCACCGACCGCACGCAGGAGTTGACCTATCAGCTCGCCGGCCTCGACGACCTCAACACCGAGCACCCCGAGGTCCGCCGCGCGCTGCGGCGCAGTTACGGCGATTGGATCCGCGATGTCGGCGTCGACGCGTTTCGTGTCGACACCGCGTTGCATGTGCCGGCGGATTTTTTCGACGATTTCCTGCATGCCGACGATCGCGATGCGCCGGGGATCTTTGCGATGGCGCGCGCGACCGGCCGCGAGGATTTCCACGTCTTCGGCGAGGGCTTTGCGATCGACAAGCCGTTCGAGGACAGCCAGGCGCGCCGGCTCGAGGCCTATATGCGCACCGAGTCCGGCGGCGAGCGCTTGCCCGGCATGATCAACTTCCCGCTCTACGGCAGCCTCGGCGACGTGTTCGCGCGCGGCGAGCCGACCGCGGTGCTCGGCCACCGCATCGCCAGCATGGTCGCGCTGCATCCGCGCCTGCACTGGATGCCGAGCTTCGTCGACAACCATGACGTCGACCGGTTCCTGGCCGGCGCCGACACGCGTGCGCTGCGCCAGGCGTTGCTGGCGATGATGACCCTGCCGGGCATTCCCACGCTGTACGCTGGCACCGAGCAGGGGTTCACGGGGCGCCGCACGGCGATGTTCGCCGGCGGCGTCGGCGCGCAGGGCGATGCGTTCGACACCGCCGCACCGCTGTATCGCGAGATCGCCGCGATGTCGGCATTGCGGCTCGACGATCGGCTGTTCTCGCGCGGCGTGCCCGAGGTGTTGCGCGACAGCGGCGGCGGGCCGGGCGCGTTGGTGTGGGTCACCCGCCACGACGACGCGCTCGCGCTGGTCGCGTTCAACACGGCCGATGCGCCGGTGTTGGTCGATGCGCTGGAGACCGGGCTGCCGGCCGGGACGCGGCTGGAGGGCGTGTTCGGGCTCGATGGCGATCCTGCGCCGATGACCGTCGCCGCCGATGGCCGGCTGACGCTGGTGCTGCCGCCGCGTGCGGGCCTGGTCTGGCGGCAGCGCGGCAGCGAGGCGCCGCCGGAGGCACCGCAGGGTACGGCGCCGAAGATCGAAACCTTGCCGCCGACCCCGTGGCGCGACGACGTGGTGCTGCGCGGACGCGCCGCGCCCGGTGACGTGTTGCAGGTCGTGGTCGACGGCGATCTGCAGCGTGCCCCGCGGGTCGTGGCCGGTGCCGATGGTCGCTGGACGACGACGCTGCGCACCGACAGCTGGATCGATCCGGCACGCACGCATCGCCTGGTGCTGTGGCGCGAGACCGACCGGACTGTCTCGACAGCGCAGCCGTTCCGGGTCGAGCGCCGATGGCGGGCGGCTGCGCGCACGGACGATCCGGCCGGCGACGATCACGGCCTGGACGGGCGCGTGGTCTATCCCCTCGGCGGCCAGTGGCGGACGCAGCGGCAGGGCGACCTGCGCGCGATGGACGTGGAGACCAGTGGCGGTGCGTTGCGCGTGACCCTGCGCATGGCCAGCGTCACCCAGGGCTGGAATCCGCCCAACGGCTTCGACCATGTCGCGCCGGTGGTGTTCATCGAACTGCCCGATCGCGCACGCGGCAGCGAGTTGATGCCCCAGCAGAATGCGCGCCTGCCCGACGGGATGCGCTGGCATTACCGCATCCGCGCGCACGGCTGGTCGAACGCGCTGTTCTCGGCGCAGGGCGCTGACGCCGACGCCGAAGGCACGCCCCAGGCGCAGCCGGCACGTATCGAGGTCGACCCGAAGGCGGCGACGATCCGGTTCACGCTGCCGGCCTCGTCGCTCGGCGATCCGGTCACGCTCACCGGCGCACGCGTGCACGCGGTGACCTGGGACTACGACGACGGCTTCCGTCCGCTACGGCCGGAGGCGAGTGCGTCGGCTTTCGGGGGTGGCGACGGCCGCCACGATGCCCGCGTCCTCGATGCGGTCGGGCCGCTGCGGCTGCGGTGATCGCCACCGGGATGGACAAGGTCGGGGTTCATTGAGAGAATGAGAATCGTTCCCGACAAGGGGCGTCGTGATCCGAAGCCGGTCAACGATGCATACGGTCCCGGCCGATCGCCGGGGCATGCTTCCGGCGACTCGATGCCGGCCGGAGGCCCCGAGCGGGCGCCGTCCTCCTGCCCAGCCGAGTCCATGCCCATGATGCCGTCCTCCCGTCCCCGTTCCCTGCTGACCGCCGCGACTGTGCTCGCGCTCGGCCTGTCGTCGCTTGCGCATGCCCAGCAGGCGCCGGCAGTCGCAACGCCTGCCGCGACCGCGACGGCGCTGCCCGATGGCGCGCTGCGTCGCGATCTCGCGCGCGGTGTCTACGAAGCGCGTTATAGCCAAGCCGCGAACGCCCTGTTCGTGGCGTCCGCGGAAGCCGCGCCCGACACCAAGGGCGGGGTGATCTACCGGCTCGATCCGGTCACGCTGGAGACGCGCGGCAAGACCCATACGGACCTGCGCAACTTCGCCATCGCGACCGATGCCAAGGGCGAGACGCTGTACGTGACCAACAGTGTCGAGCGCGGTCTCACTGCGATCGATGCGGCCAGCGGCGAGGTCAAGGGCCGGCTGCGCTTCGAGGACAAGGCGTCCGATGGCACGTACTACGGGCCGCGGCAGGTGATCCTCGACGAGGCCAGCGGCACGCTGTATGTCGGCGGCGTCGGCGCGCCGGGGCTGATCTGGGTGGTGGACGCGGCCACGTTGACGCTGCGCGCCACGATCGGCGATGCCGGCAAGTGGGTCACCGGGCTGCTGCTCGATCCGGCGGCCGGCCGGCTGTACTCCGCCAACGGGGACGGCGAGGTGCTGGTGATCGACACGGCGACCCACACCATCCAGCACCGCTGGACGCCCGGCGACGGGAAAGAGTACCTGCTGCTCAACCTTGCCCACGACCCGGCCACCCACCGCCTGTTCGTCACCGACCACTCGAAGGGCGCCACGGTGCTGGTGTTCGACACGCGCACCGGCCGGGTCGAGCGCAGTCTGCCGGTCGGCGATTCGATGGGCATCAAGCTCCATCCTGCGCGCAGGGCGCTCTATGTGACCCATCGCGACCAGGGCACGGTCAGCGAGCTCGACGCCGACAGCTATGCCGTGCGTCGGACCTGGACGCTGCCGCCCAATCCCAACAGCCTGGAGGTCGCGCCCGACGGCAAGGCGCTGTACGTGACGGTCAAGGCGCCCTTCAACAAGGATTACACCGCCAGCGCACTGGAAAGCGTGGTCCGCATTCCGCTCGAGTGATCCCGCGTCGTCGGCGGCGTCCCGGTCGCAGGACGCCGCCGCCGTTCGCAGGACATCCGAAGGGACGCCGCGGCGTCCCTTCGTCGTTCGGCATTACAGCGCGAGCGAGACCGACAACGTGACCGTGCGCGGCGCCGCCAGCACCAGGTAGTTCGCACCCGAGGTGCCGCCGGTCGAAGCCCAATAGGCGCGGTCGAAGACGTTGTCCACGCGCGCGCGCAGCGTCCAGTCGCGGCCACCGGCCTCGAACGCGTAGCGCGTGCCCAGGTCGAACCGCGTCCAGGACGGCAGTTCCAGCGCGTTGTCTGCGCGCGCCGCCTGGCGGCCGGTGTGCACGGCACGCGCATCGAGCGTGAGCCCATCCACGCCGGGAACATCCCAATCGATGCCGGCGTTGGCCTGCACGTCGGGCACGCCGATCACGTCGTTGCCCTCGTTGATGCCGCCTTGGGTGCGGCGCAGTGTGGCGTCGAGCCAGGTCAGCCCGCCGAGCACGCGCAGGCCGTCGGCCGGCTGGCCGTAGACACTCAGCTCCAGACCCTGGTTGCGTTGTTCGCCGTCGGCTCGGACCCGGTAGTCCTGCTCGATTGCATTCGGCTTGGCGATGCGGAACACCGCGGCGCTCGCACCCCAGCCGCCGGCGTCGTACTTGGCGCCGACCTCGTACTGCTTGGAACGGAACGGGTCGAGGATCTCGCCGGCGTTGACGATCGGGGTACCGTCGGCGCTGGTCTGCGCGACGGTCTGGCCGGGCAGCAGCGCTTCGGCATAGTTGGCGTACAGCGAGACCTGGCGGCCGAGCTTGAACACGACCGCTGCCACCGGCGTGACCGCGCTGTCGTCGTACCGGTCGAGGGGGGCGCCGGTGGTGTGGTCGTAGCTCGACTGGCGCAGCGTCTGCCGGCGCGCGCCCAGCGTCAGCAGCACGCGCTCGTCGGCCAGGCGCAGCGTGTCGGCGATCGCATAACTCGCGGTCTGGGTGCGGCTGGTGGTCAGCGGATCGGCCATGTCGCCGACTGCGGGGCGCGTCGGCGGCAGCGGCGTCGCGACGGGCGCATACAGCGAGCCCACCGGGCGGCGTGTGCCGGTCGCGAACGCATTCTGCGAGTCGAGATCGAAGAACGCGCCGGTGATGCTGACGCGGTGGCCGACCGCGCCGGTCCGGAACTCGGTGCGCAGGCCGACCTCGCCGGTGCGCAGCAGGTCCTCGCGGACATTGTCGAAGCGCGATGCGGTCAGGGCGCCTGCGGTGTCTACCCGCGGGTTGGCCAGCACGTTGTGCTCGCGGCTGTCGCGGATGCCGACCGCGGCCCAGGCCGTCGTGGTTTTGCTGAAGTCGACCTCGCCGCGGACCACGCCAAACAGGTCCTCCTCGTCGGTGAAGGTCCACGGCTGGGCGAAGTTCACGTCGGCTGCGGGCGCCTTCGGGATCAAGCCGGTGGGCGTGACGCTGGGCCGTGGGGCGTCGATGCGGTGGTCCTGCCAGCCCAGGTCGGCCGAGAAGCGCGCGCGTTCGCCGCGGTAGTCGACGCCAAGCGCCAGCACGCTGAGCTCGCGGGCTTCGTCGAGCACGGTGTCGCCGTCGCGGCGCACGGCGTTGGCGCGCACGCCCCAGGCGCGGTCGGCGCCGAAGCGACGCGACACGTCGGCCGCGGCATAGCCCTGGCCGTTGCTCTCGTAGCCGAGGGTCAGCCGGGTCAGATCGTCGTCGCCGGCGCGCTTGGGCACCAGGTTGAACGCGCCGCCGATACCGCTGCCGCCAGGCGCCGCGCCGTTGATGAAGCTGTTGGCGCCGCGAAACACCTCTACCCGCTCCAGGAACTCGGCGGCGACGTACTGTCGCGGCAGCAGCCCGTACAGGCCGTTGTAGCTCATGTCGTCGGAGTACACGGGTAGGCCGCGCACGATGTACAACTCCTGGAAATTGCCGAAGCCGCGCGCGACCCGCACCGCGGGGTCGTTCTGCACGACGTCGGCGACGCTGCGCGCCTGCTGGTCGCGCATCAGCTCGGCGGTGAAGTTGAGGCTGTTGAACGGCGTATCCATCAGGTCCAGGTTGCCGAACAGGCCGACCCGCCCGCCGGTGGCGACCTGGCCGCCGGCGTAAGCGGGCGGCAGCTCGACCTGCGAGCCGTCGGCGGTCACCAGCACGGTGTCGAGCGTGCGCGTCGGCGTGTCGGGCGTAGCGTCCTGGGCGAGTGCGGGCACCACGGCGATGCAGGCCAGCAGTGCGAGCGCGAGCGGGGCACGGCGCGCGCGCAACGACGCGGCCGGGGCGGGAAACGGAAGAGCGGGCATGGCGAAGCGGTCCTGTCGGCAAGGGGAGGCGGCATGGCTGGCTGAGGGCCGGGGCCCCTGGCTGACGGAGCGGCGCGGACGGGCGTGGACGCGTCGGCGACGTATGTGAATTGTCGCATGCGGCATGATCGGCATCGACGCTGTCGTCGACGCTGGCTCGATAGCCTGTCGGGCATGGACGCATCCCGCCCTGGCTTTGCCGCACCGCTGACCGCCGCACTCCGTCGTTGGGTGCTGGGCGTGTTCCCGCGCGGGCAGAGCGGGATCGACTACGACACGCCGGCAGGCGACCCGGGCCTGTTCGGTCCAGACACGGTCACCTGGCGAATCCATGCCGATTTTCCGGGCATGCTCGCCGGCGGTCTGTGCGCGCTGCTGCTGCAGACGCTGCATCCGCGCGCGCTGGCCGGTGTGTGGGACCACTCCGAGTTCCGCACCGATCTCATCGGGCGGTTGCGCCGCACCACCGCCTTCGTCGCGGGCACCACGTATGCCGGCACCGCGCAGGCGCATCGGCTGATTGCGCGGGTGTCGGCGATTCACCACCAGGTGCGCGGCACCACCGCCGATGGTGCGCCGTACGCGGCCGATGATCCCGCGCTGCTGACCTGGGTGCATGCGACCGAAGCCTATGCGTTCCTGCAGGGGTTTCGCGCCTACGCCGGACTGCCCACGCCCGACGGGATCGACGACCGCTACTACGACGAGTCGCGCCGCGTGGCCGAGGCGCTGGGTGCACGCAAGGTGCCGACCAGCGGCGCGGCGATGGTCGAGTACTTCGCCCAAGTGCGCCCGGCACTGCGATTGGACGCGCGTTCGCGCGAGGTGCTGGCGGTGCTGCGCGGGATCCGCCTGCCAGTGCCGGGCGGAGCGCTGTTGCGCGGGGTGTTCATCGGCGCCGGTGCCGCGCTGCTGCCGCGCTGGGCCGAGGCGTTGCTGGAGATCACACCGCTGCAGCGGCTCCACAACCGCGTCTGTGCATGCGTGCTGCGCGGCCTGGCGCCGCTGTTGCGCATGGCGCTGCCCGACGGCATCGCCCCGCGTGCGTGCCGGCGCGTCGCTGTGTCGCCAGACATCCTCCGGCACTGGCCGGAGGAGGGCTGAGGGCGCCGACGCGCGGCGCGCCGTTCAGTCGATGCGGGTGCCGAAGATCTTGTCGCCGGCATCGCCAAGCCCGGGCAGGATGTAGCCGCGTTCGTCCAGGCGCTGGTCGATCGAGGCGGTGTAGACCTCGACATCGGGATGGGCGGCCTCGAGTGCGCGCAGCCCCTCGGGCGCGGCGACCAGGAACAGGCCCTTGATGCGGCTGGCGCCAGCCGCCTTGAGCATCGCCACAGTGGCGATCAGCGTGCCGCCGGTGGCGAGCATCGGGTCGAGGATCAACGCGGTGCGGTCGGCCATGTCGCCGACGAGGTTCTCGTAGTAGGGCACCGCCTGCAGCGAGGCCTCGTCGCGCTTGATGCCGACGACGCTGACCTTGGCCGCCGGGATGAGTTCGAGCACGCCGGGCAGCATGCCGATGCCTGCGCGCAGGATCGGCACCAGGGTGATCTTGCGGCCCTTGATGCGCCGGACCTGCACTGCGCCGGCCCAGCCGTCGGCGGTGGCGTCCTCGGTTTCCAGGTCCGAGGTGGCCTCGTAGGTCAGCAACGTGGCCACTTCGGCGGACAGTTCGCGGAAGGTCTTGGTGCTGTTGTCGGCGCGGCGCATCAGTCCGAGTTTGTGCTGGACCAGCGGGTGGCGGACTTCGACGATCTTCATGGGCATCGGGAACGAGCGGGCGATGCCGACAGGATAGGGCACGCGCGGCGCCGGGTCCGCCCCGAGAGCCGGCGCGGGTCCGGTCCCAGGGCGACGCCGCGGCCGCGCCGGACGATCAGAACTGGTAGCGCACGCCCGCCAGCCACGACCGGCCGAACCCCTCCATCTCCAGCACCCGGTTGCGCTGGCCCTGGAAGCGGACCTGACGCGTGTCGCGCAGGTTGTTGATCTCGCCGAACACGCGCCAGCCCGCGCCGAGCGCCAGGCTCGCCGAGAAATCCAGGCTCGCGCGGTCGTCCCAGTAGATGTTCAGTTCGGGATTGCTGATGTCGAACGCCTGGATGAAGCGTGAGCGCTTGTTGTACGCCAGGCGTGCATCCAGACCCGCGCGCGCGTAGGTCAATGCGATGTTGTAGTTGTCGCGCGAGGTGCCCGGCAGTTCGGTTTCCCCCAGGTCGAACGGCAACTGCGCCTCGGACTTGGCGTAGGTGTAGTTGGTGTAGACGCCCAGACCCGCGAGCGCGCCGGGCAACTGGTCGAAGGTCTGCTGCCAAGTCAGTTCCGCGCCGTAGATCCGGCCGCGCTTGCCGTTCTCGGCGCGGGTGATGCGCAGCGTCTGGCCGCCGCTGGTGGCCTCGTCGTGTGAGGCGAGGAACAGCGGGTCTTCGATGCGCTTGTAGAACAGCGCAGTCGAGACCAGGCCCAGGGGACGCAGATAGTGCTCGAATGACAGGTCGAGGTTGTGCGCATAGGCCTCGCGCACCAGTGGGTTGCCTTCTTCGATGGCGATGACGTTGCGGTCGTCGGCCTCGCCGAGGATGCGGTAGGGCGCGGTGTGCATGAAGTCCGGGCGGTTGAGCGCGGTCGAGTACGAGGCGCGCACGATGTGGTCTGGGCCGAGCTCGTAGCGCAGGTGCACGCTGGGCAGGAGGTTGCCGTAGCGGCGGCCGGCCGAGACCGGCGTGGCCACCCCGGTGTCCTCGTCGAATGCGGTCGCCATGCCTGTGGTCTCGGTGCGCTCGTAGCGCACGCCGGCGACCATCGTCAGCGCGTTCCAGGTGGCGTCCAGGCGCGCGTAGCCTGCGTACACGTTTTCTTCGGCGCGGTAGTCGCCGGTCAGCGAATCGGGAATCAGGCGCTTGTAGGCATCGCTGTCCTTCAGTGGCCCGGCGTAGCGATCGAAGATGTCGCGGCAGAAGCGCCGGCCGGTCAGGAAGTAACCGAAGTTGTTGGACAGGCTGTCGCAGAGCATGTCCGAGTAGGCGATCCCCAGCGCGTCGAAGTCGTCGCGCTTGCCATTGCGGTAGCGCTCGTCGTCGAACTGCTTGTCGCGCAGTCGGGCGCGCACGCCGATGCGCAGGTCGCCGGTTTCGCCGACGAACGACTGGGGCCGCGCCAGGTCCAGCCGCAGGCCGGTCTCGGCCTCTTCGCTGGACTCGAAGCGGTCATTGAAGCGGCGAAACGCATACCAGTCCTCGGGCAGGTTCACGCCGGTGGCAGGCGCGTCGTCGCGGCCGCGGATCGTCCAGACCGGGAAGTCGGGATTGGCGTAGTCGTAATCGAGCTGCGGCCGCACGGTGGCGCGAAAGATGTACTGCTGACGCGGATCGGTGACCTTGGTGGCTTCGCTGCGCGAGGCTTGCCAGTCGAGCTTCCAGGTCTCGCCCAGATAATGCTCACCGCCCAGGTTGTAGGTCCGGATCGTCTTGTCGTAGGTGCGTTCGCGCAGTTCCTTGTCGAAGGTCGCGCGCGCGGTGCCGGCGGTTTCGTCCGAGCCCGCGGTGTGCCGGTCGAGCGCGATCGTCAGGTTGTCGCGGAACTCGCGATCGACGAAGTTCGCATCGGAGGCCACCAGGTAGACCAGGTTGTCGGGATCGATGCGGATGTCGAAGCGTCCGGTCAGGCCCTTGCGGATACGCGTGCCTTCGTAGTCCTTGATCTGGATCTCGGTGGGTGCGAAGCCCGCGTCGACGCGCTCGTACAGGCTCTCGACGTTGTCGGTGAAGCGGCCCTGCTTGCTGAGCGAGCCGGAGATCAGCACGCCGATGTTGCGGTCGGCGCCGAAGCGGTTGCCGATCGTCGCGTTGTAGCGCGCGTTATCGCCATCGCCCAGTTGGTACGCGCCGCCGGCGACTGAAGCGCGCAGGGTCAGTCCGTCGCGGTCGAGCGCGCTCTGGGTGCGGATGTTGATGTTGCCGGCGATGGCGTCGCCGTCCATGTCCGGTGTCAGTGCCTTGGTGACCTCGAGCGCGGAAATCACGTCGGACGGGATGGTGTCCAATTCCACGCCGCGGCTGCCGGCATCGGGGTTGGCCAACTGCACGCCGTCGATCGAGACGGTGGTGAATTCCTTTGGCGCGCCGCGCACGCTGACGTAACGGCCTTCGCCCTGGTCGCGCTCGATCGACACGCCGGAAATGCGCTGGGTGGACTCGGCGATGTTGTTGTCGGGGAACTGGCCCAGCAGGTCGGCCGAGACGACATTGACGTAGTGAGTGGACGTGCGCTGCTGGTTGAGCGCGCGCGCCTGGGCATCGCGGCTGGCGCGGACCTCGACGACGCCCAAGTCGGTCGCGCCGGCAGCGCTGGTCAGCGCGATCTCGATACGCGCGCCGCGGCTGTCGCCGACCGTGACCTCGGTCTGGTAGGCGCCGTAGCCCAGATAATCCACACGCAACGTGTGGCGGCCCGCGGGCAGGCCGACGACACGGAACAGGCCTTCGCCATCGGTGCTGGCCTGACGGCCGCCGACGGTGACGAGTGCGCCTTCCAGCGCGATGCCGCGCGAGGCCTCGCGGACCTGACCGACGAGCGTGCCGGCCATCGCGGCGACGCCGTCGGCGGCGGTCTGTGCATGGGCGGCGGACGGGGTGGCTGCGAACAGCGCGGCGGCGATCGCCACGGCGATCGCGGTCTGGGTCGATGTCATCGAAACTCCGGGAAGTGGCAAGGGCGCGTCGGCCTGCGCCCCCCTTTGGCGTGGTGCAGGCCGGTGTTCACGAGCGCCTCGGGAACGTTTCGAAAAGTCTGGGTCGGTTGTGTTGCCGATTCATGATGGCGATGCTGCATGTGCGCCATCGCAGTGACATGCCGGTGTCATCGTCCGTCCACACAATCCGCGGTCGCCGCAATACGGCATGACCGTCGCGTGACCGTTGCGCGTCCCCGATGACACGACTTCCTGGTGATCCATGACAAGGCTTCCCTTCGTCCCTTTCCGAACGTGGGCGATCGCATCGCTTGCGCTGTGCATCGCAGGCTGTTCTGCGTCCGCGCCCGACATCGCCGGCCAGCCGAGCGCCGAGGCCCCTGCGACGCCGGCAACGCCCGGACGCGACCTGCCGATCGTCGAGGAAGCGTTCGTCAGTGCGCTGACCCCCGAGGACAACATCGACTCGCCGGCGGCATGGGCCGCGCCCGATGGCCGGGTGCTGGTGATCGCGACGGCGAAGTCCACCGACCGTCTGGTCGTCTACGACGGGGCGAGCGGCGAGACGCTGCGCACGTTCGGCGCTTCGGGCAGTGGGGCCGGTCAGTTCCGGCGTCCCAACGGCATCGCGGCGATCGACGACCTCGTGTTCGTCGTCGAGCGCGACAACCACCGCGTGCAGGTGTTGCGGCTGCCGGACTTCGCGCCAGTGCTCGCGTTCGCCGCGCAGGACCTGGTCAAGCCGTACGGGCTGTGGATCGACCGCGCCGGCGAGGGGTATACGGTCTATGTCACCGACGCCTATGACGATGGCGAAGATGCGCAGGGCCACGATGTGCTGCCGCCGCTCGACAAGCTCGACCGGCGCGTGCACCGCTATGCGCTGCGCCCCGATCGCGGGACGTTCGCGGTGGAGGCGCTGGGCGCCTTCGGCGACACCACGGCCGACGGCGCACTGCGGGTGGTCGAGTCGATCTGGGGCGACCCGGCGAACGATCGCCTGCTGATCGCCGAGGAGGACGAGACCTATGCCAACGAACTGAAGGTCTACGACCTGGCCGGCCGCTACGCCGGGCGCACGGTCGGCCGCGATGTGTTCCAGGCGCAGGCCGAGGGCATCATGCTCAAGACCTGCGCCGATGGCGGCGGCTGGTGGATCACGACCGAGCAGGGCAAGGGCCGGACCGCGTTCCACTTGTTCGACCGGCGCTCGCTTGCGCACGTCGGCGCCGTGGTCGGAAAGACGGTCGCCAACACCGATGGCATCTGGCTGCACGACGCACCGTCGGCGAACTTCCCCGGCGGCGCGCTCTATGCGGTTCACGATGACCAGGGGTTGGTCGCGTTCGACTGGCGCGCGATCGCGCAGGCGCTGTCGCTGCCCGCGTGCGGGCGGTCCTGATCATGGGAGCAAGCCTCGTCATGTCTCTGTGTTGGCGTACAGCGCTGCTCACGCTGGCTTTGCTTGCGCCTGCGGTTCACGCCGAGGCGCCGCGACAGCCTGAGCCCAACACCCGCGTGCCCGAGGGCGATCGCGGGCATGCCGCGAGCGCGTATCCGGACCGCATCGTCGCCTCGCCGGCGCAGGACGCAGCGACCGGCTTCGCGGTGGCCTGGCGGACCGACGCGCGCGTGCGTGCGCCGCAATTGCAGATCGCGCCGGCCGACGACACGCCGGACATCGCGGGTGGGCGCGCACGCACGATCGTCGCCGCCACCCAGTCGCTGGACACGCGCAACGGCGTCGCGCACCAGCACCGCGCCGATGTCGACGGCCTGACGCCCGATACGCTGTATGCCTGGCGCGTGCAGGGCCACGGCACATGGAGTCCCTGGTTCCACTTTCGCACCGCGGCCGCAGAGGCCGCGCCGCTGACGGTGCTGTACTTCGGTGACACCCAGAACCAGAACACTGCGCTGGTGACCCGGGTGATCCGCGAGTCGCGGCGCTGGGCGCCGGACGCGAAGCTGGCGCTGTTCGCCGGCGATCTGGTGTCGGGCGGTGGGGCCGGGCAGGGCGCCGACGACGACGAGTGGGCCGAGTGGTTCGAGGCCGCCAGCGGCCTGCCCGAAGACATCGCAACCGCGCCGGCGGCAGGCAACCACGAGTTCCACGACGAGCACGAGGACACACCGCAGGAACGCCGGGTGCTGTCGCCACACTGGCCGGTGACGTTCGCATTGCCGCGCAACGGCGCGCCCGGCGTGGAAGCGACGACGTACTGGTTCGACTACCAGGGCGTGCGCTTCGTCGTGCTCGACGGCACCTCGATCCTGGATCTGGGGACCGGTCCGGCGCAGGCGCAGTGGCTGGACCGCGTGCTGGCCGACAACCCGCACCGCTGGAGCGTGGTGCAGATCCACCAGCCGCTGTACGCACTGCGCGCGGACCGCGACTACGCGTCGCTGCGCGCACACCTCGCCCCGGTGCTGCGCAGGCACCGCGTGGACCTGGTGCTGCAGGGGCACGACCACGGCTACGGCCGCCGCGCGCTGGATGCGAACGGCGATACGCCACAACTCCTGGTCAGCGTGGCCGGCGCCAAGCAGTACCGCCTGGGGCCGCAGGCGCTGGCGACGATGGCACCGATCGCCGAGGACACCCAACTGTTCCAGGTGCTGCGCGTCGATGGCCCGGTGCTGCGCTACGAGGCGCGCACGGCGACCGGTCGGCTGTACGACGCGTTCGAACTGCACGACGACGATGGCCGCAAGCGGCTGGTCGAACGGGAGGGTGGCAGGATCGACATGCGGCGCTGCACGCGCGAGGGCTCGCTGAAGGGTCGCGCCGACCGGTGCTGGGAATGAGCGCGATGCACGGCACGCGCTTCGGCATGGCGGTGGTCACGCTGATGCTGGGGGCAGGGCTGAGCCTGGCGGGGGCAGCGACCTGGGCGGCCGGCCCCGCGGCTCATCCCTTCCACGCGCGCCAGCCCGACCCGTCGACGCATGACGCACTGCTGGTGGTGGAAATCCCCGCCGGCGGCATGGTCAAGTACGAGATCGGCGCCGAGGACGGCCTGCTGCACGTCGATCGTTTCGTGTCGATGCCTGTCGTGTATCCGGCGAACTATGGCGCGATGCCAGGCACACGTGCCGGCGATGGCGATCCGCTCGATGCGCTGGTGCTCACGCGTGCGCCGGTGCATCCCGGCGCGCTGCTCCGGTTCCGGCCGCTGGGCGTGCTGCGCATGCGCGACGGCGGACAGGCCGACGAGAAGATCGTCGGCGTGCCGGTCGACGACGTCGACCCGACCTATGCCGGGGTGCGCGATCTCGCCGATCTGCCGGCCGCCGAACGCGCGCGCATCGAGGCGTTCTTCCGCGTCTACAAGGACCTGCCCGAGGGCAGCAGCGCTGTGACCCTGCACGGCTGGGGCGACGCCGCCGCCGCGCGCGCGCTGATCGGTGACGCGATCGAGGCTGCGGGGCGCTGAGGCGACCAGTCGAGGGCCGGGGCCGCGCGGCGCGGCAGAGAACAGGCGGGGCCGTTGATGGCCCCGCTGCGAATCGGGACGCCTTGTCGGCCAGCGTGGTCTACCGGCTCAGCCCTCGGCGTCTGCGGCGTGGGCCTCGCGCGCGAGGCGCAACGCAGCCTCGACCGATGCCCATGCCTGGGGCAGGTCGACCTGCGCGCCGTCGGCCCAGACCGCCTGGATGGTGCGGGTGGCGCGGATGTCGGCCAGTGGGTCGCCGCTGACGACGAGCACGTCGGCGCGCGCACCGGCTTCGAGCCGGCCGAGATCGGAACGGCCCAGGATGTCGGCGGCCACATGGGTCGCCGCCTGCAGTGCCTGCACCGGGGTCAGGCCCATGCGTACCAGGGCCTCGAGTTCCTGGTGCAGCGCCGGACCGGGCAGCATGTAGGGCGCAGCGGGCAGGTCGGAGCCTGCCCCGACGCGGACCCCGGCCGCCAGCAGGCGCGGCAACAGGGCGGCCATCAGGGCCTGGTCGGCACGTGCACGGGCCTGCACTCGAGGCTCGGCGAGGATGCCCGACAGCGCCGACCAGTGCTCGGCGACGTCGACGGCCAGGCGGTCTGCACCGGGCAGGTCGTCGCGCGTCAGGCTGTCGGGCGTCGCGAACTGGATGCCGTTGGCCGTCGTCGGCACCAGGGCGACGACGGACTGCGCGAGCTCGGCGACGATCCGGTCGAGCAGGACCGGATCCAGCGTGTCGGCGGCCGGATCGCCGCCCAGTCGCTGGTACGCCAGCGCGGCGCCGCCGAGATGTTCCAGCGTGCCGACGCCGGCGGTGGCGGCCTGCAGCGCATCGACATGGGCGCCCGACAGCCCGCGCGTCAGAACCGTGCCGAGATCGGCCATGACCGGCAGGCCGTGACGCGCGGCGGCCTGTGTCGCGGCGTCGAAGACTGCGGGAGGCAGTTGCTCGTAGAGCTTGATCCAGTCCACGCCGGCCGCGGCCAGGGCGTCGACGACTGTGGCGGCGTCGTCAGGCGAGGTCAGTGTGATCGCGGGCTGGGTGCCCAGGGCCGCCGCATCGAACGGCGCAGGGCCATCGGGGGTCAGGACACTGACCGCGCCGTCGAGCAGCGGGCCGGTCGCGAACAGGCGCGGCGCACCCGGCGTCGCGCGCAGGTCGGCGAGCATGTCGAGGGTGTTGCCGGCATCGCGGATCGTGGTGACGCCCGACGGCACGAAGGCGCCGATGAAATGCGGCCGTGCATGCACGTGCAGGTCGATCAGTCCGGGCAACAGCAGGGCGTCGCCGTAATCGTGTTGCGCGGCCGTGTCGTCCCAGGCGCAGGTGTGGCGCGCGCCGGCACAGCGAACGCGCGCACCGGCGATCACCACGACGCCCTGTTCGAGCACCGTGCCGGCACGCGCGTCGAACAGACGGCCGAGCAGGACGGCATCGGCCGGCGGTTCCACAGCCGGCGCGGCGCTGTCGTGGCCGCAGGCCGAGAGAAGAAGCGCCGCGCACGGCAGCGCGAGCAGGACGGAACGTCGAATCATGGTCACCACGCTGTCGGAAGCAAAGCGCGCGGATCGATAGCGACGGCGCACGTCCTCCGGGCGCATCGGACGGCTCGGTGGCCGCGTCTGCGCCCGGGCGGACGCAGACCGGTGCCGGCCGCGCGGGGCGCCGACCTTATCAGGCCGCGGCGGCGTCCGTCTGGCGGGGGCCTTCGCGCAGCGCCTTGCCGACCATGTCCACCAGCAGCGCAAGTTCGTCGTCGCCGATCGCGAAGTGCGGGGTGAAACGCAGCGAGTTCGCGCCGCCGTGGATCACGCCGATGCCGCGCTCGCGCAGCCATTCCTCGGTCGAGCCGGCGCCGTAGCACTTGTACCGGGGATCGAGCTCGCAAGAGAACAACAGGCCGGTGCCCTGGACCTGGGTGATCGCGCCGCCCGCTTCGGCGCGCAGCGCTTCCAGCCGCTCGATGGCACGGCGCCCGGCCTGACGGATGTTGGCGCGGATCTCGGGCGTGAGCTGCTCGAGCACCGCGCAGGCCACGTCGAGCGCGCGGGGATTGGCGGTCATCGTGTTGCCGTAGACGCCGCTGCGGTACAACTGCGCGGCGTCTTGCGAGACCGCGAGCACCGACAGCGGGTACTGGCCGGCGTTGAGTGCCTTGGAATAGGTCTCCATGTCCGGCGCGTCGAGGCCTTCGAACCCGGGATAGTCGACGACCGACAGCACGCCGTGCGCGCGCAGGCCGGCCTGGATCGAGTCGACCAGCAGCAGGCTGCCGTGGGCGCGGGTGAGCTCGCGCGCGGCGGCGTAGAACGCGGGCGGCAGCGCACGGCCGGGATCGCCTTCGCCCATCACCGGCTCCAGGAACACGGCCTCGACGAACCACCCGTTCGCGTCCGCATCGGCGAACGCCTGCCGCAGCGCGTCGGCGTCATAGGGCGGGATGGTGATCAGCGAGTTCTCGTCGCGGAAGCTGGCCAGGTACTTCTTGTAGGTCGCGCGCGAGGAGTCGGAGTACAGCGCCGGGCGCTCGGTGCGGCCATGGAAGCTGCCCTTGACCACGATGCGCTTGATCGTGCGCCCCGCATGGCGGCCGCCCGGATCGGTCTGGACGCGGGTGTTGATGTCGGCGATGCGTGCGGCCAGGCCCACCGATTCTGAGCCGGAATTCAGGCACAGGAAGTGGCTGTACGGGCAGCCGCCGTCGCGGGTGTGGCCGATCTCGCGGCGCAGCGCGCGGTCGAGCCGCAATTGCGACAGGTGCGGGGTCATGATGTTGGCCATCGGCACCGGCCGCGCCATCGCCTCGAGCACCGTCGCGGGGGTGTGGCCGAAGCCGAGCATGCCGTAGCCGCCCGAGTCATGCAGCACCGCCCCCTTGAGGGTGACGATCCACGGGCCGCGTGCGGCCAGCGCGACGTAGGGGTTCACTGCGTCGCCGGGGTAGAAGTTGACGTAGCCAGCCTGCACCGTGCGGGCTTGGGCGTCCTCGTCGAGGTCGAGCAGGTCGGCGAACTCGCCGCCGATCCGGGCGTACTCGTCCGCGGCGGCCTGCAGCGCCTCGACGAGTGCGGGGTGGCGCGCGGCGTAGGTCTCGACGACATCGTCGGGCAGGCCGGTCGTGCGGCGTGCGCCGCCATGGGCACGCAGGGGGGCGAGGATACGGGTCACGGACATACGGTGGACTCCCAGGTCGGCAGGCGGGCCGGTGGGCGGGCGCGGGCTCGCGACGATAGGCGAGACCGGCTCCCCAGCCGGTACGTCCCTTCTATTATCTGGACGATTCCGTCGGCCGGTAGCGACGGATCGCCGAATCGCTGCTAGGATTTCGGCGCATCGCCGAATCTATTCGTGAAAATGTCCAGCGAGCCTGCCGACGTCCGCCTGCTGATGCTGTTGCGCGAGAACGCACGGCTGTCGACCGCCGAGATCGCGCGACGACTCGGGCTGTCGCGCACGACGGTGCAGAGCCGGATCGAGCGGCTCGAGCGCGACGGCGTCATCAACGGCTACACCGTGCGGGTGCGCGACGACTTCGAGCAGGGGCACATCCGCGCGCAGATCATGATCAGCGTCCGGCCCCGGCAGATGACCCCGGTGGTGACCGCGCTGCGCGCGATCGATGCGGTGCGCACGCTGCATTCGGTCAGCGGGCCCTACGACCTGATCGCGCTCGGCGTGGTGCCGACCGTCGCCGACATGGACGTGCTGACCGACCGGATCGGCTGCCTGGAGGGCGTCGAGCGCACGACCTCGTCGATCATTCTGTCGACCAAGTTCGAACGGTAGACGTCCCACGCCTGCCGCTCCACCCGGCGCCCATGGCGCCACCGCGCCCGTCGCCTCGACCTACAATGGCCGCCCCTTCCGATCGTCGGCGCCTCTTGAAGAAGTCCGATTTCCATTTCGACCTGCCGGACGCGCTGATCGCGCAGGCGCCGCTGGCCGAGCGTTCGGCCAGCCGGCTGCTGGTCGTGCCGCCTGCCGACGGCGCGTTCGACGATCGTCACGTGCGCGACCTGCCCGAGCTGCTGCAGCCGGGCGACCTTCTGGTGTTCAACGACACCCGGGTGATCCCGGCGCGGCTGTTCGGGCACAAGGACAGCGGCGGCCGTGTGGAGATCCTGATCGAGCGCCTGCTGCCCGGCAACGAGGCGCGTGCGCAGATCGGCGCCAGCAAGGCGCCCAAGGCGGGGGGGCGGATCGTGCTCGACGGTGGCGGCAGCGCCGAGGTGCTGTCGCGCGATGAGGGCTTCTACCACCTGCGCTTCGAGGTCGGCGACGCGCTCGAATCCTGGTTGCTTCAGGCCGGACGCATGCCGCTGCCGCCCTATATTCGGCGCGAGCCGGGGCGCGACGACGCCGAGCGCTACCAGACGGTGTTCGCGCGCGAGGTCGGCGCGGTCGCGGCGCCGACCGCGGGCCTGCATTTCGACGATGCCTTGCTCGAGCGGCTGCGTGCGCGGGGCGTGGCCTTCGGTCACGTGACCCTGCATGTGGGCGCCGGCACCTTCCAGCCGATGCGGGTGGACGATATCCGCCAGCACCGCATGCACAGCGAGTGGCTCAACGTCGGTGCCGAACTGGTCGCGCAGATCCGGCGCACCCGCCAGGCCGGTGGCCGCGTGATCGCGGTCGGCACGACGGTCGTGCGTGCGCTCGAGAGCGCGAGCGTCGAGGGCGAACTGCACCAGTTCTCGGGCGAGACGCGGATCTTCATCTTCCCCGGTTACCGCATCCGCAGCGCCGATGCGATGGTGACCAACTTCCACCTGCCCGAATCGACGTTGTTGATGCTGGTCTCGGCCTTCGCCGGCCGCGAGCGCATCCTCGCCGCCTACGCGCATGCGGTCGCGGCGCGCTACCGGTTCTTCTCCTACGGCGATGCGATGCTGCTATGGAGCGCCGAGGCGTCTGCGCAGCCGGCCGACTGAGCGGGCGGGCCTCGCCGGGCCGCACGCGGCGGCCCGGGGGCTGCGGAGGATCGCGCCCAGATTGCCGGTGCGCCTGTCGGCCAGGCGTCCCAGGCCTCGCCTTCGCCATCCGGCCAACGGGCGGCGGCGATCCATGGCGTCAGGGTCGGGCGCGGACGGACCGGTCATACTAGCGGGATGTCCAGAATGTCCTTCCAGCTGCTCGGCAGCGACGGCGCGGCGCGGCGCGGCCGTATCGATTTCCCCCGCGGCACCATCGAAACCCCCGCCTTCATGCCGGTCGGCACCTACGGCACGGTCAAGGGCGTGCTGCCGCATCAGATCCGCGCGCTGGGCGCGCAGATCATCCTGGGCAACACCTTCCATCTGTATCTGCGCCCGGGCCTGGAGGTCATCGAGGCGCACGGCGGCCTGCATGGCTTTGCGCGCTGGGACGGGCCGATCCTGACCGATTCGGGCGGTTTCCAGGTGTTCTCGCTGGCGCACAAGCGCAAGATCACCGAGGAAGGCGTGACGTTTTCGGCGCCGACCGACGGTTCGCGGGTGTTCTTGGGGCCCGAGGAGAGCATGCGCATCCAGAAGACGCTCGACTCGGACATCGTGATGATCTTCGACGAGTGCCCGCCAGTGCAGATCGACGGCAAGCCGGTCGACCCGCGCGTGGTCGAGCGCTCGATGGAACTGTCGCTGCGCTGGGCGGCGCGCTCCAAGCGTGCGCACGAAGGCAACGACGCCGCGCTGTTTGGCATCGTGCAGGGGGGCGTGCACCACGACCTGCGCACCCGCTCGGCGCAAGGACTCCAGGCCATCGGCTTCGACGGCTATGCGATCGGCGGGCTGGCGGTCGGCGAAACCGAGGCCGAGCGCAACGCGATGCTCGACCACACCTGTCCGCAATTGCCGGGCGACCGTCCGCGCTATCTGATGGGGGTGGGGCGCCCGGAGGATCTGGTGGAGGCGGTCGCCCGCGGGGTGGACATGTTCGACTGCGTGATGCCGACCCGCAACGCCCGCAACGGGCATTTCTTCACCTCCACCGGCACGATCCGCATCCGTAACGCGAAGTTCGAGAAGGATCTGCGCCCGATCGAGGAAGGCTGTGGCTGCGAGGCCTGCGCCGGCGGCTACACCCGCGCCTATCTGCGCCACCTGGACCGCTGTGGGGAGATGCTGGGGCCGATGCTGGGCACGCTGCACAACCTCTGGTATTACCAGCGCCTGATGGCGGACATGCGTGCCGCGATCGAGTCGGGAACCTTCGCCGCGTTCCGGGCGTCTTTCTATCGCGCCCGGACCGGGAATCCGGACGCCTGAGCCGGGCCTGACGGCTCGGATCGCCCGATTTTCACCCCCGTCCACGCCCCGGCCTGCGCCTCCGGCCGGCCGTGGCATAATCGCCTGCTGCCTTTTCGACCCTGATGGATGCCCAGATGAATCTGCTGGACCTGCTGATCGCCCCCGCCCACGCCGCCGCCGGGGCGCCCGCCGCGCCGAGCATGCTGTCGACGCTGGCTTTCCCGATCATCCTGATCGCGATCATGTACTTCTTGATGATCCGCCCGCAGATGAAGCGGACCAAGGAACACCGCGCGATGCTCGACAAGCTGTCGGTCGGCGATGAGGTGATCACCAATGGCGGCATCGCCGGCGTCGTGCGCGCCATCGGCGAGAGCTTCATCACCGTCGAGATCGCCGAGCGCGTCGAGATCCGGGTCCAGAAGGGCGCGGTCGGCAACGTGCTGCCCAAGGGCACCCTGAAGTCGGCCTGATTTCCTGATTCTGCCGGGGCTTGCCCCGGCAACTCTCCCGGCGCCGTCTGCGCGGCGCCCGAGGCAAGCCAATGCTCGAATTCCCGCGCTGGAAATACGTCCTGATCCTGCTGGTGCTGGTGCTGGCCGCGCTGTACGCGCTGCCCAACGCCTACCAGAAGAATCCGTCGATACAGATCACCCCGAGCACCAGCGAGGCGCGCATCGACGATGCGCTGCGCCAGCAGGTGGACGGCCTGCTCAAGGACGCGGGCGTGACGCCGGTCGGCACCGAGGTCGACGACAGCCACCTGCTGGTGCGCCTGCACGATGCCGATGCGCAGACCGCGGCCGCCGACACGCTTCGTCCGGCGCTGGGGGAGAACTATTCGGTCGCCCTGAACCTGGCCTCGACCGTCCCCGACTGGCTGTCGCGCTTCGGCGCCCGACCGATGTCGCTGGGTCTGGACCTGCAGGGCGGCGTGCACTTCGTGATGCAGGTCGACCAGGCCGCCGCGCTGCAGAAGCGCGTCGACGGCTACGCCGACGGCATCCGCACCGTGCTGCGCGACAACCGCATCGGCTATTCGAGCGTCGAGCGGCGGGCCGACAACAGCATCGGCGTCGTGCTCAACGAGGGTGCCAACGTCGCCCAGGCACGCCAGCACATCGCCACCAGCCTGGCGAGTGCGTCGGGGCAGGGGGTGGCCGGCAGTGGCCCGCAGATCGCCGTCGACGGCAACCGCATCACCGTGCGCCTGTCGCAGAGCGAGATCGCCCGCATCGCCACCGACGCGGTCGAGCAGAACCGCACCGTGATCTCCAACCGCATCAACTCGATCGGCGTCGCCGAGCCGGTGCTGCAGCGCCAGGGCGAGGACCGCCTGGTCATCCAGCTGCCCGGCCTGCAGGACACCGCCGAGGCCAAGCGCCTGATCGGCGCGACCGCGACGCTGGAGTTTCGCGCGGTGACCGGCGATGAGAACCAGGCCGCCGCTGCGGTGGCCTCGGGCAGCGTCCCGGCCGATTCGCGCGTGTACTACGACGAGAACAACCGCCCGCTGCTGCTCTCGCGGCGCATCCTCGTCTCGGGCGACCAGCTGATCAACGCCAATCCGCGGACCGACCAGCAGACCGGCATGCCGTCGGTCAGCATCACGCTCAACAGCGCGGGCGGCAAGCGCATGCTCGACCACACGCTGGAGAACGTCGGCCAGCGCCTGGGCATCGTCTACGTCGAGCGCATCCCGACGGTGCGCGTCGTCAATGGCGAGGAAGTCCGTTCGGCACGGACCGTCGAGCGCGTGATCAGTTCCTCGACGATCCGCGGCGTGTTCGGACGCGAGTTCCAGACCACCGGTCTGAGCCGCGACGAGGCCAACGACCTGGCCCGCCAGCTCAAGGCCGGCGCACTGGCCGCACCGATGGACTTCGTCGAAGAGCGCGTCGTGGGCCCGAGCCTGGGCGCGGAGAACGTCGAGCGCGGCGTGACCGCGGTGCTCTACGCGTTCGTGTTCACGCTGATCTTCTTCATGCTGTACTACCGCATGTTCGGCATCGTCACCTGCCTGGCGCTGATCCTGAACCTGCTGATCGTGGTCGCGGTGATGTCGCTGTTCGGCGCCACGATGTCGCTGCCCGGCTTCGCCGGTCTGGCGTTGTCGATCGGCCTGTCGGTGGACGCCAACGTGCTGATCAACGAGCGCATTCGAGAGGAGCTCAGGGCCGGGATGCCGCCCAAGGCGGCGATCGTGACCGGCTACGAGAAGGCCTCCGATACGATCTTCGACTCCAACCTGACCGGCATCATCGCGGGTATCGCGCTGTACGCCTTCGGCACCGGCCCGCTGCAGGGCTTCGCGGTCACGCTGGTGATCGGCATCATCGCCTCGATGTTCACCGCGATCGTCGTCTCGCGCGCGCTGGTCACGCTGATCTACGCGCCGCGCAAGAAACTCAAGTCCCTGGCGATCTGACGGGAGAGACCCCATGAAAATTTTCCCGTTGACCCTCGTTCCCAGCGATACCCGCATCGACTTCATGCGGCTGCGCCATGTCTGGGTTTCGATGTTCGCCCTGCTGTTCGTGGCCTCGATCGCGGTGATCGGTCTGAAGGGCTTCAACTTCGCGCTCGACTTCACCGGCGGTACCGCGGTGAACGTGCGCTTCGAGCAACCGGTGAGCGTCGATGAGGTGCGCGAGCGGCTCGAGACCGCCGGCATCGCCAATGCCCAGGTGCAGACCTTCGGCAGCGGCAACGACCTGCTGATCCGCGTGCGCGGCGACGAGCAGGCGAGCGTGGACGGCAACACGCAGTTGGCGCAGCAGGTGCTGGCGGCCGCGACGAGCGACAGCAATCCCGGTCGGATCCTGAGCACAGAAGCGATCGGTTCGCAGGTCTCGGGCGACCTGCGCAAGAACGCGATCTACGCGGCGATCTTCGTGCTGGTGGGCTTCCTGCTCTACATCAGCGTGCGCTTCGAGTGGAAGTTCGCGGTCGTGGCCAGTGTGACCACGCTGTTCGACGTGCTGGTGGTCGCCGCGCTGTTCTCGCTGACCGGTCGCGAGTTCGATCTGACCGTGCTTGCGGGTCTGCTGTCGGTGATGGGCTTCTCGATCAACGACACCATCGTGGTGTTCGACCGCGTGCGCGAGAACTTCCGCGGCGTGCGGGCCGAGCCGCTGGAGATCTTCAACCGCTCGATCAACCAGACGCTCTCGCGCACGATTATCACCTCGCTGGTGTTCTTCCTGTCGGTGCTGGCGCTGTTTCTCTACGGCGGCGGCTCGCTCGAAGGTCTGGCGCTGACGCAGATGATGGGCGCGGTCGTGGGCACCTTGTCGTCGATCTTCATCGCCTGTCCGCTGCTGACCTACGGCGTGCTGCGCGTCACCAAGCAGGACCTGTTGCCCAAGGCCAAGGACGAAGCGGCCCTGGCACGCCGGCCGTAAGGCCGGCGGCCGGGTCAAAACCGGGGTGAGAGTGCAATTTTAGCCGGGCGAAAATGCACGCAGACCCCGGATTTTGACCCCGGTTCTTGTCCGGGCCGGGACGAAGAAAAAGCCACGCAATGCGTGGCTTTTCTGTTTCCGGGGGCTGGGATCCGCGTCTGCGGATCCTGCGACTGGCCCGATGGGTCAGTCGAATTCCTTTGCGTACCCCGACGACACCAGCACCTGCTGCAGCGGTTCGATCAGGCGCACATTGGCGGCAAGGATCGGGCGGCCGCCGGCAAAGGCGACATTGAGCGGCCCGGTGGCGCGGCCCTTGAAGTCGCTGACGCGACCGCCAGCCTCACGAACCAGCAGCACGCCGGCCGCGATGTCCCAGGGGTGCACGCCGGCCTCGAAGTAGGCGTCGCAGCGGCCGGCGGCGACGTAGGCCAGGTCCAGCGCGGCCGAGCCGGCGCGGCGGACGTCTTCGGCGGACTCGAGCAGAGCGTCGACCGCGCGCAGCTGCGCACCGGCACGCTTGCGCTCGCGCGGGGCGAAGCCGGTGGCGATCATCGCGCCCGACAGGTCCTTGCGGTCGGCGATGCGGATGCGGCGTTCGTTGAGCTGGGCGCCGGCGCCGCGCGTGGCGGTGAACAGTTCGTTGCGCAGCGGATCGAAGATCACGCCGTGCAGCGGCTCGCCGCCCTCGACCAGCGCGATCGACACGCACCAGTGGGGGAAGCCGCGCAGGTAATTGCTGGTGCCGTCCAGCGGATCGATGACCCAGGTGTAGCGGCTCGCACCGCCTCGGCCGGGCTTGGCACCGCCTTCCTCGCCGAGGATGGCGTAATCGGGGTGCGCCCGGCGCAGTTCCTTGACGATCGCCTCTTCGGCCAGGCCGTCGACCTCGCTCGCGTAGTCCAGCCGTGCCTTCTCGACGACGTTGAGCGCGTCGAGCTTGTGCATGTTGCGGAGCAGGACGTTGCCGCCGGCACGCGCCGCCTTGACCATGATGTTGACAGCAGGTTGAAGCATCGCGGACGACTCCGGGCGCGGGCGGGTTCGAGGGGAAAAAGAGCAGTGCCGGCGCTTGGCCGGTCGGGCAGTTTACCATTCGCGGCATGCAAGCGCCCCTCAATCCTGACTCTTCGCCCGACACGATCGCTGCGCGCCTGCGCATCGTGCTCGTCGGCACCCAGCATCCCGGCAACATCGGCTCGGCCGCACGCGCGCTCAAGACGATGGGACTGCAGCGTCTGGTGCTGGTCGCGCCGCAGAAGTTCCCCCATACCGACGCCGAGGCGATGGCTGCCGGCGCCGACGACGTGCTGGCCTCGGCCGCGCGCTTCGACACCTTGGCCGAGGCGGTCGCCGACTGCCGGTTCGTGCTCGGCTGCACCGCGCGCAGCCGTCGGGTGCAATTGCGCGAGCTGCGTCCGCACGAGGCGGCGGCTGCGGCGCACGCGCAGGCGCTGGCCGGCGGCGAGGTCGCGCTGGTGTTCGGTCGCGAGCGCACGGGGCTTGAGAATTCGGAGTTGCAGCTGTGCCATGCGGCCGTGCACATCCCCGCCAATCCCGACTACAGCTCGCTGAACCTCGCGGCCGCGGTGCAGGTGCTCAGCTACGAGCTGCGGCTGGCGCTGCTGGGCGAGGCCTCCGCTCCTCAGGCGGTCGTGCCGGCGTCGGCAGACGCCGTGCCGCACGCGCAGCTCGAAGGCTTCTTCGCCCAGTTGGCCGACACGCTCGAGGCGATCGATTTCCACAAGGGGCGGGCGCCGGACTCGGCGATGCGCAAGCTGCGCCGGCTGTTCGTGCGCACCGGGCTCGACGAGAAGGAAGTCCGGCTGCTGCGCGGCATCCTGGCCGACGCTCAGCGCATGGCGCAGCTCGCTGGCGAGCGCGGCCGCTGATCGGCTGGCCGCGTTGCCGGGCTAGGTGAGCCGCGAGATCCAGTCTGTCGCAGCGGCGGCCAGCGCGCCGCTGAGCACACCGAACACGCCGATCGCCAGCAGGCCGGCGGCCCAGGCGACCAGCAGCAGGGCGCCGTCGCGTTCGAGCAGCGCCAGTGCATAGGCCAGCAGCAGCACGGCGAAGACATAGTTGGTGAACGGGATCGGCAGCGCCAGCAAGATTCCCAGCAGCACCAGCAGCAGACCGGTGAACATGGTCGCTGCGCGATGGTCGAGGACGCCCGGCAGCCGCGGGCGACTGACCCGCTCCAGGCGTCGGAACCAGGGCTCGAGCACGGTCTCGAACCGCTGCACGGCGCTGCGGTGCGGGCCGCGCTCGGCGATGAAGCTGGGCAGCCACGGCTTGCGCAGCCCGATCAGCAGCTGCAGCCCGACGAAGATCACCAGCGGGCCGCCGACCGCGCCGCCGACCCCAGGGATCGGGATGAAGGCCGGCAGCGTGGCGACGAACAGCATCATGCCGAACACGCGCTTGTCCAGGCCGGCCAGCAGGTCGCGGAAGCGCAACTGGTCGCCAGGATCGCCCGCCGCCATCGCCGCGAGCAGTTCCCGGGTCGAGGCTTCCTCGCGCGAACGCATCGCAGGCCCGTCAGGCCGCATTGTCGGCCTCGGCCTCGGGCAGGCGCTGCAGCAGCAGCTTGTCCACGCGCGGCCCGTCCAGGTCGACGATCTCCACCCGCCAGCCGTTGGCGTCGAAGTGCTCGCCGACGTTGGGGATGCGTCCGAACTGGGCGATGGTCATGCCGGCCGCGGTGTGGAACAGGTGTTCGTCCTCACCCGGCAGCGTGCCGCCGCCGAGCAGCTCGCGGACCGCCTCGACCGACAGGCTGCCGTCGACCAGCAGCGAGCCGTCAGCGCGTGTGACGACCAGCGGCGAGGCGTCCACGCCACTGCTCTGGGTGCGGCCGATCACCGCTTCCATGACGTCGTTGACGGTGACCATGCCGGTGATGTCGCCGTACTCGTCGACCACCAGCGCCAGCGATTGCTGGTTTTCGCGCAGGATCTCCAGCAGCTTCATCGCCGGCGTCGACTCGGACACGAACAGCGGCTCGCGCAGGTACTTGAACAGGTCGAACGCCCCCGCATCGAGCCGGTCGATCAGCGATTTGATCTCCAGCACCCCGACCACGTCGGCATCGTTGCCGCGCAGCACGGGGTAGCGCGAGTAGGGCGTGTCGCGCATCCGCGCCAGGTTCTCTTCGAAGCTGGCCGACACGTCGAGCCAGGCGATCCGGGTGCGCGGCGTCATCAGCGTCTCGGCATCGCGGTCGCCCAGCGTGAGCACGCGATTGACCATGTTGCGTTCGTCGGCGTCGATCACGCCCTGCTCGTGGCTCTCGCTCACCAGCATGCGGATCTCTTCTTCGGTCACCTGGGCCGCTTCGGTGTCGTTGAGCCGCAGCAGCCGCAGCAGGCCGCGCACGGAGGCGCTGAGCAGCCACACGGCCGGGGTTGCGATCCGCGACAGCCAATGCATCGGCAGCGCGACCACGCTGGCCACCCGCTCGGGCGCCAGCAGTGCCAGCCGCTTGGGCAGCAGTTCGCCCAACACGATGGTCAGGAAGGTGATCAGGCCAACGGCCAGCACCGTGCCGGCGGTGGCCGCATAGGCGCCCAGCGCCGGCAGCCTCGACGCCAGCCAACTGCCGATGGCGCTGCCCAGCGCGTCGCCGCCGAGCATGCCGGTCAGTACGCCGATCAGCGTGATGCCGACCTGGACGGTCGACAGGAAGCGCTCGGGGTGCTGGGCCAGCTCGAGGGCCGTGCGCGCGCCGCGCCGCTCGGCCATTTGCTTCAGGCGCGGCTTGCGGGACGTCACGACCGACATTTCCGACAGCGCGAAGAACGCGTTGCAGGCGATCAGCGCCAGGACGATGAGGATCAGCTCAATCATCGACGGCGCCCGTGTTCAGGCCGTGGCCGGTGGTGAAGGCCGGCGGGCGCGGGCATCGGCGGGCGAAGGGCGGTCTAGGGTCGTCGTCCATGGGGGGCGGGCAGCGCAGGAGGGCGCGGGCCGGACTATAACAGGTGGCCGCGTGACGACCCCGGGCACGTCCGGGGTGGTCGCAGGCGTCACGGAGCCGTCATAATTCGCCCTTGCGCAAGCGCCCGGCCCCGCGGGTGCGCGGACAAAGGCGTCGGCATGTTCTCCCTGCAAACCATCTTCGGCCAAGGCAACCAGTTCTACACCCTGCTCGAGGAGGCGGCGGTCGCCGCGCACGACAGCGCCATCGCGTTGCACGCGATGCTCAAGGAGGCCGACCGGCAGCCCGCGCTCGATGCCTTCAAGCTGGCGCGCATGCGCGAGCGCGAGGCCTCCGACAAGATCAGCCAGGCACTGGTCGACAGCTTCATCACCCCGATCGAACGCGAGGACATCGAGGCGCTCGGTTCGGCGCTGTACAAGATTCCCAAGCAGATCGAGAAGTTCGCCGATCGCTACTCGCTGGCCACCCAGCACCTGGAACACATCGACTTCGCGCCGCGCGCGGCGATGCTCGAACAGGCATCGGCGGTGGTGGTGAAGATGGTCAAGACTTTGCGCAGCATGAAGCTCGAGCCGATGAAGGCGCTCAACGACGAGCTGCGTGCGCTGGAGAACGAGGCCGATCGGCTGATGCTCGAGCTCTACCGCGACATCTACTCGGGCAAGCTCGATCCGCTGCAGATGTTCCTGCTCAAGGAGTTCTTCGAGATCCTCGAGAAGGCCATCGACCGCTGCCGCGAGGCGGGTGTCGTGGCCTACGAGATCGTGCTCAAGAACTCCTGACGGGCTGCCGACCATGCTGACCCTCGTGCTGATCGTGGTCGCGACCGCGCTGGTGTTCGAATACATCAACGGGTTTCACGACACCGCCAACTCGATCGCGACGGTCGTCGCCACCAAGGTGCTCTCGCCGATGCAGGCGGTCGGGCTGGCGGCGTCGATGAACCTGATCGGCGCGCTGATGGGGACCGCGGTCGCCAAGACGATCTCCTCGGGCCTGATCAACGCCGGGGTGATCGACGTCGGCTCGCAGCTGATCCTGTGCGCGCTGCTGGGCGGCATCATCTGGAACCTGATCACCTGGTGGTGGGGCCTGCCGTCGTCGTCCTCGCATGCGCTGATCGGCGGCCTGATCGGCGCCGCGCTGGCCGCGGCCTCCAACAACTTCGACGTGGTCGTGTGGTCGGAGCCGGCGACGCCGTTCTGGCAGAGCGCCGGCGTGCTGTGGAAAGTGGTCGTGCCGATGGTCAGCTCGCCGGTGCTGGGCTTTGCGGCCGGCTTTCTGATGATGGGCGTGCTGTTTTTCGTGATCTCGATGATGGCGCGCAGTGGCGGCGTGCTGGCGCGCATCGCGCGGCCGCGCTGGGTCAATGCGTTCTTCGGCAAGAGCCAGATCGTCTCGGCCGCCGGCATGGGCTTCGCGCACGGCATGAACGATGCGCAGAAGACGATGGGCATCGTCGCGTTGACCCTGGTCAGCGCGCAGAGCGTGGGCACGCTGGACAACCTGCCGGGCTGGCTGGCGTTCCTGCATCCCTCCGACGCCGCGCTCAACGATGGCGACATCGACCTGTGGATCAAGATCTCCTGTGCGCTGGTCATGGCCGCGGGCACCGCCGCGGGCGGCTGGCGGATCATCAAGACGCTGGGCCACAAGCTGGTCAAGCTGCACCCGATCCACGGCTTCGCGGCCGAGACCAGCGCTGCGTCGGTGATCCTCGCCGCGTCGTCGCTGGGCATTCCGGTCTCCACCACCCACAACATCTCCTCGGCGATCATGGGCGTGGGCACCGCCAAGCGGCTGAATGCGATCAAGTGGTCGGTGGTCAACAAGATGATCTGGGCCTGGATCCTGACGATCCCGATGTCGGGCGGCATCGCCTACGGCCTGTTCCGGGTGTTCCACCACTTCGGCTGGGTGTGACGGCCGGCCGCCGGGCGAAAACCGCGCGGGCCGAGCGGCCCGCATCGCCGTCGAAGGCGCCCGACCCGTATCCGCACGCCCGCATCGTGGATGCGATCCGCGCGGTGACCGCCGGGCGGGTCGCCGGCTATGGCCACATCGCCCGTCGCGCCGGATTGCCGGGCCGGGCACGGCTGGTCGCGCGGGTGTTGCGCGACCACGACGGGCCGGCGCTGCCCTGGCACCGCATCGTCCGCAGCGATGGGCGCATCGCGTTTCCTGAGGGCTCGCCCGGCTTCGAGGCGCAGGTCCGCCTGTTGCGCGCCGAAGGCGTGGCGGTCGTGCGAGGGCGCGTGCGCATGCCGGCCGACGATGGGCTCGATGCGGCGTTGTGGGGACCGGACGCGCGCGACTGAAGGCGACGCAGTCGACACGGCGCGCCGGTATCATGGGCGCGCATAACGAGGAGTGCCGATGTTCCCGAGGTTGCCGCAGGCCGTCAAAGTGATTCTGGCCATCAATGTCGTGGTGTTCCTGCTGCAACTGGTGATCGGCGGCCTGCTCGCGCCGTTCATGCTCTGGCCGCTGGGCGGTGCCGACGCCGGTGGGCTGGGCTTCCAGCCGTGGCAGCTGTTGTCCTACGGCTTCATGCACGATCCACGCAATCTCGCGCATCTGGTGTTCAACATGCTGGCGCTGGTGATGTTCGGCTCCCAGCTCGAGTACACCTGGGGCACGCGCCGCTTCGTGACCTACTACCTGGTGTGCGTGGTCGGTGCCGGGTTGTGCCAGCTCGCCGTGGTGACGTGGTCGCTGACCCAAGGGGCGTTTCCCTATCCCACGCTCGGCGCGTCGGGCGGGGTGTTCGGCCTGCTGCTGGCCTACGGCATGCTGTTTCCGAATCAGCGGATCATGCTGCTGTTTCCGCCGATCCCGATGCGGGCGCGCACGTTGGTCATCGTCTACGGCCTGGTCGAGCTGGTACTCGGCATCACCGGCACGCGCTCGGGCGTGGCGCACTTCGCGCACCTGGGCGGCATGCTGTTCGGTTGGCTGCTGATCCAGAACTGGCGCGGTCGCCCGCCGTTCAACCGCAGTCGCCGTCACGTGCGGCGGCTGTGAGCGGGGAGGCAGTCTCGGAAGTCGTGATTGAGGATGCGTAGAAGCGGGTGCCTCGATCGACCGCACTGCTCGAAAACGAAGAAGGCCGCACAGTGTGCGGCCTTCTTTTTGGCGCTTCTCAACACCGGGTCCCAGAACCGCAGAACCGGGGTCAGAGTGCAATTTCGCGTCGCGAAACTGCACTCTGACCCCGGTTTTGGCCATGGCGCGCGCAACCCGGCTTCGGAGACGAGCGCGGCTCGCGTTTCCTGGTCGGGTGCGACGCCCCAATCCCCAAACGCGGCTTATCGCCAGATCCGGACCTGGTCCTCGGCCTTGCGATTGAGCGCGTCGCTGGCCTTGCACTGGAAGGTCTCGGCGAACGCCGGCAGGTTGGCGACCGGGCCGTTGGCGCGCCACTGGCCGGGGGCCTGCGGACTGGTCGCGGCGTTGCGCGTCGCGGTATCGACCGCCGACTGCTGCCGCCACAACTGCGCCCAGGCGTTGAAGAACGCCTCGCGCGACGGCTTGGCGAGCTCGGGCGTGGCCTGCTGCAGCGCATCCCAGGCCAGCTCCACGCCCGCCAGGTCGGCGGCATTCTCGTCGCGGGTCAATGCCCCGTTGACGTTGACCCCGGCCAGGCCGGGATAGGGATAGCCGTTGTACTGGGTGACCAGGCGGTCGGTCGCCTGCATCCACGCCGCATCGTCGGCCGGGGTCCACCAGGTGCGCAGGGCGTCGTTGCTGACGACCGACTTGCCCTTGATGTCGACCGCGCGGCTCATCTCATGGCCGACCAGCGCGCCGAAGGTGCCGTAGTGCGCCGCGCTGTCCTGGGCCATGTCCAGCACCGGCGCCTGCAGCACCGCGGCCGAGACGATGATCCGGTTCTGCGCCGGGTCGTAGGCCAGCGCCGGTGTCTGCGGCAACACGTCCCAGCGGCGGGCGGCATTGGTCTGGCCGATGCGGCGCATTTCCTGGCCGTGACGCCAGGTCGCGGCGATGAGCATGTTGCTGCCGAAGCTGCCGCGGCCCATCGGCTGGACGGTGTAGTCGATGTCCTGCACCGGTGCGCCGATTTCGATCCGCAGCTTCGCCAGCTTGGCGCGCGCTTCGGCCTTGGTCGGCTCGCTCATCCAGGTGCTGCGGTCGATGCCGCGTCCCAGCGCGTCGCGCACCTGGCCGGCGATCGTCTCGGCGCGCGCACGGGTGGCGTCGGGCAGGTGGCGGCCGATGTACTCGCGCGAGACCATCGGGCCGGCGGCGCGGTTGATCGCCGCCAGCACCTGTTGCCGGCGCTCGGGCTGGGCGGCTTCGCCGCGCAGGATGCGACCGTGGAAATCGAATTCGGCATCGCGGAAGCGCTTGGACAGGTACGGCGCCATCGCATTGCCGATATGGAAGCGCAGATAGGCCTTCCACTGTTCGGGCTTGAGCGTGTTGACCAGCGTATCGAGCTGTTGGAACAGCGCCGCATCGGCCAGCGAGACCTGGGTGGCGGTCACGTGCTGCGCCTGGAGGAAATCCTCCAGTTGCAGGCGACGGTACTGCTTGCCCAGGCCGGCGACGTCGACCAGCGCGTATTGCGTGCGCGGGTCGCGGATGTCGGCCAGCGGCTTGGAGGCGGCGGCGATGCGGCGCTCCAGGTCGAGCACCAGCGCGGTGTCGGCCTCGAGCCGGTCCTCGGTGGTGCCGGTCAGCGCCAGGATGTTGCGCACGTACTGCGTGTACTGCGCGAACACCGCCTGGGTCTGGGCATCGCCACGGCTGTAGTAGGCCGGGTCGGGCAGGCCCAGGCCGCCCTGAACGAAGTAGGCGATGTTGCGATTGAGGTCCGCCACATCGACCTCGGCACCGAAGTTGAAGACCACCGGGATGCCGACCGAATGCAGCGCGGCGATCGACGGCGCGATGTCACGGGTGCGGCGGATGCCGTCGATGCGCGCGATCAGTGGTGCGATCGGCTTGGCGCCGTCCGCCTCGACCGCGGCCTCGTCCAGGCCGCTGGCCCAGAAATCGCCCAGCAACTGCTGCACGTTGTTCTGCGGCGCCTGCATCGCGGCATCGAGCAGGTCGTACTGCTGCTGTTGCGCCAGCGCCTGCAGTTCGCCGAGCGCCGAGCGCGTGCCCTGGCCGGCGACCAGGACGTTGGCGGCCAGCCAGTCCTTGTTGACCGCGGCGTACAGGTCGCTGCAGGCGGTGACTGGCGGCGGGCCTTTGGGGGCGGCTGCGCGCCGGCGTTGGGCATCGGCGTCGGTGCTCAGGCCCACGAGCAGGGCGATCGACGCGGCGAGCAGGGCCGGGCGGGCGAGGGGGGAATGGATCGACATTGCGGCTTCCGTTCGGCGTGATGCGGGCAAGTCTAGCAAGCGCCGTAGAGGCCGACGTGCAGACGCGCGCGGCGTTCCCGGCGCCGGTCGGCGGGCGTCCGCCAACGCCGCGGCGGGCCGGAAAACGACGAGGCCCGGCGTCGCCGCCGGGCCTCGCTGGTCAGCCGGTCGGGGCTGGCCGAGGCCTTACCAGATCACCACCTGGCGCTCGCCGTCGCGCACCATCGGGTCGCCCGGCTTGCACTGGAACGCGGCCGCGAACGCCGGCAGGTTGGACGGCGCGCCGATCGCGCGGAACGACGAGAGCGCATGCTCGTCGGTCGCCAGCCGCTGGGTCAGCTGCTCGGGCGTGAAGTTGCGGCGCCACACCGTGGCCCAGCTCAGGAAGAAGCGCTGGTCGCGGGTCATGCCGTCGGTCATCGGGTCGGGCGTACCGGCGGTGGCCTTCTTCATTGCATCGTAGGCCGTCGCCAGGCCGCCCAGGTCGGCGATGTTCTCGCCCAGCGTGTGGTTGCCGTTGAGCGCACGGCCATCCGGCAGGCGGTAGTCGTTGAACTGCTGGACGAGCTTGCCGGTCCGCGCCTTGAAGCCGGCGAAGTCCTCCGGCGTCCACCAGTCCTCCATGTTGCCGGTGGGTCCGAAGCGCGCGCCCTGGTCGTCGTAGCCGTGCGTCATCTCGTGGCCGATCACCGCGCCGATGCCGCCGTAGTTCATCTCGTCGGTGGCTTCGGGATCGAAGAACGGCGGCTGCAGGATCGCGGCCGGGAACGTCAGCTGGTTGGCCAGCGGGTTGTAGGAGGCATTGACGGTCTGCGGGCGCATGCCCCACTCGGACTTGTCGACCGGCTTGCCGATCTTGCCCAGATCCCACTTGTAGTTGAACTCGGTCGCCGCCAGCACGTTGCCCAGATAGCTGTCGCGCGAGGTCGTCAAGCCGCTCCAGTCGCGCCACTTGTCCGGGTAGCCCACGCGCGGCTCGAACGTCTCCCACTTGGCCAGCGCCTTGCGCTTGGTCTCCGGGCTCATCCACTCCAGGTGCTCGATGCGCTGCTTGAGCGCATCGCTGAGGTTGGCGATCAGCGCCTCCATCTTGGCCTTGGACTCCGGCGGGAACGCGACCTGCACGTACAGCTGGCCCATCGCGTGGCCGATCTCGTTGTCGACCGTGCCCAGCACCCGCTTCCAGCGCGGCTCGATTTCCTTCTGGCCGCCCAGCGTGCGGTCGTAGAACGCGAAGTGCTGCTGCACGAAGGCATCCGACAGGTACGGCGAGGCCCCGTCGACGAGGTGGAAGCGCAGGTAGGCCTTCCACTGCTCGACCGGCACGTCGACCAGCATCTTGTCGACTTCCTGGTGGAACTCGGGCACCGACAGCGACAGCGTCTGCGGCACCGCAACGCCCTGCGACTCGAAGAACGTCGTCCACGGGAAGTTCGGCGTGAGCTTGTCGGCCTCGGCCACGGTGATCGGGTTGTAGTACAGCCCGACATCGCGCGAGAACGCCTCGCGGGACTTGGAGACCTTGGCGATGCGGGTCTCGAATGCCATCACCTCCTTGGCCTGCGCCTGGGCCTGCTCGGCCGGCACACCCGACAGTTCGAGCACCTTGGCGATATGGGCGACGTAGGCCTCGCGGATACCGGCCTTGTCGGCGGCGCTGTAGTAGGTGGTGTCGGGCAGGCCGAGGCCGCCCTGGCCGGTCGCCGCGATATTGACCGAGGAATCCTTGAAGTCCGGCATCGCGCCGATGCCCCACAGGAAGCCCTGGCCCTTGGCCGCGCTCGCACGCAGCCACTGCGCGATCGACGCGCTGTCGGTCAGGCCATCGATCGCGGCCAGTTCGCCCTGCAGCGGCGCCAGCCCCTGCGCTTCGATCGCGGCCTCGTCCATGCCGGTGGCCCAGAAATCGCCGACCAGCTTCTCGATGCCGGTCGCATCGGTGTGTTCGGCTGCCTGCTGGGCGAGCTGGTGCTGAACCGCGGTCGAGCGCTCGTCGAGCATTTCGAACGCGCCCCAGGAGCTGCGGTCGCCGGGGATCGGATTGGCCGCCAGCCACTTGCCGTTGACGTAGCCGCCGAAGTCGGCGCAGGCGTTCTTGGTCGTGTCCAGATCGTCGATCAGGAAGCGGTTGTAGGGCGGCAGCGCGGTCTCGTCGAGATGGAATGTCGGCGCCTGGGCCGTCTGCGGTGCGTCGGCGGCGGGGGCCGCGGCGTCCTGGCCGCCCGAGCAGGCGGACAGCGCGAGCACAACGGCGCCGGTCAGCAGCAGGCGCTTGGGAACGATGGCAATCAAGACAGTCTCCGGGAGAGCGGCGCCGGACGGCGCCCTGTGAGCGCGCACTCTACGCCTGCCCCCGGGCGCCTGGGGGTGTCGAAGGTCATGCGGCAATCGCCAGATTCCGCATGGTCAACGAGGTCGATCGTCGCCCGTGCTGAGTATCGGGCGGCTGTCAGTGCGGGTCGGCGGGCGGAGGCGCGGGATCATCGTTCAACGACCGCCCCTCGCGCCGCGGCCGGGTGAACGGCACGGGCTTGGGGCCTGGCGCGTCGGTGTTCTTGATCAGCAGCGGGATGCCAGCGCGGGTGTCGTTGTTCGCGGTTTCCAGGTCGAAGCGTTCGGCGTCGAGGCGGCGCACCTGGGCGGCGATCGCATCGGCTTCGTCGTCGTCGACCCCGAGTGCACGCAGCGCAGCGGCGCCGAACAGCACCGCCGATTCGAAGGTCTCGCGTACCTGCACGTCGACGCCGGCATTGACCAGCTTCAGCGCATGCTCGCGGTCGTAGGCGCGGACCAGCAGCCGGGCCTGGGGGAACTCGTGGGTGACCAGCTCGACGATGCGGTCGGCGGCATCGCGATCGTCGACGCAGACCGCGATCGCGCGGGCGCTGTGCGCACCCGAGGCATGCAGCACATCGAGCCGGGTGCCGTCGCCGTAGTAGACCTTGAAGCCGAAGTCGGCGGCGCTCTGGATCATCTCGATGTCGGTGTCGATGATCGTCACGTCGACGTCCCGGGCCAGCAGCGACTGACTCATGACCTGACCGAAGCGACCGAAGCCGATGATCAGCACGCTGCCGGTCTGGTCGGCGACGGCCTCCACGCCATCGAGCGAGGGCCGATCACGGCGGGCTGTCCAGCGTCCAGCGGCCAGGACCACCAGTGGGGTAAGCGCCATCGACAGCACGACGACGGCGGTCAGGGTGGCGTTGACCCGGGCCTGGATCAGGCCGCTCGCAGCCGCGGCGGCGAACAGCACGAACGCGAACTCGCCACCCTGGGCCATCAGCACCGCGCGTACGAGCGCTTCGCGATGGCCGCTGCGGGTGACACGCGCGACGACGTAGATGCACAGGGCCTTGGTCGCCATCAACGCCAGCACCGCCGAGACGATCAGCGGCCAGTCCTCGACCACCACCGCCACATCCAATGCCATGCCCACGCCAAGGAAGAACAGGCCCAGCAGCAGGCCGCGGAACGGCTCGATGTCGGCTTCGATCTGGTGCCGGAACGCGGATTCGGACAGCAGCACGCCGGCCAGGAATGCGCCCATCGCCATCGACAGCCCGCCCAGTTGCATCAGCAAGGCCGCACCGAGAACCACCAGCAGCGCGGCGGCGGTCATCACCTCGCGCGCGCGCGCGGCGGCGAGGATCCGGAACAGGGGATTGAGCAAGTAGATGCCGGCCACGACCAGTGCGGCCAGCGAGCCGATGCCGATCGCGATCGCCGTCCAGCGCGACGGCGCGTCGGCCGCGGCCTCCGGCGTCGGCGACAGGAACGCGATCGAGGCCAGCAACGGCACGATCAGCAGGTCTTCGAACAGCAGCACCGAGACGATCTTGCGGCCGTGCGGCAGCGCGATCTCGCCGCGCTCCGACAGCAGTTGCATGACCACTGCGGTCGAGGTCATCACGAAGCCGGCGGCGCCGACGAACGCGACCGGCCAGGGGAAGCCGAACGCATACGCCACCAGGGTCAGCGCGGTGGTCGCGAGCAGGATCTGCAAGGCGCCCAGCCCGAAGATCTGCCGGCGCAACGCCCACAGGTGCGAGGGCCGCATCTCCAGGCCGATCACGAACAGGAACATCACCACGCCCAGTTCGGCCACATGCAGGATCGCCTGTGGGTCGGAGAACCAGCCCAGGCCGAACGGGCCGATCGCCAGGCCCGCGGCGAGATAGCCGAGCACCGAGCCCAGACGGAACCGTCGAAACAGCGGTACGGCGACGACCGCTGCACCCAGCAACGCGACCAGTTGGACCAACTGACCGGTGGTGTCGTGGGCGTCGGCGGCCATCGGTCAGCGCCTCGGCGCCATCGCCGACAACAACAGGAAACCGCCGGCCAGCCCCAGTTGCTGCAGGAACTGCAGCATCTGACCGGTGCGGGCGGCAGCGCGCACCGCCCAGAACGGATGCGAGAGCAGGGCATCGATGAGCACCAGTACGACGGCCGCCAACGCGGTCCAGCGCAGCTGCCAGCCGGCGACGATCAGCACGCCCACCAGCAACTGGGCCAGGCTGAAGGCCAGCGTCGTGTCGGAGGTCGGCGCGCCGCGCAGCGCCGCCCACAGGCGCAGCGCGCCGGCGACGATGAAGACCGCGGCGAGCAGCCAGCGACCGAGCGTGACCGCGCCGCCGTGGGCGCCGGAACCAGAGGCCATCGAAAACTCCGTGAACGGGAACCCGACGCAGCGTGCCATATGCGCTGTGCAACGCACAGACCCGGTCCGCGACGATGGCGCCGCGGGCCGCAGTGCCCTAGAATGGGCGGGTCCTGCAGCGCGGTCGCCCACCCAAGGTCCCCGGACCCGGTCACGATCCTGGTATGCCGTCGGCGCTTCGCGCCGTTCCGGTCCTTATCCCGCACGTCTTTCGTCGCGCAGACACGGTGCCCGGGCGTTCCCGGTGCCGTCACATCGGATCTCGCAGCGCGGTTTACGGATAGCTCCGGGGTCCATCGCCATCGTCACGGCCATCGGCTGTCGCCCGCACGCGCGGGCCGCCGGGACGTGGACTGGCCCACAGGAGTCCTTGCATGACCACGTTCGAAACCCTCGGGCTGTCGCCCGCGCTGCTGCGCGCGCTGACCGAAACCGGCTACACCACCCCCACCCCGATCCAGGCCGAAGCCATCCCGCTGGTGCTGGGCGGACACGATGTGCTGGGCGGCGCCCAGACCGGCACCGGCAAGACTGCCGCGTTCGGCCTGCCGCTGCTGCAGCGCCTGGCCAAGGAGACCCCGCCCAAGGGGCCGCGCAAGCCGCGCGCGCTGATCCTGGTGCCGACCCGCGAGCTCGCGGTGCAGGTGTCCGACAACCTCAAGGCGTACGGCCGCCACCTGCGCATGAATGTCACGACGATCTTCGGCGGCGCAGGCATGCAGCCGCAGATCGATAACCTGCGCCGTGGCGTCGACATCCTCGTCGCCTGTCCGGGTCGCCTGCTCGACCATATGGATTCGGGCCATGCCAAGCTCGACGCGGTCGAGCTGCTGGTGCTCGACGAAGCCGACCGCATGCTCGACATGGGCTTTTTGCCGCAGATGAAGCGCATCCTCGGCCGTGTGCCCAAGGCGCGCCAGACGCTGCTGTTCTCGGCCACGTTCGAGCCGCGGATCAAGGCGCTGGCGCTGGAGTTCATGCGCGATCCCAAGCAGGTGCAGGTCGCGGCCAACAGCACGATCGCCGACACCATCGCCCACCGCGCCCACCCGGTCGACAACAGCCGCAAGCGCGATCTGCTGGTCGATCTGCTGTCCAAGCGCCACACCGACCAGGTGCTGGTGTTCGGCAAGACCAAGCACGGCTGCAACCGCCTGGCCGAGCAGTTGGCCGAGTCCGGTCTGCCGTCGGTGGCGATCCACGGCAACAAGAGCCAGGCGCAGCGGCAGAAGGCACTGGATGCGTTCAAGTCCGGCCGCGCCCGCATCCTGGTCGCGACCGACGTCGCCGCGCGCGGACTCGATATTCCGAACCTGCCGCTGGTGATCAACCACGATCTGCCGATGGTCGCCGAGGACTACGTGCACCGCATCGGCCGGACCGGCCGCAACGGCGCGTCGGGCGAGGCGCTGTCGCTGGTGTCGCCGGAGGAGGGCGGTCTGCTGCGCCAGATCCAGCGCATGCTCAAGGCCGAGATCGATATGAGCGCGGTCGAGGGCTACGAGCCGAGCCAGCCGGTCCGGCTGGATACGCCGATCCCGAAGAACGGCGGCGGTCAGCGTCGCCAGCCCGCCGGCGGTCGTCCGGGCGCGCGCATGGGCGAGCAGAAGCCCGGCGGCCAGCGTCCGCCGCGCAAGCCCGCGGCGCGCGGTCATGGCAAGCCGCAGGAGCGCGGCGCGCATGCGCACGCCGGTCCCAGGCCGCACCGCCAGGGCGCGGGCCGGTCGCAGGGCGCACGGCAAGACACCCGCGTCTGAGCCATCGGCGCGCGGCATCCCACCCCGCTTCCGCTTGCCGGAAGCGGGGTTTTTTGGGGGGTTTCTCGCCTGGTCGGAAGGACGCTTGCGTCTGCCCGCTCGCGCAGTGCGGTCGTCCTGAGCGCATCGCGCGGGCCGGGCATTGCGTCCCTGCTCCGCAAACACAAAACCGGGGTCAGAGTGCAATTTAGGGATGCGAACTTTCACTCTGAACCCGGTTTTCGCGGCGGGGGCCCGAAGCCGTTCTTGCGCGTGCCCTTGCGCGGGGGCGATGGTGTCTTGGGCGCCGTGCGCTGCGGCGTCGCGGCCGAGCCGCCGTGCGCGGCGATGAAGTCGCGGACCTGCGGGTAGACCTGGTTGCGCCAGCGGCGGCCGCTGAAGATGCCGTAGTGGCCCGCACCTTCGACGGTGAGGTGGGCGCGGTCGGTCTCGGCGATGCCGGTGCACAGCGTGTGCGCTGCGCGCGTCTGGCCTTCGCCGGAAATGTCGTCGAGTTCACCTTCGACCGTCAGTAGCGCGGTGTCGGTGATCCGCGACGGGTCGACCGGTTCGCCGGCCACCACCCAGCGCCCGCGCGGCAGCAGGTGCTGCTGGAACACCACGCGGATCGTGTCGAGGTAGTACTCGGCCGGCATGTCGAGCACGGCGTTGTACTCGTCGTAGAACCGGCGGTGCGCCTGTGCGTCCTCGAGGTCGCCCTTGATCAGGTTCTCGTAGAACGCGCGGTGCGATTCCAGATGCCGCTCGGGATTCATCGCCATGAAGCCCATGTGCTGCAGGAAGCCGGGATAGACCAGACGCCCGCGCCCCGGATAGTTCATCGGCACCGGGTGGATGACGTTGTGCTGGAACCACGACAGCGGCTTTTCGGTCGCCAGGTTGTTGACCGCGGTCGGCGACTGCCGGGTGTCGATCGGCCCGCCCATCATCACCAGCGAGCGCGGCGTCGGCTCGCCACGCGCAGCCATCAGCGACACCGCCGCGAGCACCGGCACGGTGGGCTGGCAGACGCTGATCACGTGCAGGTCCTCAGCGCCGATGTGGCGGATGAAGGTCTCGATGTAGGCGACATAGTCGTCGAGCGAGAACCCGCCGGACTCGGTGGGCACCATCCGCGCGTCCACCCAGTCGGTGATGTAGACCTTGTGGTCGCGCAGCAGCGTGCGCACGGTATCGCGCAACAGCGTGGCGTGGTGGCCCGACAGCGGCGCGACCACCAGCACCCGCGGCTGGGCGCGGATCACCTCCAGGTGCGCCGGGTCGTCGGTGTAGCGCTTGAAGCGCAGCAGCTTGCAGAACGGCAGTTCGAGCGCGTCGAGCTGCACGACCGGATAGGTGCGGTCGTTGTGCTCGACCGAATGGATGTCGAAGGCCGGTTTTTCGTAGTCCTTGCCGATCCGGTAGAGCAGCTCATTGGCCGCGGCCACCTGGTCGGCACCCGCCAACTGCGACAGCCAGGTGCCGCCGGGCGCATAGGCGCGCGCGGTGGCGTCGGCCAGCAGCGTCCATGGCTTCATCCACGCGCGGCCAAGTTCGTGCATTTGATAGAACAGCATGGCGGGTATCCGGGGCGGGTTGTGCGTTGCAACATATTCTAGGCCGCATGAACCGGTCCTGCGGCATTGCGACCGGATTCAGCCCGTCATCGGCGCCAATTCGAGCGCGGTGGCGGCGTCGGCCAAGGCCGGCGAGAGCCAGCAATGCGAGCCGAGCGGGCGAAATCCCACGCTGGTGAACCGCGTGCGGTAGAAGCGGGCAGGCCGCTGCCGAAAGCCGTCCTCGTCGCCTTCGGCGCCGTCCTCACGGGCGAACGTCTCCAGGAACGCGACACCGCCGCACAGCTCGGCCAGACCGGGCAGGCCGCGATCGAGTTCGCGCGTGTCCAGGTAATGCATCACGTCGCTGCACACCAGCAGATCGACCGGGGGGCAAGGCCGCAGCATCGCGAAATCGCCGAAGCGCGCGAGGTGCAGGTTGCGCCTGCGCCCATGACGAGCGACGGCGTAGCGGCTGGCATCGAAGCCCAGATACTGCGCCTTGGGGCGCAATTTCAGCAGCGGCGCGCGCCAGGCGCCTTCGCCGCAGCCGATGTCGAGCACGCTGCGCAATGGCCGTTCGAGATGGTATTCGGCGGTCGCGACCGCGAGCGCGACCTTGCGCGCCAGGCGCGCCGGTCCGCCGATGTCGCCGGCGCGATACCAGCGGTCGAAATAGGCACGGTCGTACTGCTTGGCCATCGAAAATGCCGGCACAAAAGGGGCGGCCATTCTAAGCGGCCGTGCCGCGCGCGAACGGACGCGGAGCGACATGCGATCCTATGCGCCAGTCAGAGGAGCCAGCGCGCGATGCAAGCCTATCTGTGGGTCAAGACGTTTCACCTGGTGTTCGTGATGGCCTGGGTCGCCGCTGCGTTCTATTTGCCGCGGATCCTGATCAACCTGGTCGAGGCGCAGGGCCGCGTCGACGTGCACGAGCGGCTGGTACTGATGGGGCGTCGGCTGTATCGCTTCGGCCACGTGATGGCAGGCCTGGCGGTCGCGCTGGGCCTGGTGCTGTGGCTGGGCTATCGGGTGCTGCCGGATTTCCCGACGATGGTCGGCGGCGCGGGCTGGATGCACGCCAAACTGCTGCTGGTGGCGCTGCTGTTCGCGCATTTCGTCGTCGGTGGCCGCTGGCTCAAGGGCGCCGGCCGCGGCCGCGCGCTGCCCTCGACGCGTGCGCTGCGCTGGTTCAACGAAGTGCCAGTGCTGTTGCTGGTGGGCGTGGTGTATCTGGTGATCGCCAAGCCGTTCTAAAGCCCGATCAAGCACACCGCCCCGGTCGGCGTGTGGCCGACCGGGGCGTGTCCTGTCTCACTTGTGCGCGGTGACGCCGGCGTCGATGCGTGCGTAGCTGCGGTCGCCGAAGCCGCCCGCCGTGCTGCCGTCGGAGATCGAGAACAGCCGCTCCGACAGGCCGTAGTCGCTGTTGCCCAGGTTGCGGCCCAGCGAGAGTGCGAAGTCCCAGGCCTCGGGCGTGGGGTAGCTGCCGTTGCGGTTCTGATAGCCCAGCAAGTGGCCCAGGCTCATATGCGCACCGTTGCCGACCGCGGTGGCGGTCTTGCCGGCCAGTGCGGCCATCTGCTGCTCGCTGAAGCTCAGGCTCACGGTCTGGCCTTCCTGCACCGGCGTGCCGTCGAGGCCGCCGCTCAACGCGGCGTTGAGCATCTGCACATTGCTCTGGTCGACCTTGACGTCGTAGCTGTAGACGCGCGCACTGGCGATCTCGTTGCCGTTCGCGTCCCAGCGCTGGGTCACGTTCATCGGCACATTGCCCGCGTACTGCAGGTCGACGTTGCGTTCGACGCTGCCGTCAGGACGCGTGGTCACGACCATGTTGCCGGTATTGCGGGCGCCGTCGAGCGACAGGTTCACCGGCCCGAGCTTGGCGCTGAGATTGGTCTGCGAGCTGTAGTCCAGGCGCTCGATGGTGGCGACGTCGGCAATGCCGGCGCCGTTGCTCTCGGGCATGCGGCCGGCGGCCAGAAAATCGTTGTAGGCGGCCTGGCCGGCCTCGGTGGACAGGTCGAACTCGGCGGTGCGCAGCGTCGCGCCCGACAGGCTGTCGTTGCGGCCCAGCATGACGTTGCCGATCCCGAACTCCACGCCGACGCCGTTGTAGGCCTTGACCGCCTCGGTCGGCCCCGCGGTCACGCGGACGGTGTCCTCGCCGGTGCGCGCGATCACCGTGCTGACGCCGGTCTCGTCGGTGACCTTGGTCTGCGTGGCGAGATTGCGGAAGGTCGCCTTGAATTCGTTGGTGGTGTAGTCCGAGCCGTTCATCGTGACGGTGGACCCCACCGGCATCGAGCGCGGCGAGAACGGGTTGACCGACGGCGGGTCGACACCGGCATCGGCCGGCATCGCGACCTGGTAGCTGGCGCGGATGCCGTCGGTCCGGCCGAGCTCGACGCCGGCCTGCGGCGTGTTCACGCCGCCCTTGAGGAACACCGAGACGTCGGTCGAGGCCTTATACGTGGTCACGCCATCGGCGGTGTTGACGCCGCCGGTCACCGACGCATTCGCACCGGCGCCGAAGCTCACGCCATAGCCGTTGGCCGATTTCACCGACTCGCTGAAGGACACGCCGCCCGACGCGGTGACCGAGCCGGCCTCCGGATTGACGCTCACGTTGCCGCTGGCCGACGTGGTGGACTGGTGCACGGTGCCGGCATCGCTGGTGTAGGTGGTGCGGGCGTCGGTGCGCGTGCCCTGATTGGCGCTGATGCCGCCGGTGTTGGAGATCGAGACCCCCTGGCTGTCGCTGTGCGATGTGCGCGTGGGGATCACCAGCTCGTCGCTGGGATAGATCATCTCCGGGTTCACGACCTGCGGGTTCGCCTTGAGCAGGTCCTGCGGCGAAACACCGTACTGGTTCGCGATCTGAACCAGGCTCTCGGCCGGTTGCACGGTGTGGCGCGCGGGCTCGGTGGACGGGGATGCGGGAAGCGACGACGGCGCGTGCGATGCGGCGGGCTGAATGCTCATGCGGAACCTGAAAGGGAGATCCCATTCAGGATAAGAGCCGGGCCTATCGTCGGGACCTGGGGTTGTCCCCAGGTCGGGGCGTAAAACACCCGTCGAGCCAGCCTCGATTCAGCGATGCGCAGTCGCCCTGCGGTTACTGCATCGACCACCCATGACTGACGTTCAAGCTTTGCCCGGTCAGCGCGTTGGTCTCGAATGCGGCCAGCATCAACGCGACGTTGGCGACATCGTCGAGCGTGGTGAATTCGCCGTCCACGGTGTCCTTGAGCATGACCTGGCTGACGACTTCGTCCTCGCTCAGCCCCAGCGCCTGTGCCTGTTCGGGAATCTGCTTGTCCACCAGTGGCGTCCGCACGAAGCCAGGGCAGACCACGTTCGCGCGCACGCCGTATTCGGCGCCTTCCTTGGCCACCGTGCGGGCCAGGCCGAGCAACCCGTGCTTGGCGGTGACGTAGGGGGCCTTGAGCTTGGAGGCGAGGTGGGAATGCACCGAGCCCATGTAGATGATCGCGCCGCCTGCGCGGCGCTTGGCCATGTCGCGCAGGCATTCGCGGGTGGTCAGGAACGCGCCGTCGAGATGGATTGCGAGCAGCCGTTTCCAGTCGGTGAAGTCGAAGTCGACGATCGGACTGACGATCTGGATGCCGGCGTTGGCGACCAGCACGTCGATCCTGCCGTAATGCGCGATCGCGCGGGCGATCCCGTCCACGACCTGCGCCTCGTCGGCGACATTCATCGCCAACGCCAGGGCATCGCCGCCGGCGCTGCGGATCTGGCCGGCGACCGTCTCGGCGGCCTCGGCCGCCAGGTCGGCGACGACCACCCGTCCGCCAGCCGCGGCATAGACCTCGGCGATGCGCCGGCCGATGCCGCTGGCTGCGCCGGTGACCACGCAGACCTTGCCGTCGAGACGATTCATGCGCGCGTTCGTCATGGGGAAGATGCCGCGCAGCTTAGCGCGGCCGCGGGCACGTGCGTCAGTGCGTGCGCGCCGGCGCCGGCCTCGGCAGCTCGACCGGCACGCCGTCGGCGTTGCAGTGGCCATCTGCACACAGCTTGGTACGCAAGGCTGGCGTGGCCTGCACGATGATGTGGTAGATCGCGTTCTGCTCCATCGTGCCGCGCACCGCGTCGCTGCCCGGACCGCGCGCCCAGATACCGACGTCGTCGCCGCCATGCGACTCGCTCTTCATCGGCACCAGCGCCTCCTGCATGTAGTCCGGGTGCTCGGTGTCGACCGCGCGCAGGTCCGGACGTCCGTGCGCCGGCTCGACGCTGCGGGGTGCGTGGGGGTGGGTCTTGGGGCCGGCCGGTTGCTGGTCGCTGGCGCCGGTGTAGCCCGGGCCGTTGGCATAGGACAGCGTGGTGTAGGGCAGGCCGGTGGCATCGAGCGCATAGGCGGTGGGGTCGCCCTCTTCGCCGGTACGGCCGCGGACCTTGCCCAGGATCGGATTGCCGCGCGCCGGATAGCCGACGAAGTTCAGCGTGTGCGAGTGGTCGGCGGTGACCAGGATCAGCGTGTCGTCGGCGGAGGTCAGATCGACGGCCGCCTGCACCGCGCGCGACATCGAGACGGTCTCGTCCAGGGCGCGGAACGCGTTGCCGGCGTGGTTGGCGTGATCGATGCGGCCGCCCTCGACCAGCAGCACGTAGCCCTTGCCGTCGCGCGAGAGGGCGTCGATCGCGAAGCGCGTCATCGTTTCCAGGTCGGGCTGGCCATCAGGACCGGTATCGCGGTCGTGCTCGTAGTCCATGTGGCTGAGGCCGAACAGCCCCAGCACCGACGACGATGCACGCGCCGCTTGCAACTGCCGCGTGGTCCAGACGAATGCGCCATCGGGCCGGGCCGCCTGCCACTCTTCGACGAGGTTGCGTCCGTCGCGGCGTTGGCCGCGGATGCCGGGCATCACCTCCGCATCGGGCAGGAACGGCCGGGCGCCACCGCCCAGGGCGACGCGCGGGCCGTAGCCATCGCGTACCGCGTCGACGAACTGGCTGGCGATGTCGCGGCAGCCGGCCGCGCGTGCGGCCTCGGGCATGTCGACATCGCTTTCCCAGTTGCGGTCCGGGACGTGGGCGTAGGTCGCGGCGGGGGTGGCGTGGGTCAGCCGCGCGGTCGTCACGATGCCGGTCGCAAGGCCGGCCTCGGCGGCCAGGCGCAGCCACGACTGCAGGTGCCGGCCCTGGCTGTCGGCGCAGTCGGTGCGGTCGCCGGCCGAGACGCCGATCGCGCCCATGTGCGACTTCACACCGGTGGCGACCGCGGTCATCGTGCCGGCCGAGTCGGGCGTCTGCGAATCGGTGTTGTAGGTCTTGCTCAACCCGGTGTGCGGGAAGTGCTCCCAGCTCAACTGGTGTTCCTCGCCAGTGCCGCCGTTGCGCTGGCCTTCGAGAATGCGGGCCGCGGCGACCGTGGTCAGGCTCATGCCGTCGCCGAGGAAGACGATGACGTTCTTCGCGTTCCCGGCCATCGCGCCATTGCCTGCGGCGCGCGCGGCGCCACTGCGGTACCACCATTGCGCGGTCTCGTCGGCGGGGCGGGCGGCGACGGGGACGTCGACGTGCAGTGCAGTGCCGGCCTGGGGCGGCGCGGGGGTGTCGATGGAGGCGCAGGCGGCGCAGAGCAGGGTCAGGGTGCAGGCGAGGCCCGCGGAGAGAACGCGCATGGAGAGTCGGCCCGGAAACGAAAAGATGCGCCTCCATTATGCCCGCCCCGCATGGCAGGCTCGTGTCGGTCGCGCGACGCGCTACCATCGGGGCGCCGGCGAGGCGACTCCCCCACGCCTGCCGATCCGGCCACCGAGACCTGCGCACTCGGCACCCAACTGTTCAATGGCGCCGACGTCACCGGCCTGGCCTCCAACGGCGAGGGCGCGCTTCCGCTTCGAGGCGCAGGCCGGTCGCACGTTGACGCTGATGACGCTGGCCGGCCCCGGCAACGTCACCCTGCTCGCGCGCTATGGCGCACCGCCAACGTCGACCGACGACGCGTTCCGCTCGGCGCGTGCGGGCAGCAATATCGAAACGATCCGCATCACCGCGCCCCAGGCGGGCACGTATGACCTGCAGTTGAGCGGCAGTTACACCGGGCTGACTGTCGTCGCCCGCCAGTAGTTGCATCCGCGCGCTCGGTGGCAGTAGAGACGGCCGGGCGTTGCACTGATGGGACGCTGGCGTCGCGGCAGGGGCATCGCCAACCCCCATGCGCTCACGTATCGTCGCAGTTCGACGTTTCGGGCAGGCCGCAATGAACGCAGTGGCGTGGTGGTTCAGGATTCCGTTCTGGCAGCGCGTGCTCGGTGCCTTCGTGCTCGGCGCGCTGGCGGGCTGGCTGCTCGGGCCGGCAGCCGGCACCTGGCTGCAGCCACTGGGCACGCTGTACGTCAACCTGATCCGGATGATCGCGGTGCCGCTGGTGTTCTTCGCGGTCATCAATGCGGTCGCCGCCTTGCACGGGCAGCAGTCGATCGCTGCGCTCGGCGGGCGCACGTTCGGCTGGTTCGCCGCGACCGCGGTGCTCGCGGTGGGCGTCGGCTTCGCTGTCGCCTACACCATCAATCCCGGGCTCGGCGTGGAGCCGGGCTCGCTGACCGTGGCCGCCGACTACACCCCGCGCGAGGTGCCGACCCCGGTCGAGGTGCTGCTGAGTGTGGTGCCGACCAACCCGTTCGCGGCGCTGTCGGAAGGACGGATCCTGCAGGTCATCTTCTTCGCCGGCCTGCTCGGCTTTGCACTGGTCAAGCTCGGCGAGCGCGTGGCGGCGCTGCGCACGCTGGTCGGCCAGGCGTCGGATGCGATGATCCAGGTCACGCGCTTCGTGCTCGAGATGACCCCGCTCGGCACCTTCGGCCTGATCGCCGCCCTCGTGGGCACCTACGGCTTCGAGAAGCTGCTGCCGTTGGGCAGCTTCGTGATCGCGCTGTATGTCGCGTGCGCCGCGCACATCGTCATCGTCTACAGCGGCCTGCTGCTGGTGCATGGACTCAATCCGCTGAAGTTCTTCCGCGGCGCCGCGCCCGGCATGCAGGTCGCGTTCGTCAGTTCGTCGAGCCTGGCGGCGATGCCGGTCGCGCTGCGTGCGGTCACCCACAACCTGGGCGTAAACCGCGACTACGCCGCGTTCGCGGTGCCGCTGGGTGCGACGATCAAGATGGACGGCTGCGGCGCGATCTATCCGACGCTGGCCTCGGTATTCATCGCGCAGTATTTCGGCATCGAGCTGAGTTTCGCGCAGTACGCGGCGATCCTGCTGGCCTCGGTGCTCGGCAGCTTCGGCACCGCCGGCGTGCCGGGCACGGCAGTGGTGATGGCGACGGTGGTGCTGTCGGCGGCCGGTCTGCCGCTCGAAGGCCTGGGCCTGTTGCTGGCGATCGACCGGATCCTGGACATGATGCGCACGATGACCAACGTCACCGGGCAGATGCTGGTGCCGGTGCTGGTCGCGCGCGAGACTGGCCTGCTCGATCGCGAGGTCTTCGAGGCGGCGAGCAGCAACGTCGGGCTCGACGATCCCGACGCCGACGCGCCGCGCTGACGCAGGCGGCGTCGCCGGGCGCCACCTCGCCCAGCGTTGCAGGGCGCGGTTGAGTGGCGCGTTGGGTCGCGGCTCGAACATCGGCAGGCCCTGGTCCTGCAGCGGCATCCGGCCTCAGTCCACACTGCGGTCTGGCCCGAACAATCGGCGTTGCGGGTGACTGCATCGGCGGCCAGCGGCAAAGCCGGCATGTCGGGACAGCACGTGAGCACGGTTGCGCGGGGCGAACGCCGCCCCGGTGTCCTGCAGCCGACGATCGGGCGCCATCGCGTGCCGACGGACGGCAAGTGTGAGCGGCGCGTGCAGGCCGTGGCATGACCTGCGGCACACCGCGACGCCGGCGATGCGGCCTATAGTCGGGATTCGCGCCCCCGGGAGCGGGGCGGCAAGGGGATCGACATGAGACGACTCGCAGGACTGGGCGGTGCATGCGTGCTGCTCGCGATGTTGGCCGCGCCGGCGGCCGCGCAGACCGCCGACTGGCAACTGCCGATCGAGACCCGGCGCCTGGACAACGGGCTGACCGTCGTGGTGTCGCAGGACCGCAGCTCGCCCACCGTCGGCGTCAGCGTGGTCTACCACGTGGGCATGCGGCTCGAGCCCGAGGACCGGACGGGCTTTGCGCATCTGTTCGAGCACTTGATGTTCCAGGGCACGCCGATCGCCCCCAAGGGCGTGTTCGACCGCGTGATCCAGGGCGGCGGTGGCCGGCTCAACGGCTCGACGCGGCCCGACTACACCAACTACATCGAGACCGCGCCGGTGTCGGCGCTCGCGCCGATTCTGTGGCTGGAAGCGGATCGGATGAAGACGCTCGACTTCTCCGCGCAGAACCTGAAGAACCAGCAGGACGTGGTCAAGGAAGAGATCCGCGTCAATGTGCAGAACCAGCCCTATGGGCTGTTCTTCGTGTTCGACATCAACCGTTTGGCGTTCGACAAGTGGGCCAACGCGCACGATGGTTACGGCAGCTTCAAGGATCTCGAGGGTGCGACGCTGGCCGATGTCGAGGCCTTCCATCGCGATTACTACGGGCCCAACAACGCGGTGGTGGGCATCGTCGGCGACATCGCACCGGACGAGGCGTTCGCGCTGGTCGAACAGTACTTCGGCGACATCCCCGCACGTGCGACGCCCGCGCGGCCGGACGTGTCCGAGCCACTGAACACCCGCGAAAGGCGTGAAGCGCAGAGCGATGCGCTGGCGCAGGTGCCCGCGCTGGCGGTGGGCTGGAAGATGCCGCCGCGCGGCCATGCCGACCAGGCGCCGATGGCGGTACTGGCGCAGGTGCTCGCCGGCGGCGACGCGTCGCGGCTGTACCAGGGGTTGGTCAAGGGGCGCGAACAACTGCTCAACATCGACGGCGGAGTGGGCTGGCCGCTGGGGCACGCCTGGGACTACGACGGCCCGACGTTGATGACACTGTTCGCGCTTTACAAGCCCGATGTCTCGCCCGACGCCGTGCTCGCCGCGATGGACGAGGAGATCGCGCGGATCGTGACCGAGGGCGTGCCGGCGCAGACGCTGGCCGCGGCCAAGACCAAGCTGCTGGCCGATTACGTCGACGGCCTGGAGCCCTTCATTTCGCGTGCCGACGAACTGGCCAAGGCGCAGTTGCTGTGGGGCGATGCGAAAACGCTCAACGCAGTGCCCGGCTGGGTGCGGTCGGTGACCGTGGCCGACGTGCAGCGCGTCGCCAGGACCTACCTGACCGACGACAACCGCACTGTCATCGACCGCGTGCCGGCCGCGATGGCGCCGGCGCGCGGGATCGCCCCGCCGGCCGCACCGGCCCCCGCCATCCCCGGGCAGGACTGAGGAGACCGCCATGGACATCCCGTATCGCCGTGCACGCGCAGTGCGTCCACTCGTTCTGGCGCTCGGCGCCTGCCTGATGGCGGCCGCCGCGCAGGCGCAGCCTCCCGCACCCGGTGCGCCACCGGCCGAGGCGCCGCCGACCGCGTTGCCCGCCGACCTGCCGGCCTACGGCGCCGACCGGCCGCTGCCCGAACTGGGGCTGGTCGAGCGCCGGCTCGACAATGGCCTGACGGTCTGGATCGTGCCGCGCGCGGGCGGCCTGCCGAAGGTCGACTACGTGCTGGCCGTGCGCGGCGGTCTGGCAAGCGACCCGACTGCGCTGCCGGGCATGTCGAACCTGCTCGCCGGCCTGCTGCAGGAAGGGACCGCGACGCGCACCTCGGTGCAGATCGCCGAGACGCTCGAACGTCTGGGGGCGTCGATCTCGGCCAGTGCGAGCAGCGACGGGCTCGTCATCGCCGCTTCCGGTCTGTCGTCGTCGGCGCAGCCACTGGCGGCACTGTTCGCCGACGTGGTGCGCCACCCTGCGTTCCCGGCCAGCGAAGTGCAACTGGCCAAGACCAACGCGCTGCAGAGCCTCAAGGCGATGCAGGCGCAGCCGGCCTACCAGGCCAACCGTGCGATGGGGCGCGTGCTGTTTGGTGACCACCCTTACGGCAACACGCTGCCGACCGAGGCCAGCATTGCCGCCACCGACGTCGCGGCCCTGCAGGCCGCGCATGCCGCGCGCTTCCGGCCCGAGCAGGCGTTGTTGGTGATCGCCGGCCCGCTGTCGGACGACGCGGCACTGGCGCTCGCGCGTGACGCGTTCGGCGACTGGGCGGGCCGCGGCGATGCCATCGCCGAGGTGCCCGCGCCCGCGGAGACCGGCCGGCCACAATTCGTCCTGGTGCCGCGCGCCGGCAGTGTGCAGTCGGCAGTGCGGATCGGCCGTCCGGCGTTCGCAGCCGACGACGCGCGGGCGATCCCCGCCGCGCTCGCCAACACCATCCTCGGTGGCGGTTTCGACAGCCGCCTGATGCGCAATCTGCGCGAGGACAAAGGCTATACCTACGGCGCCGGCAGCAGCTTCGGCCTGCGCGCACGGGGCGGGGCGTTCCAGGCCCAGGCCGACGTGCGCAACGAGGTCACCGGTGCGGCGATCGGCGAGTTCCTGGCCGAGTTCGAGCGGATGCGCGCCCGGCCCGTGCCGGAGGATGAGTTGCAGCGCGCCAAGCGCTTCACCGCCGGCACCTACCTGTTCCAGAACCAGTTGCAGGGGGCGGTGGCCTCGGCGCTGGCGTCCAACTGGCTACTGGGCCGGCCGGCCGATTACCTCAGCCGCTACGTCGAGCAGGCCAACGCGGTGACGGCGTCCGAGGTGCAGGCGGTCGCGCGCGCGTTCTTCGATCCCGCGCGCCAGAGCATCGTGGTCGTCGGCGACGCCGCGGTCGCCGGGCAACTGACGGCGTTCGGTGCGTTCAAGGCGGACGACGCGCCTTGAGGCGTGGGCGCCGGCATGTGCCGGCGTCGTTCAACGGCGCGGTGCGGCGCCGGCCAAGCGCCCGCCGCACCAGGCCAGGGGCAATGCGCCGATCGCGTCGAGCAGGGTCATCCACACCGGCTGCGGCAACAGCCAGGCGTTGAGCAGCACGGCGATCAGGATCAGCGCGCCGACCGTCAGTGCCATGCGCATCGGCCGTCGGCGCGCGATGCGGGCGGCGACCCAGCCGCCGCACAAGGCCCCGGCCAGCCAGCCGAGCGCGACCAGCAGCAACATGCCGGTCGGGGCGATCGCGAACAGATCGGTCGGTCCGGCATCGGTAGGCAGCGCACCGGCCGGCAGCGGGAACAGCCGCTTGCCGAGGAACTCGAAACCCAGCGCGACCGTCGTGGCGGCCAGCATGCCGAGCATCAGCGAGGACAGCGTGCGGATCGTCTGGCCACGCGGCGCTGCGCGGGCGGCGGCATCGTCGCGCACGCGCGCACCTGCGGGTTGCATGCGCTGGTGGGGGCGACGTGTCGGCACGGGACTCAGCGGGGGGGCGCCGCCGTGGGCGGCGGCTCGAAAGGAATGGTGTCGGGCGCGACCGCGCCACCGGAGATGATGAAGCTCATCGCCTGATCGACGGTCCAGTCGGTCGGCGTGACCTTGTCCAGCGGCACGATCTCCAGATAGCCCGAGGTCGGGTTGGGCGTGGTCGGCACGTAGACCGCCGCGAGCTCGCGGCCGGTGCCCTGTTCGCGGATCACCCGGGTCACGAAGCCGACCGATTTCATCTGGCTGTGCGGGAAATCGATCAGCACCACGCGCTGGGTGCCGTCAGGCTTGGTCTGCAGGATGTCGAGCAGCTTGCGTGCGCTCGAGTAGATGATGTTGGCCAACGGAATGCGGCGCACCAGTGCGTCGAGCCAGCCGAGCATGCGCTGCCCGATGACCCGGCGCGTCAGCCAGCCGACGGCGAGGATCAGCACGATCGTCGCGATCATCGCGACCGTCGCCTGCACCGAGGCGACGTTGATCCATCTCAGGGCCGGGAACGCGGCGGAGATGCCGTGCGCCAGGGGCACCACCCAGGGGGTGCTGATGTCCGACAACAGCACGAAGACGAACTTGACGACGATCCAGGTCAGCCAGATCGGCAGCAGCGTCAACAGGCCGGTGAGGAACAGGCGCTGCAGGCGCCCGCCCAGGGAGTGGGCACTCATGAAAGATCCGCAAAGCGAAAGGGGGGCGTCATCATGCCCGGGAAGTCATGGCAGATGCACCAGCCGGAAGCCGACGTCGTCGTAGCCGCGCCGCGGGTCGAGGGCGCGGCTGTCGAGCGCGTCGCGCCGGCTGCGCCCGGCGGCGATGCGATCCTTGCATGCGGCCGCGCAGTCGCTGCGCCACTCCGCCGGTCCCTCGGCGGACGCAGGCGCCGCGGCGCCTTGTGCGGTGGAGGCCACCACGATGCTGCGACCCTCGCGTTCGCTGCGCCAGCGTGCGTAGTCGAGTGCGTCGTGCCAGGACACGCACACCACCGGATCGTTCGGCCCCTGGTCGAAGCCCGGCGACTCCCAGTCGCGCGGCGCCAGCGCACGCAGCACCGAGCCGCGCGCGCGGCACGGCGCCGACTTGCGCCCGGTCGCGGCGACGAAGGCCGCGTAATCGCCGCGGCTGACCGGCGCGTTGGCGATCGCGAAGCTCGTGTCGCCACTGCGCACCACCCGAGCGCCTCCGGGGATCTTGGCCGCGAGCGCGTTGAGGTCGGGAATGGCCTGGGCCTCGCGGCGCAGGCGCGCCTTCGTCGCGGTGTCGAGCCCGATGGCGTCGGCGGCGGCCAGGCTGGCGATCGCGTCGTCGCGATCGACCGCGGTCACGGCGTCGGCGACGCGCGCCTCGATCGCATCGGCGACTTGCGCGCGCACCGGTTGCAGCGCCGCGACCTCCTCGGCACTGCCGGCATGTGCGCGTGCGGCCTGCAGCAGTTCGGTGGCCGCGTCGTCGTCGCCGCTGGCGATCAGCGTCCCGGCGCGGCTGCCGACCGCGGCGAAGACGCGCGCGGTCAGCGACGGCAGCCCCAAGTGCTGGGCATCGGCTGCGCGCGCGCGGCGCAGGCGCTCGAGCGCGTTGTCGTCGTGCGGCGCCGCCAGCCGTCCGGCCCGCAGTAGGCGCTCGGCGGCGGTGAGGTGGCGGTCGGCCTCCGACACCGGCGCGGCCTGCGAGGCTTCGATGCCGGCGGCGGCCGCCGTCGCGTCGGGATCGGCCTGCGGTGCGAGATCGGCATCGGCGTCGCCGTTGGCGGCTGCCTGGTCCGCGACCGGCGGCGCGCTCGCGCTCGATGCGGCCGGCGCCGCCTCGTCGGCAGTCGCGGCGGTGGCCGAGGGACGCTCCCAGGCGCGCCAGACGCCGACGCCGGCCAGCAGCACGACCGGCAGCGCCAGCCACGGCAACAGGCGGCGCCCGCCGCGGCCGATCCGGCGGATCTGCCCGGTGATCCGTGCCTCGCCATCGCGCTGGGGCACCTGCCCGAGCGCCCGCAACATCTGTCCGGCATCGGCGAACCGCCGCTTGGGCGACTTCGCCAGCGCCTGGTCCAGGAACCGCTGCCAGTGGCGCAGCTCGGGCGGCAGGCGCGGCACCGGGTTCTGCACGTGCGCCAGCGCCATCGACAGCGCGTCCTCGCCCTCGAACGGCAGTGCGCCGGTGAGCATTTCCCAGGCCAGCACGCCGACGCTGTAGAGGTCGGCGCGGAAGTCGACCTGCTGCCCGCGGGCCTGCTCGGGCGCCATGTATGCGGTGCTGCCCACCGCCAGCCCGACCATCGTCATCCGGGTGCCGTAGCCGCGGCGCAGTGCGATGCCGAAGTCCGCCAGCAGCGGCCGATCGGTTTCGTCGAACAGCACGTTCTCGGCCTTGACGTCGCGGTGGATCACCCCGCGCGCATGCGCATAGGCCAGCGCCGACAGCAGGGCGTGCAGGACCGTGCGGACCCGGGCCTGGTCGCCGCGCAAGTCGCGCTGGCCCAGGTGTCCATGCGGCAGGTGGGGCATCGCGTACCAGGGCAGCCCGTCGGCGGTGCGACCGACGTCGTGGATGCCGACGATGTTGGGATGCTCCAGGCGCGCGATCGTCCGCGTCTCGTTCTCGAACCGGCGTCGGCTGACCTCATCGGCCAGCGTCTCGGGACGCATGACCTTGATGGCGACATCGCGTCCCAGCGACAGTTGCGTGCCCAGGTACACCGTCGCCATGCCGCCGTGGCCGATGACGCGCAGCAGGCGATAGCCCGCGATCTGCGGCAGCGCAGGCGACTCGTATCCGCTTGTGGTCTGCGACATGCGTCTTCCCCGTGGCGCTACAGCATACCGAGCGGTCGATGGGTTGGGGCGTGGCGTGCGCGGATCAGGCAGGTGCGGGGGCGCTGCCGCGGTCGCGTTTGCGGCGCACATAGATCTGCTTGCGTACGCGGGCGACCGGTTCGCCCGCAGCGTCGACGACGTCGGTGGTGAACCAGCGCAGATGCTTGTCGCCGTGCGCGGTCGCCACGCGGATCGCCTCGACCGTCGCCGCATCCAGATCGAAGGTGGCGTGCACGGTGCCGCGCCCGGGACGGATGAATTCGATCTCGGCGGCCTTGTCCCAGACCACGTAGTCGTCGCCGAGCGCGTGCAGCGTCATCAGCATCCAGAACGGGTCGGTCATCGCGAACAGGCTGCCGCCGAAGTGGGTGCCGACGTAATTTCGGTTGTACCAGTGCCGGCGCAGCTCGACCCGGGCATGCGAAAGCCCGGGCGTCAGCGCGGTGACGCGGATCCCGGTGAACAGGAATGGCGGCCAGAGATTGAACAGCAGGCGGGCGAGGCGCGGCGACATGGACGAGGGACGTGGCCAGGACGTTCGGACACTACCATACGCACCTGTATGTTTGCGCGGCGCCCGCACCGGGGCGGACCGATGCGGGCGTCGCGGCGTCGCGCTGTCAGAACAGCAGCGAGGCCATCTTCCTGCGGTAACGGCCGACGAGTTCGGCGTCGTCGACGATGCGGAATGCGTCGATCAGCGCCTTGCGCGGCAGGCCGTCCTCGAAGCTGCGGTCGCGGCGCAGCATCTCGATGAACTGCTCCAGGCCGTCTTGCGCATCGCCAGCGACGATCTGGCGCACGCCCAGCAGATGGCGGGCGCGCAGGTCCGCAGGATCGCGTTCGATCGCCGCCTGCAAGGCATCGGCGGGCGGCGCGTCGACCAGCAGCGCGGCAAACTCCAGACGTGCCCGGGCCTTCACGGCGCGATCGTCGGTGGCGAGATTGGCCGGCAGCCCGTCGAGCAGGCCTTCGGCTTGCTGTGCGGCGCCGGTCTGCAGCAGCGCCAGCGCCAGGTCGAGCCGCAGCTCCGCCTTGTCGGGCTCGGCGGCCACTGCCTCGCGCAGGCGCGCGACTTCGGCTTGCGGATCGAGCAGGGCGGCCTCCTCGGGCGACGCGGCGTCGCCCTCGGCCGGCACGATGCCGTGCCGCTGGAGGAACTCGCGCAACTGGCCTTCGGGCAGCGCGCCCGGAAAGCCGTCCACTGGCTGCCCCCCGGCGATCAGGAAGACCGTGGGCACCGAGCGGATCTGGAATGCCGCGGCGATCTGCGATTCCTTGTCGACGTCGACCTTGGCCAGGATGAAGGCGCCGTTGTACTCGGCTGCCAGCTTTTCGAGCACCGGACCCAGGGTCTTGCACGGGCCGCACCATTCCGCCCAGAAGTCCACCAGGACCGGCACTTCGAGCGAGGCCTGCAGCACCGCCGACTCGAAGGTCTCGGTGGTGACATCGACGATATGAGGCGAGCGTTCGGGAGTGGGGGCTTGGCCGTTGAGGAGCATGCGGTTTTCCGGTTGCGATCGGGGAGCCGCCGGAGCGGCCCGACTAGAGGTGGCGACGGTTGCGCAGGATACAAGCGCGACCTCGAGTGCAGCCTGTCGTGACCCTGGTCGACAGCGGCGCGGTGGCGTGCCGGGGCCTATCATCCGGGCCGGACAAGGCCGGAGTGGGGCGGATGGTGAGATCGGTGCGATGGCGATCGCTGGGGGCGGTGCTCGTGGCGCATGCCGCGACCTGGCTGGCGATGCTCGGCTTCGCGCGCTTCGTGGGCCTGGCGCCCGGTTTGCCGCTGGCGTTGCCAGGCGCGCACGGGCTGCCGCATGCGGGTGTGTTCAATCTGCTCGCGTTCGTGCTGCCCGGCCTCGCCCTGGCCGCGGTGGCGTGGCGCGCGCGCGCGCGCTGGTGGCCGGACGCGGGCCTGGCCGTCGGCATCGCATTGCGTCTGTGGCTGCTCGCGGCGGTGCTGTTCGCGCTGCAGGGCGCGCTGCCGCTCGATGCCGGCGACCTCGACGGTGGCGGCAGCCGGGCGCATGCGAGCGCGTGGATGCTGTGGGCGCTGGCCTTCGGCGCCGGCGCGGGCCTGGCCGTCGTCGTCGTGCCGGGTGTGCGGCTGGTCTCGCTGCTGGCCACGCTCGCGGTCATGGTCGCGCTGGCGTTGCCGGCGGTCGCGGCCGCCGGTGCGGCCGACCGCGTGCTGCTGCTGGCCTGGTGCGGCTGGACGGCCTGGCTGGCGTGGCGGTTGCCGCGCCGGGCCGGCTGACTCAGTCGCGCGTTACCGATGCGTCCGGCGTGCGGTACACGCGGCCGGCCTTCATCACGAAGTCGACCGCCAGCACCGCATTGATGTCGGCGACCGGGTCGCCGGGCATCGCGATGATGTCGGCGCGCCGCCCGGCTTCGACGAGGCCCTGGTCGTCGACGCCCAGCACCGTGGCCGCATGCAGCGTCGCCGACTGCAGCGCGTACGCCGCCGGGATGCCGGCCTCGACCATATAGACGAACTCGCGCGCGTTGTCGCCGTGCGGGCCCACGCCCTGGTCGGTGCCGAACGCGATCGGAACCCCGGCGCGGTAGGCGCGCGCTGCGGTGTCCTGGATCTGCGCACCGATCGTCGCCGCCTTCGGGCGTACGACCTCGGGAAAGTAGCCCGGTTCGCGCGCTTTGTCGGCGACGAAGCGCCCGGCGTAGATGGTCGGCACGTACCAGGTGCCGCGCTGCTTCATCAGTCGCATGACCTCCTCGTCCATGTGGGTGCCGTGTTCGATGCTGGTCACGCCGGCCAGCACCGCGCGCTTCATGCCCTCGGTGCCGTGGGCATGCGCGGCGACGCGATAGCCGTAGTCCTTGGCGGTGTCGACCACCGCCTGCACTTCGTCGACGGTGAACTGCGGCGCATCGCCGGACCGGGCGTAGCTGAGCACGCCGCCGGTGGCGGTGATCTTGATCACGTCGCTGCCGTCCTTGTAGCGCTGGCGCACGGCCTGGCGGGCGTCGTCGATGGAGTTGATCACGCCTTCGGTCGGTCCCGGCGGGCCGAGCAGGTGCGAGAGCATCGAGTTGTAGCCGTTGCTGGGATCGGCATGGCCGCCGGTGGTGGCGATCGACTTGCCGGCCGCGAAGATCCGCGGGCCGCGTACCAGGCCCTGTTCGATCGCATCGCGCAGATGCGGCGCGACTTCGCCGCCGAGATCGCGCACCGTGGTGAAGCCGGCGAGCAGGGTCTTTTCCGCGTAGCCGACCGAGCGGTAGGCGAAATCGACCGGATCGAGGCGGAAGCCTTCCGAATAGCTCTGCGGGCCGGACTGCGAGCCCAGGTGCACGTGCAGGTCGGTCCAGCCGGGCATGCAGGTGCGTCCAGCGAGCGCGATCGTGCGTGCCGGCTCCGCCGAGGCCGCATGACCGGCGGTGACCGATTCGATCCGGCCGTCGGCGACCACGATCGTATGCGCGCCGAGCACGCGCCCGCTGCGCGCATCGAACAGGCGCTCGCACTGCAGCGCAGTCCGGTCCTGGGCCTGCGCGGCCGGTGCGAGCAGGGCGACGGCGAGCAGGGCGAGCACCGGGGACGGTGCGGTGAGGCGGAAGCGGCTGGACATGCGGCGGGCTCCGGACGGCCGGGACAGGAAGCCGGATTGAAGCACGATCGTGCGGCCTGTGCCGCAGCTTCAGTCGGTCTGCGAGGCGTGCAGCACGCGGTTGCGGCCTTCGGCCTTGGCGCGATACAGGGTCGCATCGGCGACCTGCAGCAGCAGTTCGGGCGTGGTGCCGTTGGCGGGGAAGGTCGCGATGCCGATCGACAGTGTCACCGGGCCGAGGGTCTGCCCCATGTGCTGCAGGCTGGAGATCTCGACCGCGCGGCGGATCTGCTCGGCGCGTACGCGCGCATTCGCCGCGTCGAGTTCGGGCAGCACCACCGTGAACTCTTCGCCGCCGTATCGGCAGGCGATGTCCTCGGTCCGCACGCCGGCCTGGATCAGCCGGCCGACCTGGCTGAGCACGGCGTCGCCCGCGGCATGGCCGTGGGTGTCGTTGAAGCGCTTGAAGTGGTCGACGTCGAGCATCATCAGCGACAGCGGCAGGTTGCGGCGCTCGCAGCGCTGGAGCTCGCGCGCCAGGCTCACTTCGAGATAGCGGCGATTGAACAGCGAAGTCAACGGATCGCGCAGCGACTGCGTGCGCAGGGTCTCGCGCAATTGCAGGTTGGCCAGCGCCAATGCCATCTGCTCCGACAGCGAGGCCAGGATCGCGGCGTCGTTGTCGCCGCTCGACGCATCGCTCGCCGCGCTGACGTGCAGCATGCCCAGCGACTGGCCCTGCGCGATCAGCGGCACGCACAAGGTCGACACGCCGTCCAGCGGCACGTCCCGATCGATGTGCGCGCAGCGCAGCCCGCCGCTGCGGCCGCGCAGGTAGTGCGGCTGGCCGCGGCGCAGGGCCCAGCACTCGTCCTGGGTGACGGTGTCCTCGTGGCTGATCGGATGCTCGCCGAAGGTGGCGGCGCTTTCGAGGAAGTTCTGCGACGGGCGCGCCAGGTAGCAACGCCCGCTGGCGCCGGGCACCAGCTCGACGACCGCGCGCGTGGTCAGCGCGACGATCTCCTCGCGGCTCTGGCAGCTCTGCAGCATGCCCGCGTACTCGCTCTGGGTGTGCCGCTGTTCCGACAGCGCGTGCAGGTCGCGCATTGCGTTGCGCGCGTCGCGCTCGAGCAGGCGGTTGCGCTGATTTTCGCGCCACAGGCTCCACTGCATGAAGACCAGCAGACCCAGCGCGACGACGAACGCCAGCACGATGAACACCACCAGCAAGGTCGCCCGCTGCTGGCTGGTGACCTGGCGTTCGGCCAGCAGCCGGCTTTCCTCATCCATGATCTGCTGGCGCAATGCCGACATCGCGGTGGCGCGGCGCACGTTGTCGCTGATCCGCCGTTGGCGTTCTTGGTCGGGCAGAGCGGCCATCTGCACCGGGTCGAGCAGGATTTCCATCGTGCTCAAGTGACGCTGCATGTCGGCGTCGAAGGTGCGCGCCAGCGCCTGCTGCGACGGATTGTCGGCTGTCAGCTCGATCAGCCGGCGACTGGATTGGCTGGCGCGCGCCACCGCGTCGCCGTACTCGGGACGGAAGCTCTCGCGGCCGGTCAGGCGATAGCCGCGCGCCTTGGACTCGGCTTCGTGCAGCGCCGCCTCCGAGGCGACCAGCAGGTTGATCACCAGGTAGCTGTGTTCGAGCGACCCGTTCGCGCGCTCCAGGCCGCGCACGCCGACGATCGCCGCGGTGGCGGCACCCACCAGCAGCACGAACGCCAGCAGGATCGCGGGCAGGCGCAGGGCACGGGATCGGGAGCGCGATGATGTCCTAGACATCAGGTCAGTCTAGCAGCGGCCCGGTGGCGCTGCGGCCTGCGTGGCGGACGCCGGGGCGCTGGGGTAGGCTTGCCGGCTGTCCTCCGCTCCGCAGAACCGTCCGTGTCCAGCGATCCCGCAGCTCCGTCGTCCAACGCCTATCAGCCTACCCGCGTCGAGGCCGACGCCCAGCGGTTCTGGACCGACACCCATGCCTTCGAAGTCGTCGAGCGCAGCGACCGGCCCAAGTACTACTGCCTGTCGATGCTGCCCTACCCCTCCGGTGCGCTGCACATGGGCCACGTGCGCAACTACACGCTCAGCGACGTCATCAGCCGCTACCAGCGCATGATCGGCAAGAACGTGCTGCAGCCGATGGGCTGGGACGCGTTCGGCCTGCCGGCCGAGAACGCGGCGATCAAGAACGCGACCGCGCCGGCCAAGTGGACCTACGCCAACATCGACCATATGCGCGGACAGCTGCAGGCGCTGGGCTATGCGATCGACTGGGGCCGCGAGTTCGCCACCTGCAGCCCGGACTACTACGTGCACGAGCAGCGCATGTTCGTGCGGCTGATGAAAAAGGGTCTGGCCTACCGCCGCAATGCGGTCGTCAACTGGGATCCGATCGACCAGACCGTGCTCGCCAACGAGCAGGTCATCGACGGCCGCGGCTGGCGCTCGGGCGCGGTGGTGGAGAAGCGCGAGATCCCGCAGTGGTTCCTGAAGATCACCGACTACGCGCAGGAACTGCTCGACGGCCTGGACACGCTCGAGGGCTGGCCGGATTCGGTCAAGACCATGCAGCGCAACTGGATCGGCCGCAGCGAGGGGTTGGAGATCACCTTCGCGGTCGACGGCGAAGCGACCCCGCTGACCGTCTACACCACGCGTCCCGACACGCTGATGGGCGTCACCTTCCTGAGCATCGCCGGCGAGCACCCGCTGGCGCTCAAGGCCGCGCAGGACAATCCTGAGCTGGCCGCGTTCCTGGCCGACCTGCGCCAGGGCGGCGTGTCGGAGGCCGAGCTCGAGGCCCAGGACAAGCGCGGCATGGCGACCGGCCTGTGGGCGATCCATCCGGTCACCGGCGAGGATGTGCCGATCTACGTCGCCAACTTCGTGTTGATGGGCTACGGCACCGGCGCGGTGATGGCGGTGCCTGCGCACGACCAGCGCGACTGGGAGTTCGCCAAGGCCTACGGCCTGCCGGTGCGGCCGGTGATCGTGCCGCTGGCAGTACGCGATGCGTTGCGCGAGGTGATCGGCGACGTTGCCCACGACGCCGACCCGTTCCAGGCCGCGTTGGCCGGCGGGTCGGTCGATGCCTACGACACCTCGGCGGCGGTCGCGGTGGTTCGCGACTATCTCGACGGCATCGAGCAGCGCGGCGCCTACACCGAGCGCGGCGTGCTGATCAATTCCGGTCAGTACGATGGCCTGGATTTCGAGGGCGCCTTCGATGCGCTGGCCGCGTACCTGGGCACGCAGGGGCAGGGCGCACGCAAGGTCAACTTCCGGCTGCGCGACTGGGGCGTGAGCCGCCAGCGCTACTGGGGCTGCCCGATTCCGGTGATCTACTGCCAGGCCTGCGGCGCGGTGCCGGTGCCGGAGGACCAGTTGCCGGTCCTGTTGCCCGAGGATGTCGAGGGCGCGTTCGCCAACCCGGGCGTCGTGCAGTCGCCGATCAAGTCCGATCCGCAGTGGCGCAAGACCACCTGTCCGGACTGCGGCGGCCCGGCCGAGCGCGAGACCGACACCTTCGACACCTTCATGGAGTCGAGCTGGTACACCGCGCGCTACACCTCGCCCGGCGCTGCGGACATGGTCGACGAGCGCGCCAATTACTGGATGCCGGTCGACCAGTACATCGGCGGCATCGAGCACGCGATCCTGCACTTGCTGTACTTCCGCTTCTACCATCGCCTGATGCGCGACGCGGGCCTGGTGCAGGGCGACGAGCCGGTCCGCAACCTGCTGACCCAGGGCATGGTGATCGCCGAGACGTTCTATCGGGAGCAGGCCAACGGCGGCAAGGACTGGATCCGCCCAGCCGACGTCGAGGTCTCGCGCGACGACAAGGGCCGTATCGTCGGTGCAGTGTCCAGGCTCGACGGCGCGCCGGTGCAGGTGGGCGGCGTGGAGAAGATGTCCAAGTCCAAGAACAACGGCGTCGATCCGCAGTCGATGATCGACAAGTACGGTGCCGACACCGTGCGCCTGTTCTCGATGTTCGCCGCCCCGCCCGAACAGTCGCTGGAATGGAACGAGGCCGGCGTCGAGGGCATGGCGCGCTTCCTGCGCAGGCTGTGGACGCAGGTCCAGCGGCACGTCGAGGCCGGCCCGGCCGGCGCCTTCGACGTCGCCGCCGCCACCCCGGCGCAGCGGACGCTGCGCCGGCAACTGCACGAGGCGATCCAGAAGGTGGGCGACGACTATGGCCGCCGCCACAGCTTCAACACCGCGATCGCGGCGGTGATGGAGCTGTTCAACCATGTGCAGAAGTTCGAGGCCGACGACGCCAACGCACGCGCGTTGCTGCAGGAGACCTTCTCGACGATCGTGTTGCTGCTCAATCCGATCACCCCGCACATCGCGCACGCGCTGTGGCAACTGCTGGGCCACCCCGAGACACTGCTCGAGGACCAGCCGTTCCCGCGCGTCGACCCGGCCGCGCTGGCCCGCGATGCGCTGACCCTGGCCGTCCAGGTCAACGGCAAGCTGCGTGGGACGATCGAGGTCGCCGCCGATGCCGCCAAGGACGCGGTCGAGGCGCAGGCCTTGGCCGAGCCCAACGTGGCGCGCTTCCTGGCACAGATGACCGTGCGCAAGGTGATCGTCGTGCCGGGCAAGATCGTCAACATCGTCGCCGCCTGAACCTGCCGGGGCGGCGCGTCCGCGCGCCGCTTGCCGGCCAAGACCGCCTCGTCCAGACTCCGCCCATGAGCATCCTTCGCCCGGTTTCCCTCCGTCTGGCCGCCGTCGCTGCGGTTCTTGCGCTGACCCTGTCGGCCTGCGGCTTCCATCTGCGCAACGCACTGACGCTGCCGGCGGAGCTGGGGCCTGTGGACATCGTCTCGTCCGATCCCTACAGCCGGCTCGCGCGTTCGGTCGAGCGCGCGTTGGCCGCGGCCGGCGCGCAGATCGCCGAGGAGGATGCGGTCGACGTCGCGGTGCTCGACATCCGCTCCGAGCGCTGGGCGTCGCTGCCGGCCAGCCTCGATGCCCAGGGCCGCGCGCAGGAGTACACGCTGCGCTACGCGGTGGTGTTCACGATGCGCGACGCCGACGGCCGGGACATCGTGCCCCAGCAGGCGATCGAGCTGGCGCGTGACTATCTTGCGTTGCCGACCGACTCGATCGGCGCCGATTCCGAGCGCGAGCTGCTGTCGCGCGAGCTCGAGCGCGAGATGACCGCCTCGATCATCCGCCGCATCGACGCCGTGTTCCGCAACCCGCAGGAACGCGTGCGCAATTGATGGCGGCGGCCCCGGCCAGCGGCGTGTCCCCGCCGTGGAACTGACCCCCGAACGCCTGCCCGCGCAACTGGCGCGCGAGCCATTGCGGCCGGCCTATCTGATCGCCGGCCCCGAGCCGCTGCGTGTGCTCGAGGCCGCCGACGCGGTCCGGGCCGCGGCACGGGCCCAGGGCGTGTCCGAGCGCGAAGTCTTCGAGCCCGAAGGCCGCGATGTGGACTGGAACGCGCTCGAAGCCACGTTCCGAGCGCCGAGCCTGTTCGCCAGCCGACGGCTGGTCGAGCTGCGCCTGCCCACGACCAAGCCCGGCAAGGAGGGCGCGCAGGTCATCGCCGGCTTCTGCGCCGATCCGCCGGCTGACGTCACCTTGCTGATCACCGGCGGCGAATGGAGCCGCCAGCACGGCGGCAAGTGGAGCGAGGCGGTGGCGGCGGTCGGGCATCTGGTCGTCGCCTGGCAGGTCAAGCCACACGAACTCGAAGGCTGGATGGAGGCGCGCCTGCGCAGTCGCGGCGTGCCCGCCGAGCGGGCCGCGGTGCAACTGCTGGCCGAGCGCGTCGACGGCAACCTGCTGGCTGCAGCGCAGGAGGTCGACAAGCTCGCGCTGCTGGCCGACGGCCAGCCGCTGGATGTGGCACGGATGCAGGCGCTGGTCGCCGATGCCGCGCGTTACGACGTGTTCCGGCTGCTCGATGCGACGATGAACGGCCAGCCGGCGCAGGCTGCGCGGATGCTGGCGGGCCTGCGCGCCGAGGGCGCGGCGATTCCTGCGCTGATGGGCATGATCGTCATGGAGCTCACGCGCGCGGCCAGCCTGGCACAGGTCCAGGTGCGCGGCGGCAACATGGCGGCCGAGTTCAAGGCCCAGCGCATCTGGGACGCGCGCCAGGCCGGCTACCGGCGTGCGCTGCAGCGGCACCCGGCTGCGCGTTGGGACCGCTTCGTCGCCGAGGCCGGCCGGATCGACCGGATCGCCAAGGGGCGCGGCCGGCCGGGGATCGACCCGGCCGACGCCTGGCTCGCGCTCGAGCGGCTGCTGATCGCGGTCGCCGACGCCCGGGCCGGCGCGCTGCTGGCGGCCTGACCCCGGCGATGCTCTACCTGGTCTACGGCGGCACCTTCGATCCGCTGCATTGCGGCCATCTGGCGATCGCGCGGGCCGCGCGCGACGCGCTGGGCTGCGCCGTCCGGCTGATGCCCGCTGCCGACCCGCCGCATCGCGCGCCGCCCGGTGCCGATGCCGCGCAGCGCGCGGCGATGATCGCGCTGGCGATCGACGGCGAGCCGGGCCTGCTGCTCGATCCGGAGGAACTGCAGCGTGGCGGCCGCAGCTACACCGTCGACACCTTGGCCGCGCTGCGTGCGCGCCTGGGCGATGCCCGGCCGCTGGCCTGGCTGGTCGGCGCCGACAGCCTGCTGGGCCTGCCTGGCTGGCATCGCTGGCAGGCGCTGTTCGCGTTGGCGCACCTGGTGGTCGCCGAGCGTCCAGGCAGCGGCCTGGACGGTGCGCTGGCGCCGGCGTTGGCGGCCTGCCTGGCCGATCGCTGGACCGATGACCCGGCGGCGCTGTCGGCGATCCCGGCCGGGCGGGTACTGCGCCTGCGCCAGCCGCTGCATCCGGTCTCGGCCACGCAGGTGCGCGCACGGGCGGCCGCCGGTGCACCGCTGGCGGGCCTGGTGCCTGACGCGGTGGCCGCATTCATCCAGGAGAAGGGGCTGTACCGGCCGCCGCCGGGCGCTCCGCTATAATCCACGCCGCACTTTCCGAGTCCCGATCCCTTGTCCGATACCGCCCACGTCATCAAGACCCGTCTGCCCGAGCCGCCGCCGGCGGCAGATGTTCTGCTCCGCACCGCGCTCGACGCGGTCGACCACCTCAAGGCCGTCGATGTCGTCGATATCGACGTGCGGGGCCGCAGCAGTGTCTGCGACTTCATGGTCGTCGCCTCCGGCACCTCCAGCCGCCACGTGAAGTCGATCGCCGATGAGGTCGTCAAGCGCGCCAAGCAGCTCGACTGCCAGCCGCTCGGCGTCGAGGGCGAGCGCGAGGCCGAGTGGGTGCTCGTCGACCTGGGCGATGTGGTCGTGCACGTCATGCTGCCGCGCGTGCGCGAGTTCTACGCGCTCGAGCGCCTGTGGACCGTCGGCGACCAGCCACCGGGCGCCGGCGAGCCGCGCAGCGACGGGTGAACCGGCGTTCGGCCCCGGACGATGGCCGTCTGCCGCGCATGACCGCATGAAGGCCCGACTGGTCGCGGTCGGCGAGCGTGCCCCCGGCTGGGTGGCCGATGGCTTCGGCGAGTACCGCAAGCGCCTGTCGCACTGGTTGCCGCTGGACCTGGTCGAGGTCGAGCCGGGCCTGCGCGGCAAGGGCCGCGACACGGCACGTGCGATGGCCGACGAGGGCGCGCGTGTGCTCGCCGCGCTGCCACGCAATGCGCTGGTGGTGGCGCTCGACGGCCGCGGCCGCATGCATTCGTCCGAGGACCTCGCCCAGCGGCTGGAACACTGGCGGGCGCAGGGGCGGGATCTGGCCTTCCTGATCGGCGGACCGGAAGGCCACGCCGATGCGGTGCTGGCGCGCGCCGACGAGCGCTGGTCGTTGGGGCCGCTGACCTTGCCGCACATGCTGGTGCGACTGGTGCTGGCCGAACAGCTCTACCGCGCTGCGGCGATGCTGGCCAACCATCCCTATCACCGCGCTTGACGGCGGCGCTCGCGCGGCGTCAAGCGCGCATAGGGGGCGGCGCTACAGCCGTGCGTCGACCTCGTCGGCCGGCAGGATCGCCTTGACGTCGAACAGCACCGCGCCGGGCTTGCCGTAGGCGCGGATGCCTGCACTGCCGAGTTCGCGGAACTGGCTGTGGGCGACCGCCAGCACGATGGCGTCGTAGGCGCCCGCCTCGGGCACAGCGACCGGGCGCAGGCCGTACTCGTGCTCGGCATAGGCCGGGGCCACCCAGGGGTCGTGCACGTCCACTTCGACGCCATAGCTGCGCAGTTCGGCGACGACGTCGACCACGCGCGTGTTGCGCAGGTCCGGGCAGTTTTCCTTGAAGGCCAGGCCCAGCACCAGCACGCGTGCGCCGGCGGTCTGGATACCGCGCTGCTGCATCAGCTTCACCAGCCGCTGGGCCACGTGCAGGCCCATGCTGTCGTTGATGCGGCGTCCGGCGAGGATGACCTCCGGGTGGTAGCCGATCTGCTGGGCCTTGTGGGTGAGGTAGTAGGGATCGACGCCGATGCAGTGGCCGCCGACCAGGCCGGGGCGGAACGGCAGGAAGTTCCATTTCGTGCCGGCTGCTTCGAGCACCTCGTAGGTATCGATGCCGAGCCGCTCGAAGATCAGTGCCAGTTCGTTGACCAGCGCGATGTTGACGTCGCGCTGGGTGTTCTCGATGACCTTCGCCGCCTCGGCCACGCGAATGCTCGAGACCCGGTGCGTACCGGCCTGGACGATGTCGCGATACAGCGCATCGACAAAATCGGCCGCCTCAGGCGACGAACCGGCGGTGACCTTCAGTGTGTTCTCCAGGCGGTGCAGCTTGTCGCCCGGGTTGATGCGCTCAGGGCTGTAGCCGACATGGAAGTCGTCGCGGTAGCGCAGGCCCGAGGCCTGTTCGAGGATCGGGACGCAGACCTCCTCAGTCGCGCCCGGATACACCGTGGATTCGTAGATCACCACATCGCCGGCCGCGAGCGTCGCGCCGACCGCGCGGCTCGCGCTTTCCAGCGCCGACAGATCCGGGCGGCGGTAGTCGTCGACCGGCGTCGGCACAGTGATCACGTGTACGTTGCAGCGCGCGAGCGCTGCCGGGTCGGCGCTGTAGTGCAGGTGGCTCGCCGCGCGCAGTTGGTCTTCGGACAACTCGCGGGTATGGTCCTGCCCGGCCTGCAACTGCTCGATGCGCGCCTGGTCGATGTCGAAGCCCAGCGTGGGATGGCGCCGCCCGAACGCGACCGCGAGCGGCAGGCCGACGTATCCCAGGCCGACGACGGAGATACGGATGTCGTCGCGTGCGGGTGGCGTTGCGCTCATGGACGAGGGGACGTTCGGGAAGAGGACAGCGCAGTTTAGCGCAGCGCCCCGGGGCGACCGGGTCAGCGCTGCGCGAGCCAGTCGGCGATCGTATCGGGCCGCTGCATCCAGGCGAAATGATCGGCGTCGATGCCCAGCGCCTGGGCATCGAAGGTCGCGATCGTCGGCGCCGGGGTGGCGAGCTTGCCGAGCAGGTAGCGCAACGAGGAGGCCGGGGCCATCCAGTCGTCGACCAGCACGGCGGCCGCGACCGGGACATCGACCCGATGCAGCGCGGTGTCCAAGTCCAGGTCCAGGCCGGCGGCGCAATAGCGGCCCGACAGCCCGCTGCGCGTCCAGTCGGCGATGACGCCGCGGGCCTCGTTGCCGCCGAAGCCGAGCCGGCGACCGGGCAGTGCGCCGTTGACCCGCGACAGCCAGGCCAGGAACCGGTAGAGCGCCGGCAGCGCGAGCGCGCGCGGGCCGGAGAACGCGCGCCAGTACGGCGCGCCGCTGGCGACCAGCCACAGCGCCTGCGCCGCGTCGGGTCGACAGGCCAGATGGCAGCAAGCGAGTTGGCCGCCGAGACTGTGCCCGCCGACGATGCGGCCAGCATTGGGGACGGCCGTGCGCATCGCCGCCTCGCTGCAGGCGATGTCGGCCAGCAGTTCGCGATAGCCCCAATCGACGTGTCGTCCTGCACGCAGCGCGCTTGCGCCGATGCCGCGCCATTCGTGCAGGAACACCGCGATGCCCCGCGCCGCCAGGCGTTCGGCGAACGGCAGGTAGTGGCGCGCCGCCACGCCCAGCGCGGGCAGCCAGAGCAGGCTGCGCTGTGGCACAGCCGGCACGCGCGCGATCAGTTCGTAGCGATGGCCGTCGCCTGCGACCAGGGTCAGGGGCGGCGACGGCGTGCTCATCGGGCGATCGGCCCCAGGTGGCCTAGCACGCTGACCGCGCTGCGCCCTGGCCGGTAGGCGTCGCGCATCGTCGCGTGCACGTAGTCGATGCCCTGGCGGCAGGCGTCCGCCGCCGACGCGCCCAGCGCCAATTGCGCGGCGATCGCCGACGACAGCGTGCAGCCGGTGCCGTGGCCGTCGATCGCCAGGCGCGGCGCGCCGTGTTCGAACTGCGTCTGCGCGTCGGCGTAGCGGTCCACCACGCGGTCGCCCTCGTCGAGGTGGCCGCCCTTGAGCAGCACGCCGCGCGCACCGAGCGCGCGCAGCTCGCCCAGTGCGGTGCGGGCGCGGGCGGCATCGGCGATCGGCGAACCGAGCAGCAGTTCCGCCTCGGGGATGTTGGGGGTGAGCACGGTCGCACGCGGCAGCAGCCGGGTGCGCAGGGCTTCGAGCGCATCGTCGTCGAGCAGCTTGGCGCCGGAGGTCGCGATCATCACCGGGTCGAGCACCACCGGGACGTGCGGATGTGCGGCGAGCGCGTCGGCCACCGCGACCACGATCGACGCGGTGGCGAGCATGCCGATCTTCACCGCGCGCACGTCGAAGTCGTCGAAGCAGGCGTCGATCTGCGCCTGCAGGAATGCGACCGGCGGCGCGTGCACCGCACTCACGCCGCGGGTGTGCTGCGCAGTGAGCGCGGCGATCGCCGACAGGCCGTGCACGCGGTGCGCGGCGAAGGTCTTCAGATCGGCCTGGATGCCTGCACCGCCGCCCGAGTCGGAGCCGGCGATGGTGAGCGCGGAAGGGGGGCGAGGGGTGTCGGACATGGCGCTATTCTGCCGCAACGCCCTGTGCGCACGGGCAGACGTTCACTCGACGCGGCGCGTAGCGCGCACCAGCGTCCAGTGCCGGTAGCCCACATAGCTCAGACCGGTCAGGCCGGTCAGCGCCGCCGGGATCAGCAGTGCGTGGTAGTGCAACGCCCGGAACAACCAGGTGCCGAGCACGCCGCCGCCGAGGAAGCCGGTGATGATCAGTCCGCTGAGCGTGAGCCGGCGCATCGGCAGTGGTTTGCCGCGGATCAGATGGCCCAGGCCGATGCCAAGGTCGGTGAACATGCCGCTGAGATGGGTCGTGCGCACGATCGCGCCGCTGTAGGTGGTCACCATCGCGTTCTGCAGGCCGCAGGCCATTGCCGCCAACAGCGCGCCGTGGAGGGGCTGGGACGAAAACAGCGGGACCGCGGCCAGCAGCAGCGCCGACTCAAGGGCGAGCGCGACGCCATAGCGTCGTCCCAGGCGCAGCGCACTGTCCTGGATGATCAGGCCGCTGAGCATCGCGCCGATGCTGAAGGCGATCAGCATCGCCCACAGATGGCGCACCGAGCGCCAGTCGCCGTCGGCGAGCGCGGCGCCGAGCAGGCTGGTGGTGCCGGTGAGATGGCTGACGGCCAGATGCTCGAAGCCCAGGTAGCCGGTCACATTGACCATGCCGGCGATGCACGCCAGCGTCACTGCGCCCACCCAGACCCAGCGTGGCAGCTGCATCCCCATCGCCTCAGCGCACCGCCTTCGATGGTCGGAACGGGCTCATGCCGGGTCCTTGAGCCGCACACCGCGGCCACGCCCATGGCTGGGGCGGTCGTTGCCGATCAACTCGACGCCTGCCGCTTCCAGCGCGTCGACGATCTTGGTCAGCGTCGCGATCGACCCGCGCACATCGCCGGCGCTGGCCTCCATGCGTTGGATCGTCGGCAACGAGACGCCCGACAGCGCCGCCAGCATTCGCTGGTCGAGACCGAGCAAGGCACGCGCGGCGCGCAGCTGGGTGGCGGAGATCACGGCGGCGGCCCTGGGCGCATGCCGGCATGTTGCATCGCAGCGAAAGCCGATGCAAGCCAGAGCGGTTCAAATCGATGGCTGATACATCAATCCAGCCGTCACAGCCCTGGTTGGAGGTGGCGGGTAGCGAGCCGCGGGATGCCGACACCCGCAGCGCGGGTGCCGGCGTCGTGTGGACCCCAATCGGTCGGGCACATCCCGGCTGATGGCTGGGGTCAGAGGACCTCGGACGCGAAATCGGCCAGGCGCGAACGCTCGCCGCGGCGCAGCGTGATGTGCGCGCTGTGCGCCCAGTGCTTGAAGCGGTCCACCGCGTAGGTCAGGCCCGAGGTCGTCTCGGTCAGGTAGGGCGTATCGATCTGCTCGACGTTGCCCAGGCACACGATCTTGGTCCCTGGGCCTGCGCGGGTGATCAAGGTCTTCATCTGCTTGGGCGTGAGGTTCTGCGCCTCGTCCAGGATCAGGTAGCGGCTGAGGAACGTGCGTCCGCGCATGAAGTTCAGCGAGCGGATCTTGATCCGCGACGCCAGCAGGTCGTTGGTCGCCGCGCGGCCCCAACTGCCGCCGTCCTGGTTGTGCGTGAGCACCTCGAGGTTGTCGGTCAGCGCGCCCATCCACGGCGTCATCTTCTCTTCCTCGGTGCCGGGCAGAAAGCCGATGTCCTCGCCGACGCTGACCGTCGCGCGGGTCATGATGATCTCGCGATAACGCTGCTGGTCCATCGTCTGCGCCAGACCCGCAGCCAGTGCCAGCAGGGTCTTGCCGGTGCCGGCGGTCCCCAGCAGCGTGACGAAGTCGACATCCGGGTCCATCAACGCGTTGAGCGCGAAGTTCTGCTCGCGGTTGCGCGCCAGGATGCCCCAGACCGCATGCTGGTTGTGGCGGAAGTCGTCGACGATCTGCAGCGTCGCGCGGCCGTCCTCGACCGCCACCACCCGGAACTCCGATTCTTCGTCCCCGGGCAGGTACAGGAACTGGTTGGGATACCAGCCGTCCTCCTCGTCGGCGGCGAGTTCGTAGAACGTGCGGCCCTTGTCGGTCCACGAGCGCAGATCCTTGCCGTGCCGGGTCCAGAAGTCCTCGGGCAATGCGGTCGCGCCGGTGTAGAGCAGGCTGAAATCGTCGAGCGCGCGATCGTTCTCGTAGTCCTCGTTGGCGATGCCGGCGATCGCGGCCTTGATCCGCAGGTTGATGTCCTTGGAGATGAACACCACCGTGCCGTCGGGCGCCTCGCGCTTGAGTGCGAGGATCGCGCCGAGGATGCGGTTGTCGGGGGCGACCGCGCCGAACGAGGTCTTGTCCTCCTGGGGCACCGTGGTCTGGAAGCGCAGGTGGCCGACGCTGGCCGCGCCGCGCAGTTGCAGGCCCTGGGGGCGGGCGAGCGGCAGGCCCGAGGCGATGCGCTCACTGCCCGAGGCTTCGATCAGCTCGTTGATGAACCGGCTGACCTGCCGGGCATTGCGGCTCGATTCGCTGGTGCCCTTCTTGGCGTTGTCGAGCTCTTCGATCACCTGCATCGGCAGGTAGACATCGTGCTCCTCGAACTTGAACAGCGCCGTGGGGTCGTGCATCAGCACGTTGGTGTCGAGGACGTAGACACGCTTGCCTTGGGTCATCATCGTGGTCGCGGCGCTCCGTGGCGGGGCGGGGAGGGAGACAGGGTCGAGGCCAGCATCCGCGCCGGCGGTCGAGAACGGGTGAGGCCGGGCAACCGGCCGATATCGATCGCGCACGGCGCCGCCGCCATGGCCCGGAATCCGGGACGGCGGCCGCCGGGGCGGGCAAGGGCGATCACCGGGATTGCGCGGCCTGCAGCGCGTCGAACACGGCCTGGGCATGGCCGGCGACGCGGACCTTGCGCCATTGCGCCTCGATGCAGCCCGACGGGTCGATCAGGAACGTGCTGCGCTCGATGCCCAGCACCTTGCGACCGTACATGGTCTTTTCGCGGATGACGTCGAATGCGCGGCACAGCGCCTCGTCGGCATCGCTGACCAGCGGGAAGGCGAAGCCCTGCTTGGCGCAGAAGTTGTCGTGCGCGCGCACCGAATCGCGCGACACACCGAGCACGTCCGCCCCCAGCGCATGCAGGCGCGGCAGCAGCGCATTGAAGTCCAGGCCCTCGGTCGTGCAGCCGGGCGTGGCGTCCTTGGGATAGAAGTACAGCACCAGCCAGCGGCCCGCGTAGGCGGCGAGCGTGGTGGTCGTACCGCCGGACAGGGCCAGCGGCAGCTGCAGTGTCGAGGCGGGGAGAGGTGTGGCGCTCATCGAACAGTCGGCCGTTCCATGCCAGTGGCGTTGCGCATCACGATGCGCGATGCCGATGCGGGAGGCAAGCGGTGCACCATCGGCATCAGAACTTCATCGGGTCCATGATGGCGTCGAGATTGAGGTGGTCGCAGAACTCGAGGAAATCGTCGCGCAACGCGGCGATGTGCATGTTCGACGGAATGCCGATGGTGACCTGGGCCGAGAACATGTCCGCGCCGGTCTGCATCGCGCGATAGCGCGAGGAGTGCAGGCTCTCGATCGTGATGCCCTGGCGGTCGAAGAAATCCGCCAGTTGATACAGGATGCCCGGCTTGTCGGCCGCGACGACTTCCACCACGTAAGGCAGCAGGTTCGACTGCACAGGCTTTGGGCCGGTGCGGTACCAGATCAGTTTCAGGCCTTCCTCGCGCTCCAGGCGGGTGAGCATCGCCTCGAGCTTGGCGACCGCGTCCCATGGGCCATTGGCCAGCGCGGTGACTGACACATCGCGGCCCACGGTGGACAGGCGGGTGTCGACGAGATTGCAGCCGCTGTCCGCGATCCGCCGCGACACCGACAACAGCGGCGAGGCCGGATGCGTGGTGTAGGCGTTGATGAGCAGGTAGTTCTCGTTCGGCGCAGGCCGTGAAGCGGTATCGGAATCGGTCAAGGCGGCGTCCGCGGCGGGAATCTGTTCGACGGCAAGCGCGTCGAGGGCGACTGGAGGGTGAACGGCGACCCGGCCGGGGCCGGTGCCGCGGTCAGCATACTTGCCCGCGCTTCGCGGCCGCAAGTAACATCGGCCGGCATTTTCCGCGTGTTTCCGCCGTTCGTGCGCCCAACGGGCGCGTTCCGGCGACCGCGGTCGCCCCGTCCCCAAGCCCTGGATGCCTCATCTTGCGACTCTCCGGCAGCATCACCGCCCTTGCCACCCCGTTCTCGCCCTCGGGCGCGCTCGACCGGTCGGCGTGGAAACGCCTGGTGGACGCACAGTTGGCAGCGGGCACCCAGGGGCTGGTGGTCGCCGGCTCGACCGGCGAGGCGGCCACGCTGGAGGACGAGGAATACGACTGGCTGATCGCCACCACGGTCGCGCAGGTCGCCGGCCGCGTGCCGGTACTGGCCGGGACCGGTCAGCCGGGCACGGCGAAGACGGTCGCGCTGACCCGTCGGGCGGCGGCGCTCGGCATCGATGCGGCGCTGGTCGTGGTGCCGGCGTACGTGCGCCCGACCCAGGCAGGCCTGGACGCCCATTTCCGCGCAGTCGCCGACGATGGCGGCGTGCCGGTGCTGCTCTACAACGTGCCGGGTCGGACTGGTACCGACCTGTTGCCCGAAACCGTGACCGGGCTGGCGACGCATCCGCGCATCGTCGGCATCAAGGAGGCGCACAACGGGCAGGCGCGCATGCGGGCGCTTCTGGCGCTGCAGGGCGAGGGGTTCTCGGTGCTCAGCGGCGACGATCCCACCGCTGCGCGCGCGATGCTGGCCGGTGCCGACGGCACGATCTCGGTGGTGTCCAATATCGTGCCCGCCGCGTTCCGTCGCCTGTGCGATCTGGCGCGGGCCGGGCGTGCGGACGAGGCCATGGCCTGGGATGCACAACTGCAGCCGATCCACGCGTTTTCGGGCATCGAGTCCAATCCGATCCCGGTCAAGGCGGTACTGGCGCGCCAGGGCTTCGGCCACGGGCTGCGCCTGCCGTTGACCCCCCTGGCCGAGGCGCATCGCGCGCAGGCCGACGACGCGACGCGACTGGCGGCGGACCTGGAAGGGTCCTGCCGCGCGCGCGCCGCCTGATTTCCCAGGAGAACTCCACCCATGCGTCGATCCCATTCCCCCATCCGTTACGTCGCCATCGCCGTCCTGGCCGTCGCGGTCGTGGGCGCCAGCGGCTGCCGCTGGTTCAAGAAGGACAACGCGCTGTATGCGCAGAGTCCCGAGAGCCGGCCGCTCGAAGTGCCGCCGGACCTCGACCAGCCGCGCACCGATGGCGCGATGGCGTTGCCGCCGGCCGGCGGCTCGGCGACCCAGTCGGCGACGGTTGCGGCCGCCTTGTCGAATGTCGCCTTCACCGTGGCCGGCGAGCGTGACGCGGTGTTCGCCCGCGTCGGTCAGGCGTTGGCGGGGGTCGAGGGTGTGACCGTCAACAGCCAGTCGCAGGCGCTGGGCACCTACGAGGTCGCCTATGCGGGCAGCCAGTTCCTGGTGCGCGTGGGTGCCGGGCAGGGCGGGGCGACAGTGTCGGCGGTCGATCCGCGCGGTGTCGCGGCGAGCGGCGCAGGCCCCGAGCGCGTGATTGCGGCGCTGCGCGCGGCGCTGGCCAACTGAGGCTGGGCGTCGGTCCCTTCGGGCCGGTCCGCAAACGCAGAACGGGCGCCTCGCGGCGCCCGTTCTCGTTGCGATGCCGGACCGGTCGGCTCAGCGTTCGAGCAGCGGCAGCTTGCCCGGCTTGCCTTCCCAGTCCTTGGCGTCGGGCAGCGGGTCCTTGCGCGTGGTGATCACCGGCCAGACCTGGGCCAGTTCGGCGTTCAGCGCGACGTAGTGTTCCTGGCCGGCGGGGACATCGTCCTCGGGGTAGATCGCGTTGATCGGGCACTCGGGCTCGCACAGGGTGCAGTCGATGCACTCGTCCGGGTCGATGACCAGGAAGTTCGGGCCCTCATGGAAGCAGTCCACCGGGCAGACTTCAACGCAATCGGTGTACTTGCACTTGATGCAGTTTTCGGTGACGACGAAAGGCATGGAGATCTTCGAACGCGCGGCAATGCGTCAAGTTTAAGGCAGGGCTCCGCGCTGCGGTGGAAAGGATTCGCATTTGCGCGTCCAGGACGTGATGTTGGACGAGCGAAGAAGCGCTTGACTGACACGACGGCGCGGCGTCTTCGGACGGGCAGCGGCCGACCCGCCGGAAGCCGCTCTTCCCTCGGTCAGGACATCCTGTCCTGACTCGGGCGCGCGCCATCGGCCGGCCGTCCGCTGATGCGGACGTTTGCAACCCGACTTCGGAGCGTCGAGGCATGGCCAAAACCGGGGTCAGATTGCAAATTCGCGAGGCGAAAATTCACACAGACCCCGGGTAGGGGCGGTGGCTGGCGTTCCCAGGGTGTCGGCGACGCGCCACGAGAAAGGCCCGCTTGCGCGGGCCTTTTCTTGAAGATGGCGCTCCCTACGGGATTCGAACCCGTGTTTTAGCCTTGAGAGGGCCACGTCCTAGGCCTCTAGACGAAGGGAGCTGGGTGTACCGCCGAAGCGGCGACCGGTTGGACGACCGGTCTGCAGAACATCGGAAAGACGTGTGCAGCTTGCTAGTATAGCAGGCTTGCGGGCCCCGCAACGGGTGCCCACGGAAAATTTTCATTTGATGCACGACGACAATTCGACTCCGGGCTCCGCGTTGCGGACCATCCCCCGCGACCAGCACATCATCTCGCGCCGGCAGATCAGCCAGAGCGCGCTGCGTGTGCTCTACCGGTTGCATGAGGCCGGGCATGCCGCCTATCTGGTCGGCGGTGCGGTGCGCGACATTCTTGTCGGCCTGGCGCCCAAGGATTTCGATGTCGCGACCGACGCGACACCCGAGCAGGTCAAGGCGCTGTTTCGCAACTGCCGGCTGATCGGGCGGCGGTTCCGGCTGGCGCACGTGGTGTTCGGTCGCGAGATCATCGAGGTCGCCACTTTCCGTGCCAACGTCGACGACGGCAGCGGCGACCGCGAGGTCCACGACGATGGCCGCCTGCTGCGCGACAACGTCTACGGCACGATCGAGGACGATGCGGTCCGGCGCGACTTCACCGCCAACGCGCTCTATTACGCGATCGCCGACTTCTCGGTGCGCGACTACGTCGGCGGCTTCGAGGATGTCGAGAACCGCGTGCTGCGGTTGATCGGCGATCCGGAGACGCGCTATCGCGAGGACCCGGTGCGGATGCTGCGCGCCGTGCGGCTGGCGGCCAAGCTGGGCTTTTCGATCGCGCCCGAAACCGCAGCGCCGATCCCGCAGCTTGCCGGGCTGTTGTCCGAAGCGGCGCCGGCGCGGCTGTTCGAGGAATGCCTGAAGCTGTTCCTGTCCGGGCACGCGGTGGCCAGTTTCGAAGGCCTGGAGCGGCACGGCCTGCTGGGCGCGTTGTTCCCCGAGACCGCCAAGGCGTTGGCGAGCAACCGCAGCGGCGCGTTGCGCACGATGGTGGTCGCGGGCCTGCGCTCGACCGACACCCGCGTTGCCGCCGGCGACCCGGTATCGCCGGCGTTCCTGTTCGCGACCCTGCTGTGGCCGGCGTACTGCCGCACGTTGATGAAGCTGCAGGCAGAGGGCGTGCAGCCGGTGGATGCCCAGCGCCGGGCGGCCGACCGGGTGACGCTGCACCAGTTGTCGACGGTCGCGTTGCCGCGTCGGTTCTCGCTGCCGATGCAGGAGATCTGGCTGCTGCAGGCGCGCTTCCCGCAGCGCCAACGCAAGCGGGTGACCCGGATGCTGTCGCACCCGCGCTTCCGCGCCGCGTTCGATTTCCTGGTGTTGCGCAGCGCGGCCTCCGATGCGCATGCCGCCGATGTCGCGTTCTGGCAGGAAGCCCAGCACGATCCCGACCACGCGATCGCGTTGTTCCCGGGCGACGAGGGAGAGGGCGGCGAGGGGCAGGCCCCACGCCGCAAGCGCCGCCGTCGGCGCGCGCCTGCCGCAGCCGGATGAGCACCGGGTCGGCGCAGGCGCCGCGCGTGCGCGCCTGCGTCGGGTTGGGCGCCAATCTCGGCGACGCGGTGGCCACGGTGCGCGACGCGGCGCGTGCGCTGGCGGCCTTGCCCGGCATTTCGGGGTGGGCGCTGTCGCGCTTCTATCGCACCCCCGCGTGGGGTGTGACCGACCAGCCGGACTTCATCAACGCCGCGGCGGTGTTCGAGACCGACCTGCCGGCGATGGCGCTGCTCCAGACGCTGTTGTCGATCGAAACGGCGCTGGGGCGACGCCGCGCGCCCGATGGCCGCGATCGCTGGGGGCCGCGTACGCTCGACCTGGATCTGCTGCTGTACGGCGATGCCAGGCTCGCATTGCCGGGACTGATCGTTCCGCATCCGCATCTGCATACGCGCGCGTTCGCGCTGGTGCCGCTGCTCGATGTCGCGCCGGATGCGCAGATTCCTGGTGTCGGCGCAGCCGCCGACATCCTCGCGGGCATGGATCGAAGCGGCATCGAAGCGATACCCTAGTGGGATGACCACTCCCCACATGTCCGCGCCGGTGACCGTGCCCGCGCTGTTCGAGGCCCGCGCCGCGGGTCGCCGGCTCTCGATGCTCACCGCCTACGATGCCGGATTTGCGCGCACCTTCGATGCGGCCGGGGTCGACCTGCTGCTGGTCGGCGATTCGCTGGGCATGGTGGTGCAGGGGCACGGCTCGACGTTGCCGGTCACCACCGACGACATGGTCTATCACACGGCCTGCGTGGCGCGGGCGACCCGGCGCGCGCTCATCGTCGCCGACCTGTCGTTCCAGGCCGATGCGACGCCCGAGCGTGCGCTCGACGCCTCCACCCGGTTGCTGCAGGCCGGTGCCGGCATGGTCAAGCTCGAAGGCGCGAGCGCGAGCAAGCGTGAGGTCGTGCGCTTCCTGGTCGAGCGCGAGATCCCGGTCTGCGCGCACCTGGGCCTGACCCCGCAGTCGGTGCTGCGCTTGGGCGGATTCAAGGTGCAGGGCCGCGGCGAGGCGGCCGCGCAGGCACTGCGCGAGGACGCGCTCTCGATTGCCGAGGCCGGTGCTTCGTTGATCGTGCTCGAGGGCGTGCCCGCTGCATTGGCCGCCGAGATCACCGCCGCCTCGCCAGTGCCGACGATCGGCATCGGCGCAGGTCCCGACTGCGACGGCCAGGTGCTGGTGCTGCACGACATGCTGGGCCTGGACAGCGGCCATCGCCGGCCGAAGTTCGTCCGCGACTTCCTGGCCGATGGCGGCTCGGTCGCCGGCGCAGCGCGCGCGTACGTCGCCGCTGTGCGCGACGGCAGCTTCCCCGGCCCCGAGCATTCCTACAACTGAGCGCAGCGCCGCCGGCCTTCGCCTTCCAATCCGCACGCCCCATGATCGAAACCGTCGACAGCCTGAGCGTCCTGCGCGCCCGTATCGCGGACTGGAAGCGCGCGGGCCTGCGCGTCGGCCTGGTGCCGACGATGGGCAACCTGCACGCGGGGCACTTTTCGCTGGTCGCGGCGTTGCGCGCGCAGGTCGACCGTGTCGTCGCCAGCGTGTTCGTTAATCCCACGCAGTTCGGACCCAACGAAGACTTCGCGCGCTATCCGCGGACACCCGAGCAGGACGCGCAAGGGCTGGCCGCTGCGGGCTGCGACCTGCTGTGGCAGCCGTCGGTGGAGACGATGTATCCGCTGGGGCTGGCGAACACGGTCACCGTGCGCGTGCCCAGGATCACCGAGGTGCTCGACGGCGCCCATCGGCCGGGCCACTTCGATGGCGTGGCGACGGTCGTCGCGCGCCTGTTCAACCAGGTGCAGCCCGATGTCGCCGCGTTCGGGCGCAAGGACTACCAGCAACTGGCGGTGATCGCGCACTTGGTCACCGAGCTCGCGTTCCCGGTGCAGTTGCTGCCGGTCGCGATCGCCCGCGATGCCGACGGGCTGGCACTGAGCTCGCGCAACCAGTATCTCGACGCCGACCAGCGCGCACGGGCGCCGCAGCTGTATCGCACGCTGCAGGAGATGCGCGATGACCTGCGTGCCGGCCGCGCGCCGGCCCAGGTCGAGGCCGACGCCGAAGCGCAGCTCAGCGCGCAGGGGTTCGCGGTCGACTACGCGGTCGTGCGCACGCCCGCGCTCGGGCCGCTGGCGGCGGGCGATGCCGAGGCGGTCGCATTGCTCGCGGCCCGGCTGGGTACCACCCGGTTGATCGACAACCTCGAATTCAGCTTGGCGCCGGTGTCTGCGGCCGGCTGAATCGCCGCCCGCGCGCCAGGGCGGCATGTTGCGATGCCGCACACGGCCCCTATACTTGCCGACTCCTGCGGAACGCCCGCGTTTGCCAAGGCCGCGATCCGGCCGCCGCCATGCAACTGACCCTGCTCAAAGCCAAGATCCACCGCGCGTCCGTGACCCACGCCGAGCTGCACTACGAAGGCTCGTGCGCGATCGACGGCCATCTGCTCGACCTGTCGGGCATCCGTGAATACGAACGCATCGAGATCTACAACATCAACAACGGCGAACGCTTCGCGACCTACGCGATCCGCGCCGAGGCCGGCAGCGGCATCATTTCGGTCAATGGCGCGGCCGCGCACAAGGCCGGGGTCGGCGATCTGGTGATCATTTGCGCCTACGGCGCGCTCGACGAGGCACAGGTGGCCAATTTCAAGCCGACCCTGGTCTACGTCGATCGGCAGAACCGGATGACCCACACCAACGATTCTATCCCGGCGCAGGCAGCCTGATGACGACGGCGGCGCGGCGGATCATCGAGGCGCTGGCGCCGCATGCGCGGCGCCTGGACGCGGCGCGTATCGCCGACCTCATCGCCGCCGACGCCGCGCGCCCGCGCGACTTCGCGCTGCGCGTGGGCGGGCTCTACGCCAGCTTCGCGCGCCAGCGTTTCGATCGCGAGGCCCGCGATGCGCTGCTCGCGCTTGGCGTGTCGGCCGAGCTGGCGGCCGCGATGCGCGCGCTGTTCGACGGTGCCATCGTCAATACGTCCGAGCAGCGCCCGGCGCTGCACGTCGCACTGCGCTCGGCGCTGTCGCAGGCGCCGGCGGCGCGCGATGCACGCGAGCAGGCGCTCGCGGCGCGCACGCGCATGCGCGCCCTGGTCGCGCAGCTCGAGGCGTCCGATGTCACCGACATCGTCAACGTCGGCATCGGCGGCTCCGATCTCGGCCCGCGGCTGGTGGTCGATGCGCTCAAGGACTTCGGCACCGGTCGTTTCCGTGTGCATTTCCTGACCAACGTCGACGGCAGCGACGCCCAGCATCGCCTGGCGAAGCTGGATCCGGCGAAGACCGCCGCGATCCTGGTCTCCAAGACCTTCGGCACCCAGGAGACCCTGCTCAACGGCGCGGTCGTGCGCGATTGGCTGGGCGGCAGCGAGCGGCTGTATGCGGTCAGCGCCAACGTGCCGCGGGCGCAGGCCTTCGGCGTCGCACCCGAGCGTGTGCTGCCGATGTGGGACTGGGTCGGCGGTCGCTACTCGCTGTGGTCGGCGGTCGGGTTTTCGATCGCGCTGGCGATCGGCGCCGATGGTTTCGACGCCTTGCTCGACGGCGCGGCCGAAATGGACGCCCACGCGCTGCAGACGCCGCTGGCCGGCAACCTGCCGCTGCTGCATGCACTGGCCGGTGTGTGGAACCGCAATGCGCTGGGCTTGGCGACGCACGCCGTGCTGCCCTACGACGAGCGGCTGGCGCTGCTGCCGGCCTACTTGCAGCAGTTGGTGATGGAGAGCCTGGGCAAGTCGGTCACGCCCGACGGCGCGCCGGTCGGGCTCGACACCGTGCCGGTGCTGTGGGGCGGGCCGGGCACCAACTCGCAGCACAGTTTCTTCCAGGCGCTGCACCAGGGGACGCAGACGGTGCCGGCCGATTTCATCGGCGTTGTCAATCCGGCCCATCCGCACACCGACAACCATGCCGCGCTGCTGTCGAACCTGCTCGCCCAGACGCAGGCGCTGGCCAACGGGTTCTCCGCCGACGATCCGCAGAAGTCGTATCCCGGCAACCGGCCGTCGACGCTGTTGCTGCTCGACCGGCTCGACCCGCGCAGTCTCGGCGCGCTGATCGCGCTCTACGAACACAGCGTCTACGCGCAGTCGGTGCTGTGGGGCATCAACGCCTTCGACCAGTGGGGCGTCGAACTGGGCAAGCGCATCGCCGGCGAGCTGCTGCCCGCGGTACAGGGCCAGGACGTCGAGATCGCCGACCCGGTCACCCGCGCCCTGCTCGACGAACTGCGCGCCCGCCGCAACGCCTGATCGGTGCCGACCGCCTCCCCCGCGCACGTGGGAGGTCGACGTACGTAGCGCGCCAGCTCAGCCATGGGCGTGTCGCACAAAGCGCTCCCATCCCAGCCTTCCCCCGCGCGCGGGGGAAGGGCACAAGCGTATCGATGCGTGTGGGAGTCGGCCGCGCGCCGCATGCTGAAGTCACCTCCCGCGCGCGCGGGGAAGGTCGGCGCGCACAGCGCGCCGGGTGGGGGCGGGCCCTTGCGGCCCTGTCATTGCGCCAACGCTGACCTGCCGCCAGGACACGCGTCGTTCGCCAGCCGCGATCGAGCGAACCCGCGCGCGACGTGTCGCTTCGTCAGTGCGCGTCGTGTCGCGCCAGCGCCCATTCGACATGCGTGTCGACCAGCGCGTCGCCCGACTGCCGGCGTGTCCGCAGTGCGGCGATGGTGTCGGGGGTGCTCGGCGCATTGCCCAAGGCGACGGCGATGTTGCGCAGCCAGCGGCGATGCCCACTGCGGCGCAGTGGCGAGCCCTCGGTGCGCTGCAGGAACTCGTCCTCGTCCCAGGCGAACAGATCGGCCAGGCTTGCGGTGTCCAGGCCGTTGCGCGCGCGGAAGTCGGGTTCGTCGTGGCGCTTGGCGAACTTGTTCCACGGGCAGACCAATTGGCAGTCGTCGCAGCCGAAGATGCGGTTGCCGATCGGCGCGCGCAGCGGTTCGGGAATCGCGCCGTCGTGTTCGATCGTCAGGTACGAGATGCAGCGGCGCGCATCGAGCCGGTACGGCGCGACGATCGCCTGCGTCGGGCAGACGTCGATGCAGCGCGTGCAGGTGCCGCAGTGCGCGCTCGCCGGTGGATCGATCGGCAGCGGCACGTCGACGTAGATCTCGCCGAGGAAGAACCACGAGCCACCGCGCTTGTCGATCAGGCAGGTGTGCTTGCCGATCCAGCCCAGGCCGGCGTTGCGTGCGAGCGCACGCTCGAGCACCGGCGCCGAATCGACGAACACCCGGTGGCCGAACGGGCCGATCTCCTCGGCGATGCGGTGCGCGAACTTCTGCAGCCGGTTGCGCATGAGCTTGTGGTAGTCGCGGCCGAGCGCGTAGCGCGCGACGTAGGCGCGGCGGCCATCGGCCAGCGTCTCCCAGGCGCTGTCGTCGTCGTTGCGGCCGTAGTCGAGCCCGACCGAGATCACCCGCACGGTGCCGGGCAGCAGGTCGGCCGGGCGCGCGCGCAGCGTGCCGTGGCGCGCCATCCAGTCCATCGTGCCGTACAGCCCCTGGGCGAGCCAATCGCGCAGGTGGGCTTCATCCTCGGCGAGTTCGATGCCGGCGATGCCGCAGCGCTGGAAGCCCAGCTCGGCCGCGATCGCGCGGATGCGCGCGGCCACCTGCTGCGGCTCGGGCGCGCGGCGTGCCGGTGGCGCGGCGTCGGGGGTGTCGGGGCAGGGACTCACGATGCCTGAAGTATAGAATCGGCGCGATGAGCCTTCCCTGTGCCTCGAACGCGGCGTCCATGCCGGGAACCCTGCTGTACGACGCGGCGGGGGTGCGCGCGCTCGAGACCGCGGCGATCGCCGCCGAGGGCGGCGATGCCGGCGTGCTGATGGCGCGCGCCGGGCTGGCCGCGTGGCGCCTGTTGCAGCGGCGCTGGCCGCAGGTGCGCACCCTGGTCGTGGTCTGCGGGCCTGGCAACAACGGCGGCGACGGCTACGTGCTCGCGCGGCACGCGCAGTCGGCCGGCTGCGAGGTGCAGGTGGTTCGGCTCGACACGCACGCGCCCCGGACCGCGCTTTCGCGTTCGGCGTGCGCGGCCTTCGTCGAGGCCGGTGGACGCATCGCGACGTTCGCTGGCGGCCCGCTGCCGTCGGCCGGGCTGGTCGTCGACGCCTTGTTCGGGATCGGTCTGTCGCGCGCACCCGATGCCGATGCCGCCGCCTTGATCGCCGCGATCGAGGCGACGCCCGCGCCGGTGCTGGCGCTCGACGTGCCCAGCGGCCTGGACGGCGACCGCGGCAGTGCGCCCGGTGTCGCGGTGCATGCGCAGGTCACGTTGCAATTCCTCGCCGCACGCGTCGGTCTGCAGACCGGCGACGGCCCCGACCATGCCGGCGAACTCGTACTCGATGCACTCGACGTCGATCCGGGCGTGATGGCAGCCGCCGGGCCCGGCGTCGCGCGCCGGATCGAGGCCGGCGACCTGGCGCACTGGCTGCGCCCGCGTCTGCGCAACAGCCACAAGGGGACCTCCGGCCGCGTGCTGTGCGTGGGCGGCGACCACGGCATGGGCGGCGCGGTGATGTTGGCCACCGAGGCCGCGCTGCGCGCCGGCGCCGGGCTGGTGTCGGTCGCGACCCAGGCGGCGCATGTCGCCCCGCTGCTGGTGCGCTGTCCGGAGGCGATGGTCCGCCGTATCGACAACGCGTCCACGCTCGCGCATCTGCTCCAGGCCGCCGATGTCGTCGCGCTCGGTCCGGGGCTGGGGCGCGGCGCCTGGGGGCACGGCGTGTACGACGAGGTGCTGGGCAGCGGCCGGTCGCTGGTGCTCGACGCCGACGCGCTGAGCCTGCTGGCCGCCATGCCGCGCGCGCTGCCGCCCGGCACCGTGCTGACCCCGCACCCGGGCGAGGCCGGGCGCCTGCTCGGCGCCACGACGGTCGACGTCCAGCGCGACCGACCCGCCGCGGTGCGCCGGCTCGCCGCCCAGACCGGCGCGGTCGTCGTGCTCAAGGGCGCGGGCACACTGATCTGTGCGCCGGACGGCATGCCGTGGCTGGTCGCCGCCGGCAACCCGGGCATGGCGACCGGCGGCATGGGCGATGCGCTGACCGGCGTGATCGCCGCGCTGCGCGGACAGGGGCTCGACCCCGAATCCGCCGCGGCCTGCGGTGCGCTGCTGCATGCCGCCGCCGGCGATGTCGCGGCGCGCAGTGGCGGCGAGCGCGGCCTGTTGCCGGTCGACCTGATCGCCGCGCTGCGTCCGCTGGCCAATCCGACGTTCCTGGAGACATGGCGATGAGCCTGTGGCAACTCGACGGCGAGGCCGCGACCCAGGCCTTCGCGCAGGCGCTCGCCGCCACGGCCCCCACGCCGGCGGTCGTGCATCTGCAAGGCGACCTGGGCGCCGGCAAGTCCACGCTGGCGCGCGCCTGGCTGCGCGCACTGGGCGTGACCGGTACCGTCCGCAGCCCCACCTACACGCTGGTCGAGCGCTACCCGGTGGCGGGCGGCGAGGCATTGCACCTGGATCTGTACCGCATCGGCGACATCGGCGAGCTGGAGTTTCTCGGCCTGGACGACGTCCCCGCGCGGCTGTGGTTGATCGAATGGCCCGAGCGGGGCGCCGACGCGTTGCCGCGGCCGGATCTGCGGATCTGTCTGGCCTTGTCGGGCCAGGGGCGCAGCGCATCGCTGGCGCCGCTGTCGGAGGCCGGTCGACAGTGGTGCGAAGCGCTCGGACGACCGGGCTGCTTGCCGGCCCTTTCTGAACCGAAACCGTAGGAAGGGTGCGCAGGCTCTGGATTTGCAAGGGAAAACGTCTTGCATTGTCCTGGCGGCGATGATTGACTAACCCCATGCGTATCCGGGGGATCAATCTGTCTCAGGCCTTGCTGGCGCTCGCGCTGCTCGCGGCGCTGTGCTGGAATCTGGCCTACGGCGCCGAGTTGCGTGGTGTTGACCTGCAGACCGGCGCGACCGGGACGCGGGCCGAACTGCGGCTGGACGGCAAGGCCGAATTCTCGGTGATCTCGCTGGCCAATCCCGACCGCCTCGTGGTCGACCTGCCCGGCACCAAGCTCCGCGGCGGCCTGGCGCTGCCGGCCTCGCGCGGCGTGGTGCGCAGTGTCCGGACCGGTCAGCCGGTGGCCGGCACGACCCGGATCGTGTTCGATCTCGCCAGCCCGGTCGTGGCGATGACGCCGCGCCTGGAAGAAGGCGGCGACGGGACTCGCTTGGTCGTCGAGTGGCCCGGCGATGGCGATGGCGATCCGATCGCGCGGGTCGCCGCCCAGGCCTCCGCACCACCGACGGCTACCGGCGCCGTGCCCGCCGCTGGCGCTCCAGCCACCCGCACCCCGCCGCCCGATCCTGCTCTCGCGTCCAACGATGCGACCTCGCGGCTGATCGCCGAGATGGCGCGCGCCCGTGCGCCGGCCACACCTGCGCCGCAGCCCGCGGCATCCGCCTCGACGCCTGCCCCGACGCCGACGCCGACACCCGCTGCTGCGCCAGTCGCGCAGGCGCCTGCCCCCACACCCGAGGCCACCGCGCCGGCGCCGCGCAATGCGGCCCCGCCCTTGCCGACCACGGTCGGGCCGGGCATGCGTCCGCTGGTGATCGCGATCGATCCCGGGCACGGCGGCCAGGATCCGGGGGCGATCGGGCCGGGTGGCACCTACGAAAAGCACGTGGTGCTGGCGATCTCGCGCGAACTGGCGCGCCAGATCAACGCCACGCCCGGCATGCGCGCGCATCTGATCCGCGACAACGACAGCTATGTCGAGCTGCCGCAGCGCGCGCGTCGGGCGCGTCAGGCCAGAGCCGACATGTTCGTGTCGATCCATGCCGACGCCGCGCTCAATCGCGCCGCCTACGGCTCCTCGGTCTACACCCTGTCACTGCGCGGGGCGTCCTCGCAGCAGGCACGCTGGCTGGCCGACCGCGAGAACAGCGCCGACCTCGTCGGCGGTGTGCGCCTGGAGAAGGACACGCTGTCCAACGTCCTGCTCGAAATGGCGCAGAGCGGGCACATGCGCGCCTCGCAGGAGGCCGCTACGCACGTGCTGACCGGGCTGCGCGATGTCGGCAAGACCCACAAGGCGAACGTGGAGTACGCGAACTTCTCGGTGCTGCGCAACGCCGACATGCCGGCGATGCTGGTCGAAACGGGCTTCATCTCCAATCCCGAAGAGGAGAAGCGGCTGCTCGACCCCGGCCACCAGCGGCGCGTCGCTGCCGCCGTGCTGCAGGGGATCAATGCCTTCTTCACCAGCCAGCCGCCCCCGGGCACGCTCTACGCCGCGCGCGCGGCCGCGGCCGCTGCCGGCGGCGGCAGCCCCTGAATCGGCCGGATCGACCGGCCGGCAGGCGCATCCGGCGCCCGCTATCATCCCCGTCCCCCTCGTCAAAGCGCCCTGGCGCCGCCGTGCCGTGTCCATTCGTCAACTGCCCGATATCCTGATCAACCAGATTGCCGCGGGCGAGGTCGTTGAACGGCCGGCCTCGGTGGTCAAGGAACTGGTCGAGAACGCGCTCGATGCCGGTGCGCGACGGGTCGACATCGAGCTCGAGGAAGGCGGGGTCCGCCTGATCCGCGTGCGCGACGATGGTGGCGGGATCGCACCCGAGGAGTTGCCACTGGCAGTGTCGCGGCATGCGACCAGCAAGATCGGCTCGCTCGACGATCTCGAATCGGTCGCCACTCTCGGCTTCCGCGGCGAAGCGCTGCCGTCGATCGCATCGGTCAGCCGGTTCTCGCTGGCCTCGCGCCGCGAGGACGATGCCCACGGCACCGTGCTGCAGGTCGACGGCGGGCGTGTGGGCGCGGCGGCCCCCAAGCCGCATCCGCGTGGGACCACCGTCGAGGTCCGCGACCTGTTCTACAACGTGCCGGCGCGGCGCAAGTTCATGCGCGCCGAGCGCACCGAGCTGGGCCACATCGAAGAATGGCTGCGTGCGCTGGCGTTGGTACGGCCGGATGTCGAACTGCGCGTGAGCCACAACGGCAAGCCCGCGCGCCGCTACAAGGGCGACGAGGACCTGTTCTCGGGCGCGCGCCTGGTCGAGACGCTGGGCCGCGAATTCGCCGATGCCGCGCTGCGGATCGATCATGCCGCGGCCGGCCTGCGGCTGTCGGGCTGGATCGCGCGGCCGGCGTACTCGCGCGCCAGTGCCGATCAGCAGTATCTGTACGTCAACGGCCGGTCGATCCGCGATCGCAGCGTCGCGCACGCGGTCAAGCAGGCCTTCGCCGACGTGATGTACCACGGGCGACAGCCGGCCTACGTGCTGTTCCTCGAACTCGATCCGACCCGGGTCGACGTCAATGTGCATCCGGCCAAGCACGAGGTGCGGTTCCGCGACGCCCGGCTGGTGCACGACTTCGTCTATCGCACGCTGCATGAGGCGCTGGCCGATACCCGGGCCGGGCAGGCGGGCGACGTGGCGGTCGAGGCGCCGACGCCCGGAGCGCCGTTCGCCGCCGGGCCGACCAACGGCGGCTCTGCAGCCGCCTGGTCGCGGCCAATGCCGCAGACACATCTGGCACTGCGCGTGGGCGAGGCGCGTGCGGCCTATGCCAGCCTCTACGGCGGCGGCATGGGCGGCGGCGACGCGGGGACCCACGCGGGGACGGACGCGACGTTCGCGCCGGCACCTGCGCGAGGCGATGCGTGGGCGGATGCGAGCGCCCAGGGCATGGCCGTCGATGGCGCAGCCGCCGACAACACCGCCGCCGACACCGCCGCCTTCGTACCGCCGCTCGGCTATGCGGTCGCGCAGTTGCATGGCATCTACATTCTCAGCCAGGCGGCCGACGGCATGATCGTCGTCGACATGCACGCCGCCCACGAGCGCATCGGCTACGAGCGGCTCAAGACCGCGCACGATGGCGACGGTGTGCGCATGCAGCCGCTGCTGGTGCCGCAGACCGTCGCCGTCTCCGAGCGCGAAGCCGACATCGCCGAACAGGAAGCGGGCACGCTCGCCGACCTGGGCTTCGAGGTCTCGCGCACCGGACCGCAATCGCTGCTGCTGCGCGGCGTGCCAGCGTTGCTGGTCGATGGCGACACCGAGGCGCTGCTGCGCGATGTGCTGGCCGACCTGCGCGAGCACGGCGAGAGTCGGCGGGTGCGCGCGGCACGCGACGAACTGCTTTCGACGATGGCCTGCCATGGTGCGGTGCGCGCGAACCGGCGACTGACGGTGCCCGAGATGAATGCGCTGCTGCGGCAGATGGAAGCGACCGAGCGCTCGGGGCAGTGCAACCATGGCCGCCCGACCTGGGCGCATTTCCCGCTCGCCGAGATCGACCGTTGGTTCCTGCGCGGGCGTTGAGCGCGCATCTGCTCGCAGGCCCTGGGCGCGTGCCCGCCGGCGCGCGCGCGACGGCATCGGGCTGCGTTCCGCCCCGTTTTCATTCTGGAGTCCGCATGCGTTTCCCCCCTGTCCTGCGTGCCGCCCGTGTCGCCGCACTTGCGTTCGCGTTCCTTGGCCTTGCCCCGACGGCATGGGCCCAGTCGCCTGCCGCGATGGGCGAGGACGCGCCGTCCTTGGTGCCGCCTATCGCCGACGTGCCGGCGCCGGCGCCGCCGGTCCCATTGCTGTGGAAGGTCTCGGGCGATCACGGGGCGCTGTATCTGCTGGGCTCGTTCCATTTCCTGCAGCCCGCGGACTATCCGCTGTCGGAGGACGTCGCCCGGACGCTGGATGCGGCCGGCGAAGTGGTCTTCGAACTGTCGCCCGAGGAGCTGGAGTCGCCGACGCTGGCGATGCAGATGATGCAGGCTGGTCTGCGCAGCGACGGCAGTCGCCTCGACGACGACTTGCCGCCAACGCTCGTCGCGGACCTGGCGGCCTGGGGCGAGGCGAACCTCGCCGCACAACCGACCGGCGGCATGAGCGCGCAGAGCCTGCAGTTGTTCAAGCCGTGGTTCGCTTCGTTGCTGGTGACCACGACCGAACTGGGCCGCTACGGCCTGCAGGCGCAACTGGGCATGGATGCGTATCTGGCGCGGCAGGCGCGCGAGGCGGGCAAGGCGACGGCGGGGCTGGAGACCGCGTCCGAGCAGATCGGTTTTCTCGATGGCCTGGGCCAGCTCGAGCAGGTGGAGATGCTGCGCGAGGCGCTGGACCAGGCGCAGGGCGGGCAGGCGTCGATCGAGACGCTGCATGGCGCTTGGCGCGCGGGCGATGCGGCGCAGCTGTGGAACGGCATGGCGCTGGACATGCGTGCGCGCTTTCCCGCGCTGTATCGGCGGATCAACACCGAGCGCAACGATGCCTGGTTGCCCAAGCTCGAGCAGATGTTGCAGCAGGACGGCGAGATCCTGGTCGTCGTCGGCACGCTGCACTTGCTGGGCGAGGACGGCGTGGTCGAGAAACTGGCTGCCAAGGGCTACGAGGTCGAGCGCATCTGCAGTGCGTGCGCGCCGCCGCCGGCGATCGAGATCGGCGACGGCTCCGCGCCGGTGCCCGAAGAGCGCATGCCTGCACCATCGCCGGTGACGGCGCCCAAGGACGAAGCGCCGCTGCCGTCAATCGATGCAGACGACGCGCCGCCGCCGCAGCCCGACCCGCCTGCGCGCGACCCGGCCACGCCGGGACGTTGAACCTGGCGGCCTGCGGCCGCCCCAACCATCGCGATCGGGCCTCAGGCCGCCTCGACCATGACGATGCAGTCGACCGGGCAGGCCGGCACGCACAGCTCGCACCCGGTGCACAGCGGTTCGATCACGGTATGCATCAGCTTGGAGGCGCCCACGATCGCGTCGACCGGGCAGGCCTGGATACATTTGGTGCAGCCGATGCAGTCCGCTTCGACGACCAGCGCGACCGGCGGGCGCGGATGGTGCGGGCCGCGGCTGCGGTCGAACGGCCGCACCGGCACGCCGAGCAGCGTCGCCAGCGCGCGCGCGCCGGCATCGCCGCCCGGCGGACACCGGTCGATGTCGGCTTCGCCACGCGCCATCGCCTCGGCATAGGGGCGGCAACCATCGAAACCGCACTGGCCGCACTGGGTCTGTGGCAGCAGGCGATCGAGGCGTTCGACGAGATCGGGAGCGGGGGACATGCGGCGGGGCGAAGACGGGCGGCGCACAGGGTAGCGCGCTGGGCCCGCATACGCTGCGATGTCCCTCGATGGCGGGCCCGCAACACGCCCGCACGCCGGTCCTGACTGCGCGGTCTAGTTCGAATGTATGACCGCGCCGGGCGACGCGGTCTGGCAGGCTCGACCCATGCCGACCGACCCCACACCGCCGATCGCGCCCGACGCGACCCTCCGCCCTTCCGTCCGCCCCCGCAAGCCGCTGTGGCACCACCTCTATTTCTGGGTGCTGCTGGGCATCGCGGCCGGCATCGTCATCGGCCTGGCCGCGCCGCAGGTCGGCGCGCAGATGAAATGGCTGGCCGACCTGTTCATCAAACTGGTCAAGGTCGTCATCGCGCCGACGATCTTCGCCACCGTCGCCGTCGGCATCGCGGGCCTGGGCAATCTCGCCAAGGCCGGCGGGCTGGCGCTCAAGACCGTGGTTTATTTCAACGTCACCACGGTATTCGCGCTGGGCATCGGCCTGGTCGTGGTCAACCTGCTCGGACCTGGCCGCAACCTTGGGCTGGACATCGAGACTTTCGACGCGTCGGCCGCGCAGGGCACGCTCGCCAGCGCCGGTGCAGCGGCCGGCGACGGCATCACCGGCTTTCTGCTGCATCTGGTGCCCAGTTCGTTCTTCGCGGCCTTCGTCGAGGGCCAGCTGATCCAGGTGCTGGTGATGGCGATCCTGGTCGCCTGTGCGATCACGATGCTGGGCGAGCGCGGCAAGCCGGCAGTCGCCGCGCTCGACACGATCGCCCAGGTCATGTTCGGCGTGATCAAGATCGTGATGTGGTTCGCGCCGCTGGGTGCGATGGGCGGCATGGCGTTCACGATCGGCGAGTACGGCGGCGCGATCCTCGGCTCGCTCGGCTACTTCATGCTCAGCTTCTGGCTGACCTGCCTGCTGTTCCTGCTCCTGGTGCTCGGGCCGATCTGCTGCTGGTCGGGCTTCAGCGTGTTCAAGTACATCCGCATGATCCGCGACGAATTGCTGATCGTGCTCGGCACCTCGTCGTCGGAAACCGTGCTGCCGCGCATGCTGGCCAAGCTCGAGGCGGCCGGCGTGCCCAAGTCGGTGGTCGGCCTGACGATTCCCACCGGATACTCCTTCAACCTCGACGGCACCGCGATCTACATGGCGATGGGCGCGATCTTCATCGCGCAGGCGTTCGGGATCGAGGTGCCGATCGGCACCCAGATCGCGCTGCTGGTGTTCATGCTGATTTCCTCCAACGGCGCGGCGGGCGTATCGGGCGCCGGGCTGGTGACGCTCGCCGCGTCGCTGGCCGCGTTCGAAAGCGTGATTCCGCTGGCGGGCATCGCGCTGATTGTCGGCATCGACCGTTTCATGTCCGAAGGCCGCGCGCTGACCAACCTGACCGGCAATGGCATCGGCACCCTGGTGATCGCGCGCTGGACCGGCCAGCTCGACCGCGAGCGGCTGGCGGCGGTGCTCGACAATCCGCAACTGGTCGATCCCGATCGGGTGCTGGCCGCGCAGGCCGCGCGCGATGCGCAGCCGGGCGACGCAGCGCCGGCCCGCCCGGCCTGACCCCGAGGCGGGCGGTTGCGTACGCAACCGTTGCGCAGTGCGCGCGCACCGGTTAGGGTCGATCCCATGTCGCGCTTGTCCGCCCGCAATACCAACCGCAACGCCCCGCGCACGAATAATCGTGCGCGGCCGAGGCGGGTGTGGGAGCGGGCGCGAGGATAAGGCAACACGCGCAAGCACCAGGACACACCACCCGCATCGGCCGCGATGCGGGTTTTTTTGTGGCCCGCGCGCGGCTCCACTTCAAAGGAGCCCCACCATGTGTTCGATCTTCGGCATCTTCGGCCTGCAGCCTGGCGACGACATCGCCTCCCTGCGCCGCCAGGCGCTCGCCTGTTCGCAACGTCAGCGCCACCGCGGCCCCGACTGGAGCGGCGTCCACGCCGACGACCGCGCGATCCTCGTGCACGAGCGCCTGGCGATCGTCGATCCGGCCGGCGGCGCCCAGCCGCTGCGCTCGGCCGACGGCGCGCTGGTGCTGGCGGTCAACGGCGAGATCTACAACCACCAGGCGCTGCGGGCGGACCTGCGTGTGCCCTATGCGTTCACGACCGCGTCCGACTGCGAGGTGATCAACGCGCTGTATCGCGAGCATGCAGACGACGCCACCGGGCCGGCGACATGGCTCGAGCAGCTCAACGGCATCTTCGCGTTCGCGCTGTGGGACCGCACGTCGGGCCGCGCGATCATCGCCCGCGACCCGATCGGCGTGGTGCCGCTGTACTGGGGGCACGACCGCGAGGGCCGGCTGCGCGTGGCCTCGGAGATGAAGGCGCTGGTCGACAGCTGCGCCGATGTCGCGCAGTTTCCGCCCGGCCATTGGTACGACAGCGCGACCGGCGCGCTGACGCGCTACTACGCGCGGCCCTGGCGCGACCACGATGCGGTGGCCGGGCATGCACCGTCGTTGCCGGCGCTGCGCGAGGCCTTCGAGGCCGCCGTGCACCGGCAGCTGATGACCGACGTGCCCTATGGCGTGCTGCTGTCGGGCGGTCTGGATTCATCGCTGGTCGCCGCGGTCGCGGCGCGCTATGCGCGCCATCGCATCGAGGACGGCGATCGCAGCGAGGCCTGGTGGCCGCGGCTGCATTCGTTCGCGATCGGCCTGGCCGGTTCGCCGGACCTCGCCGCCGCGGCGGTCGCGGCCGAGGCGCTGGGCACCGTACACCACGGGTTCGAATACACGTTCGAGGAAGGCCTCGACGCATTGCCGGACGTCATCCGGCACATCGAGACCTTCGACGTGACCACGATCCGCGCGTCCACCCCGATGTTCCTGCTCGCGCGCAGGATCAAGGCAATGGGCGTGAAAATGGTGCTGTCGGGCGAGGGCAGCGACGAGATCTTCGGCGGCTACCTGTACTTCCACAAGGCGCCCGACGCACGTCAGTTCCACGAAGAGCTGGTGCGCAAGCTCGACGCGCTGCACGGCTACGACTGCCTGCGTGCGAACAAGGCGATGATGGCCTGGGGGGTCGAGCCGCGCGTGCCGTTCCTCGACCGCGCGTTCCTGGACGTGGCGATGGACATCGACGCCGCGCACAAGATGATCGACCGCAGCAGCGACGGTTATCAGCGCATGGAGAAAGGCCTGTTGCGGGCTGCGTTCGACGGCGCATTGCCCGACGAGATCCTGTGGCGGCAGAAGGAGCAGTTCAGCGACGGCGTGGGGTATGGCTGGATCGACGGCCTCAAGGCGCACGCCGAGGCCCAGGTCAGCGATCGCGAACTGGCGGCCGCGGCGAGCCGCTTCCCGCACGCACCGCCGCAGACCAAGGAGGCGTATCTGTATCGCAGCCTGTTCGAACAGGCGTTCCCGACGCCGGCCGCGGCGGCGACCGTGCCCGGTGGCAAGTCGATCGCGTGTTCGTCGCCGGCCGCGATCGCCTGGGACGCCGCATTCGCGAACGCCGCCGATCCATCGGGACGCGCAGTCGCTGGTGTGCACCACGCAGCGGCGGCCTGACGCCGCGTCATCTCTCGCAGCAATGGGAACCACCTCCCCCGCCTGGCGGGGGAGGTCGGTCCGCATCGCGGACCGGGTGGGGGCGGGGGGCAGCGCCGTCCGCGCTACAGCCGGCCGGCCATCCGCGCGAGCGTGGTGTCGCGCCAGAACAGGTGGTGCACCGCGACCATCAGCACGTGGCCGACGACCAGGGCCAGCAGCGTCCAGGCGAGCACGCCGTGCGACAGGTTCGCCGGCGCCATCAACGTCGCCTGCTCGACGCCGGTGGCGGGGAACAACGGGATGCCCCACGGCGCGAAGCCCTTGCCCGAGCCGTACTCGCGCAGCAGCGCGACCGTCGGCACCCAGGCCATCAGCGCATACAGCGCCGCATGGCCTGCCAACGCGGCGCGGCCGACCCAAGTCGGCGGGTGTGGCGGCCGGCGGCGCCATTGCGACAGTCCCCAGACGCCACGCGCGAGGATCAGCAGCATCAGCAGCGTGCCGACCGGTTTGTGGGTGCCGACCATGAAAGCCGTCAACGCGTGGCGGCCGAGCGCCAGTTTCACGCCCATGCCGGCGAACTGCCACGCGAACAGGGCAGCCATGCTCCAGTGCAGCAGACGGGTGATCAGGCCATATCGGGTCGGGGAATCGAGCCAGCGCGAAGACATCGGCAGTGGGGTCCGCAGCAGGGCGCAGGCGCGCCCGGGGCGCCCAGTTCAGCTGGCGACCGGCGTGCTGTCAATCGCATTGCCACGATGCAGGCGCGCGCGCCGCCGCAGACCATTGCCCCCCGTACGGGACCGGGGCCGCGGCACGCCTTAAACTGGCGTCCGATTTCCACGACAACCGGGCAGCACAGTGATCATCCATCCCAAGGTCCGCGGCTTCATCTGCACCACCACGCACCCCACCGGATGCGCCCACAACGTGCGCGACCAGATCGAGGCCACGCGCGCGCGGGGCGTGCGCAACGACGGCCCGAAGAAGGTGCTGGTGATCGGTGCGTCGAGCGGCTACGGGCTGGCGGCGCGCATCAGTGCGGCCTTCGGCTTCGGCGCCGACACGCTCGGCGTGTTCTTCGAGAAGCCGGGCACCGAGAAAAAGCCCGGCACCGCCGGTTGGTACAACGCCGCGGCGTTCGACAAGGCCGCCAAGCAAGCCGGTCTCTACAGCCGTTCGATCAATGGCGACGCATTCTCCGACGCCGCGCGCGAACAGGCGATCGCGTTGATCCGCGACGAAATGGGCGGGCAGGTGGACCTGGTGATCTATTCGCTCGCCTCGCCGGTGCGCAAGCTGCCCGACACCGGCGAGCTCAAGCGCTCGGCGCTCAAGCCGATCGGCGAGGCCTACACCTCGACCGCGATCGACACCAACAAGGACCAGGTGGTCCAGGCGACCGTCGAGCCGGCGACCGAGCAGGAGATCGAGGACACCGTGACCGTCATGGGCGGTCAGGACTGGCAGCTGTGGATCGATGCGCTGCGCGACGCCGGGGTGCTCGCCGACGGCGCGAAGACCGTCGCCTTCAGCTACATCGGCACCGAGATCACCTGGCCGATCTACTGGCACGGTGCGCTGGGTCGGGCCAAGGCCGACCTCGACGCGACCGCGCGCCGGCTCGATGCGCAGCTCAAGTCGACCGGCGGCAGCGCCAACGTCGCCGTGCTCAAGTCGGTGGTCACCCAGGCCAGCGCCGCGATCCCGGTGTTGCCGCTGTACATCGCGATCGTCTTCAAGGTCATGAAGGCACTTGGCCTGCACGAGGGCACCCTCGACCAACTCGACCGGCTGTTCCGGGAGCGCATGTACCGCGCCGACGGCGCGACGGCCGAGCTCGACGAGGCGCATCGCCTGCGTCTGGACGACTGGGAGTTGCGCGATGACGTGCAGGCGCAGTGCAAGGCGCTGTGGCCCCAGGTCACGACCGAGAACCTGACCGCGCTGACCGATTACGCCGGCTACAAGCACGAGTTCCTGAAGCTGTTCGGCTTCGAGCGCGACGATGTCGATTACGACGCGGACGTCGATCCGGTGGTCGATTTCGACGTGATCGAACTGCGCGACTGAGTCCGCGCGACCGCGGCGCGTGCCCGGGCCGGCACTGGCCGGCACCGGGCATGTCCGCACTCAGCCGCAGCAGTAGCACTGCAGCGGCTGGCCGGGCCCGCCGGGCCCCAGCTGTCCGCCGAACGGCGCACATTCCTGCGCGCAGGCCCACGCGCTGCACGAGGCCTCGCGGTCCTCGCCGTCGTCGGCCATTGCCTGCATCGCACCGAAGCCCATGCAGCCCACGAACAGGGCAGCAGCCGCGGCGTTGCGCATCGTCTTCCAATACCGTGTCATGTCATCGCTCCTCGACAGTGGCCAGGGCTGGCGACGCATCCCTGCGTTGCAGCGCGGCCAGAAGGTCCTGCATCCGCTCCTTGGTATCGAAGGTGCCCACGCGCGCGTAACGCACCCTGCCGTCGCGATCGAGCGCGAGCAGCGCGGGCACGTTGCGCGCGCGGAACAGCATCACGTGGCGCCGGTCGGTCAGCGTGGTCACCGCAAACGGCAGGCGATGGGTGTCCGCATAGGCGCGCGCCTGCGCCGGCGTGCAGTGGCACACGCCCAGTACCTCGACGTTTGGCCCGTGCGCCTCGGCGATGCGCCGCGCGGCCTCGGCCACGCGCGGCAGCGAGCGCCGCGAGTAGGGGCAGGTCGGGGTGAAGAAGTACAGCACCTGGAACGCGCCGGACGGCGCGCCGAGCACGTGCGCGGCACCGTCGAGCGTGGTCGCCGGGACCTGCGGCACGTACATGCCCAGGTACGGCTCGATGGTGCGGGTGACGAACCAGCGCCGTTCCTCGCGCAGTTCTCGGTTCTGCCAGGCAAGCACTGCCACCAGCGCGCAGGCGCCCAGCAGGCCCAACCAGATCCATGGCATGCGACGCGGCATGCGAGCGTCTCCTGCGTCCGACATCCCTCGGACCCTGCGCACGCATGGGCCCGGGGTCAATCGCCGGGCGGCCGATTCGCCGTCGAAGCGGTGGAATTGCCCAGGCAGTCACAGTTCCAATGCAATGGCGTTGGCGACCGGGCCCGGCGGGTGCGGCAGTGCATCACGGACCTGGCGGCGCATCCAGTGGCGGCGTGCCGTCCGGTCGTCCGCGGCAGCCGGGCGTGTCGCCCTCGTGCGTATCGCAGGGCCGGTCGAGGGTGACCTGCTGCGACGCGTCGATCGCACGAAGCAGCCTGCGGCAGGCCCACAGGTTCTTCAGCGGCAGGACGAGCCCCGACTCGAACGGGCGCAGCACGAGGGTGATCAAGAGCACGGGCCCCCGGCCGAGCGTGCGGGCCTGAGGATCGATGGCCCGGCACAGCCGGTGCACGCGCACGGTGCGCCGCAGGACTGGCGGCACGGTGAGCAGGGTCAGCAGCACCGCGATCCGGAGGCCGTCGTCGTTCCAGTGGGTGGCGGCGAACGCGCACATGCCCGCGAACCAGGCGACGTGCAGGGCATAGGCACGCAACAACGCGCGGCGCGCCGAGCGCAGTGACTGCGCCGTGTCCTCAGTGGCCGTGATCGTCCTTGTCATCGCATGCCGCGGGCCAGCGTCGCCGTATCGGGGGGACGGTCCCGTCCCCATCCGATCCTACGCGACCCTTGGCGGCAGAGGACGCACACGGCCGCGCAAGCGATGCGCTTGCAGTGCGGGCATCACGGCATGCGTTCCGGTCATCGCGCTGTAGCGCCGCGGCGGTAGAACACACGGGTCCGCCAGGACCGTGCGGCCATCGTCCGCGTCGTGGCGCTCAAGTTCCTGGCGACCAAGCCGATATCGATGCGTCACTCTGCCTGGAAGACGCGCATGTCGGTCGCCACGTTTCCGTCCCCGTCGCCGCAAAGCTCGCAGGCCTTCGCGGCCGTCCGCCAACGCCTGTCTCGGATCGTCGCGCCGGGCTGGCTGCAGCCGCTCACGCGCGCCACGCTGGCGACGAAGATCAAGGCCAGCCTGCTGGTCTGCGGCTTCGGCCTGCTGGTTGTGGCGTTCGCCTACTGGCGCGCGGGCCTGGGCGTGGAGCGTGCCGGCGCGATGTTCGCACACCACCAAGCGCAGGCGGTGCTGGCCGGCACGCTGGCCGGCCAGGTCTCGGAGGCGCGGCGGCTGCAGACTGCCTACGCGCACAGCCTGGACGCGGCCGACCGGACGCGATTGCAGGCGGCCCAGGCGCAGCTGTCGGCAACGCTGGCCGCGCTGCGGCCGTCGGAGACCCGCGCGCAGGCGTCCCCGGCGCTGGACGCGGTGGCGACGCGGGTCGCGGATTTTGGCACCGGCATTGCCTCGCTCAATGCGCGCGTGGACGAGATGGGCGCGGGCGCGCACGGGTTGCGCGGGCGGTTGGCGTCGGCCGCCGCTGCGGTCACCGCCGACGTCGATGCCCTGGGCGACCCGGTCGTGTCGGGGCATCTGCAGCGCATGCGGCTGCACGAGCTGCGTTTCCTGCTGACCGGCGAGCCCGCGCAGGCCGATCGGGCCAGCGAGGGCAAGCTGGACTTCGACCTGGCGCTCGCGGCCACGCGCGCCGGCGATGCGACGCAGGCGGCGGTGCGGGCGCGGATGGACGACTACCAGGCCGCGCTGCTGGCCTACGTCGCGGCGCGCGTGGGCCTGGACATCGAGGCGCAGTCGCTCGAGGACGTCGCGGCCGGGATTGCGCCGGCACTCGATGCGCTGCATGCCGAACGCTCGGCGGCGCTGGCGGGCGCGCGTGCGCGCCAGCAGGCGCAGGGCCGCGGAATGGACGCGTTCTTCGCGGCGACGCTGCTGCTGGTCGCGATCGCGTTGATCGCCACGCTGCTGGCGGTCCTGCGCGCGGTCCGGCGTCCGATCGAGGACACGCTGCGCTTCGCGCAGGCCATCGCCGACGATCGGCTCGACGCCACGCTCGCGGTGCGCAATCCTCACGACGAGCTCGGCCGCCTGGCCGGGATGCTGGTGCACATGCAGCAACGCCTGCGCACGCGCATCGAGGGCGAGCGCGCGATCGCGCGCGAGAACGCGCGAATCCGCCAGGCGCTCGACAGCGCCCAGTCGGGCCTGATGCTGCTCGACCACGACGGCCACGTCGCCTACGCCAACCGCGCGCTGCGCGGTGTGCTCGGCGCAGGCGCCGCCGGGCTCGATGGGGGCGACGCGGCCGCGCTGCATCCCGACTTTGCCCAGGTCCAACGCCGGCTGCGTGCCGGCGAGCGCGCATTCGAACACGAGGCCGACCACGCGGGCATCCGCTACTCGTGGGCGGTCGCCGCGGTCGCGGTCGATGGCCAGCGCATCGGCGCGACCGTCGAGTGGCGCAGCCGCGCCTTGGAAACGATGGTCGAGCAGGAGATCGCGGCACTTGTGGAGGCGGCGGCGCATGGCGAGTTGCACGGGCGGATTGCGCTGCACGGCAAGGACGGCTTCGTGCGCACGCTCTCGACCGGCATCAACCGGCTGCTCGATACCTTCCAGCACAACCTGTCGGCGCTGCAGGGGGTGTTGGCCGCGCTGTCGCAGGGCGACCTGTCGGCGCGCATGGACGGGGATTTCCACGGCGTGTTCGCTCGCATGCGCGATGACGCCAATGCCACGGTCGCCCAGCTCACCGGCATCGTCGCACGCATTCAGGACGCCTCGGTCGCGATCGGGCGTGCGGCCGACGAGATCGCGGCCGGCAACGCCGATCTTTCGCGCAGCACCGCCCAGCAGGCGGTCGAGCTGGAGGCGACCGCCGCATCGATGGCCGCGTTCGCCGATGCGGTGCGCCAGAACGCAGAACACACGCGGCAGGCCGACGCGCTGGTCGTCGATGCGGCCGCGGTGGCATCGCGCGGCGGCGAGGCGGTCGGCCGGGTGGTGGCGACGATGGCCGACATCGAGCGCGCCTCGCGCCGGATCGCCGACATCCTGTCGGTCATCGACGCGATCGCATTCCAGACCAACATTCTTGCGCTCAACGCCGCGGTCGAGGCGGCGCGGGCGGGCGAGCAGGGCCGGGGCTTCGCCGTCGTCGCCACCGAGGTGCGGATGCTGGCCAAGCGCAGCGCCGAGGCCGCGCGCGAGATCAAGGGGCTGATCGATGACGCTGGCGCGAAGGTCGCCGACGGCGCCGCGCTGGCGGGCCGCGCGGGCGGGACGATGAGCGAGATCGTCGCCTCGGTCCAGGGCGTGACCGCGATCATGACCGGGATTCGCGCCGCCTCGCAGGCCCAGGCCGACGGCATCGACCAGATCGATCGAACCGTCGCCGGCATGGAGACCGCCACCCGGCGCAACGCGGGGCGGGTCGAGGACGCCACCGCGGCGGCCTCGCGCATGCATGCGCAGGCGGCCCGGTTGACCGCCAGCGTCGCGGCCTTCCGCATCGACGCGGCCTCTGTGCCGGCGGCCTGAGGCCGGTTGCCCGGCGCATCGGACGGCCCCATCTCGGGGCCATGGACCTGTTTCCCCCCGCCGGCCCGCAGCGCCTCGTCGACGACGCCGAGGGCGGCATCCGCTACTGGGCCGATGCGGTCGATCCGACGACGGCCGCCGCGTGGTTCGAGGCGCTGCGCGACGGGGCGCACTGGGAGACCCAGCATCGGTCGATGTACGACCGCGTGGTCGCGGTCCCGCGGTTGTTGGCGTCCTACCGGCTCGATGCGCTGCCGCCGGCGTTGCCGTTGCCCGAGATGTGCCGTCTTGTGCAGCGGTTGGTGCCTGCGCCGTACACCGCAGTCGGGCTCAATCTCTACCGCGACGGCCGCGACAGCGTGGCCATGCATCACGACAAGCTGCACACGCTGGTCCCCGGTCAGCCGATCGCGTTGCTGTCGCTGGGCGGTGCGCGGCGGATGTCGATCCGCGCGAAGAATGGGCGCGGCAAGGCGATCGCGATCGAACTCGCGCCCGGCAGCGTGCTGGCGATGAGCCATGCCTCACAGTTGACCCACGAGCACGGGATCGCGAAGACGGCGCGCCCGGTCGGCCCGCGGATCAGTGCGGTGTTGCGCGCGCGCCCGGCCGCGAAGATGGCCGCCGGGCGCTATGGCACCCATTGGCAGGGCGCGCTGGGCCGCTAGTCGCTGCGTGCCGCGCGGTGTGCGGGTTGCAGCTGCAGCATGTGCGTGGCCGGGCCCGGCAGCAACGGCGTGGGCCGACCTTGAGCCCAGTCGTCGTGGCCGGCGCCCCAGAACGGCGAGAGCGGGTGACCGCTCTGGCCGCCGGGCATGTGCGCGATGCCATCGAGCTCGTGTCCGGGGGCGACCACCATGCGCTGTGAGGCGCCGAACGCAGGCATCTGGACGCGCGGCATGGTGCCGTCGCCGGGCAGTGGCTGCGCCGGCATGCACAGCGCGCGCCTGCCCACCAGCGGGATGGCGGCTGCGAGCGGGTGACAGATCGCGGTGGTGTTGTATTCGCCCCAGGTCCGTTGCGCCAAGGGCCCCTCAGCCTGCAGCGTGTCGCGGACCTCGCGCGCGGCGTCTTCCAGCAACGCGGTCCAGCCGTCGACGATCGGCGCGCAGCGCCCATGCTGGGTCTGCGGCGTGCAGGCGAACCGGCGCGGCAGCAGGTGGTCGGGGCGCTGGCTCACCAGCGGCCAGACCACGCCTTCGAAATTCGGCGGGTCCGGCCAGGCGAGCGCGTCGCCGGCCGTTGCACGCGCGGGGGCGAGCAGGCCATCGGCGATGCGCGCATGCACCGCGAGCCGCCATGCGCGGACGATGCGATAGCCGACCGAATCGACCGCCGCATGGCCGCGCCAGTCTGCGGCGGCGTCGGCGAGTGCGTGCAGTGCAGTGGCGTCGGCGCCGGCCGCGTCGGCCGCCTGGACGAGCAGGGCATGCCAATGCGACAGCAGCAGCGCGCGGTCGTCGAGCTGGATCGCGAGCAGGTCGCGTTCGGCCAAGCGCGCGCGGGCGTTGAGCCCTTGGCGGATCTGCCAGGCGCGGATGCCCAGCGCGGCACCGCCGTCGCCGACCCGGGCGAAGTCGGCACCGTCGACGACACGGCTGTTCGCGGTCCACAGCCGGGTCGCGTCAGGGGAGCGGACGCGCGGCGACGCATCGGTGGCGATCGGCCACGGTGCACAGATGTTGCCAGCGTCGCCTGCGGTACCGTCGAGATCCTGGGAACGGGAGACCGTCGCGCCATCGCAGCCGGGCGCACGCACCGGGACCGGTCCGAGCAGGCGCCAGGCGACCGCGCCGTGCAGATCGCCGATCACCAGGTTCTGGGTCGGGGTCGCGGTGCGGTCGGCGATCGCGAGTGCGTCATCGAGATCGCGCGCATGGGCGAAGTCCGCGAGTCCGAAGTTCAGGGCCCCGGGCAGGTGCGCGGTCCAGCGCAGCGCCAGCGCGCTGCCGTCGGCCTCGCGGTGGACCACCGGGCCCCAGTCGCTGTCCTCGACCATCAGTACATCGGAGGCGTGCCCGGCGATGGCGATGGTCTCGGCATGGCGCCGCAGCGGCGTGCAGCCGGGGCCCTGCGGGGCGTCGGTCGCGCAGGGCACGATGCGCTGCCAGTCCAGCGTATCGATGTAGCTGTTGGTGAAGCCCCAGGCGATGTGGCCATTGCTGCCGACGATGACCGCGGGCAGGCCCGGCAGCGTGAAACCGGTGATGTCGACTCGGCCGCCGGGTGCGCGGGCGTCGGGGTAGCGCAGCCGGGCGCGGAACCACAGGTTGGGCGCGCGCAGGCCCAGGTGCATGTCGTCGGCGACCAGTGCGCGCCCGTCCGCGGTCAATGCACCGCCGACTGCGAAGTTGTTGCTTCCCACGGCGAGATCGGCCGCCGCAGGTGGCCTGCCACCGTCCCTCTCCCACACGGCGGTGGGCCTGGGGGCAGCCCACGCCATTGCCGCTGGCGGCCCGTCCTCGTTGCCCGCATACCCCGCGTCCAACCGGCGCAGGTCCACCGCGTCGGCATCCGGCAATGCCGCATCGCCGCGCGCTGCGCCCGCCAGCGGCGCGTCCCAGCGGCTGCCGTCGTAGGCCACGAGCGCGAATAGCGCGGGCGGCAGGTGCGGCTGCAGGCGGTGCATGGCCAGTTCGCGGACGTTGCCGGCGTCCTGCAGGTCGAAGTACATCGAGAAGCCGACCAGGGCCGAGTCGGCCGGCGTCCAGGGCGCCGGTTGCTGGCGCAGCAGCAGATATGGCCAGGGCCGGGCCCGCAATGCGGCCAGCCCGGCGTTCGCCCCTTCGGTGTAGGCGCGCAGTTGCGGCATGCGCTCGCCGGCGACCTCCGCCAGCGAGGCATCGACGCGGGCGCGCATGCGGTGCAGGCGATGGCGGCGATCGGTGTCGAGCGCCCGCTCGCCGAACAGCGCCGACAGCTCGCCCGCGGGCAGGCGCCGCATCAGATCCATCTCGAAATAACGCTCCTGGGCGTGCACCCAGCCCAGCGCGCGCAGCGCGTCGGTCTCGCTGTCCGCAGTGATCGTCACCGTCCCCAACGCATCGCGCTGGATGGTCGCCGAGGCCTCGAGCCCGGGCAGCGTTCGCGTGCCCGCCAGCTCGGGCAGGCTGCCGCGCAGTTGCCACCACAGCATCGCCGCGATCGCCAGTGCGACGACTGCCAGTGCGAGCAGCGCCCGCACGCTCCAAGCGCGCCACCGGTTGCGCATTGCCGAGCTCCCCCCGTCGCGGCCGCCTGCCGCCGCCCGATTGTTTCAGGTTCCGCGCGTGAGGGGGCGGGCGCGCCGCGGCGCTCAGCCCGCGGCGCTGGGCGCGCGATAGGCGTGTTCGGCCAGCCCCGAGACCACGCCCAGCGACGGATCGCCGCGGACGACCCGGGCCTGCGGGAACCGTGCCCGCGCAGCGGCCTGCACATAGGGGGCGCCGGACATGCCGCCGGTCAGGAACAGGCTGTCGGGCGGCTGCGGCAGGTCGGCACGGACTTGGTCGAGCAGTCCCCCGATCTGGTCGAGAAAGCGGGCGGCGGCGGCCTCGAGATCGGCGCGGCCGGCGTCCACCGACAGGCCCGGCTCGATGAAGTCGAGCGGCTGCACGGCCGTGGCGTCATCGCTGAGCCGGACCTTCATGGTCTCGATCCCGCGGTAGAGCCGGGTGGTACCGCCCTCGTCCTGCAGCGCCTGCAGACGCGCGCCGTACGGCGCCACGACGTCGCGGTAGTCGTGGCGATGGAATTCGCGCTGGCGCGGCAGGTCCTGCACGGTGGCGGCCTCGACGAAATGGTGCACCGGCGTGCGCGTGACGCCTTTGCCGAACAGCGGCATCGCGCGGGCCAGGCTCAGCGCGATATCGACATCGGTGCCGCCATGGGCGATGCCCCAGGCCCGATGCACCTGCGGCGGAGCATCGCCGCCGATGCTCGCCAGCGCGATGTCGGTGGTGCCGCCGCCGATATCGACGACCAGGGTGGTCTGGCGCTGCGGGCTGATCGCGTGGTGATGCAGCGCGGCCGCGGCCGGTTCTTCGAGGAAGTGCACGGTGTCGAAACCGGCGATGCCCGCCGCCTCGCGCAGGATCGCCAGCGCCTGTTCCCCGCCGGCCTCGCCCATCGAACTGCGGAAGCGCACCGGACGGCCCAGCGTCGCCTCGCGCACCACGGTGCCCAGCTGACGGCTCGCAGTGAGCCGGATGTGCTCGAGGATGTGCGCGGCGATGCCGGCGATGGTGGTGCGGGCGCGCGGATGCAGATTGAAACCGAGCATCGACTTGGGTGACTGCACCAGGTTGCCGGTGCCGTCCTCGAGGTAGCGTTCGATCGCCTCCTCGCCGAACACCGCGTCCTGCAGGTCGGCGACCGAGGTCTGCGCCTCGCGCATCTGCTGTTCCATCCACTGCCGGCGCACGATGCGCACCGCGTCGCCGCGCAACTGCGATTCGCCGCGCGCCGCGGTGCCGGCGCGGGTCTGCGCGGCCTTGAGGTCGCGCATGATCTCGGCGACCTGCGCCTCCATCGCGTCGGTCAGCGCGAAGTCGGCCGCGTCGGGCACGGCGCGCGGGAAGTACACCGCGGTGCGGAACTGCGCCTGCCCGCCGAAGCGGATGTGTTCGAGGCGGTCGCCGATGCGTGCGGCGGCGGCCGAATAGCTGGTGCCGAAATCGATGCCGATCTTCATCTTCGCGTCCGCGGGAGCCGAAGGGGCGGGGAGTCTACGTGGCTGTCCCTGAGAATGCGAAATGCATGCATTTGCATCCGATCATCGTCGCGGACGACTGGGCATACTGCGCCCATTCCCGGACCTGCGAGCCCCCCGATGAAAGGCCATCCCGAAGTCGTCGACTACCTGAAGTTCCTGTTGCGCGGCGAGCTTGCCGCACGCGACCAGTACTTCATCCATTCGCGCCGCTACGAAGACCTGGGCCTGCACCAGCTCTATGCGCGGATCAACCATGAAATGGAAGAGGAGACCCAGCACGCCGATGCGCTGCTGCGTCGCATCCTGTTCCTGGAGGGCGATCCGGACATGCGCCCGGAGGCGTTCGAGCCTGGTCGCACGGTCGAGGAGATGCTGCGCAAGGACCTCGCGCTCGAGTACGCCGTGCGCGACCACCTCGCCCAGGGCATCGCGCTGTGCGAGCGCCATGGCGACTTCGTCAGCCGCCAGGTACTGGTGACCCAGCTCTCCGACACCGAGGAAGACCACACGTACTGGCTGGAGAAGCAACTGCGCCTGATCGAGATGATCGGCCTGCAGAACTACCAGCAAAGCCGCATGGGCGAGGCGGAAGGCACCCACGCCGGCGTGGGCTGAAGCCCTGCGGGGCGCGCGCCGTGCCGGGCGTCAGTCGCGGCGCGCGACCTGCCAGACCTCGGTCGACAGCGTGCTGGTGCCGAAATCCGGTTCGCTGGCGAGGATGTCGCGATGCTCGACCAGGTCCACGCGCCAATCGGCATCGAGCAGCGCATGCACCGCATCGGCGTCGACCGAGAAGGGGGGGCCGGCTTTCTCATGCTGCGGGTACGTCAGCGTGACCAGCAGCCCGCGGCACCCGGCCGGCAACCGGTGCCACGCGGTCGCGGCATAGGTCGCACGCAGCTCCGGCGGCAGCGCGATCAGCGCCGCCCGGTCGTACACCGCCGCGCAATCGGCCAGGATGGCCGCATCGAGTGCGAATGCATCGCCGACGATCAACTCGAACGGGCCGGCGACATAGTGCCGGCCGGCTGCGGTGTCGTGGACCTGCGGGGTTCGCCCGCACGCGTCGAAGAACGCACGCACGGCCAGTTCCGAGAGCTCGACCCCGAGCACGCGATGGCCCTGCTCGGCCAGCCACACCATGTCCAGCGACTTGCCGCACAACGGCACGAACACGCGGGCGCCGGCCGGCAGTTGCAGGGCCGGCCAGTGCGCGACCAGCAGCGGCAAGGGGGCGTCGCGGTGGAAGCCGATGCGCCGCGTGCGCCAGCGCTCGTGCCAGAACTCCGGATGCATGCCGATCTCCGAGAAAAATCGACGGCAGGGGCGACGGCGCAGGCCGTCACTCCACCGACAGGCCCTCGACCTTCTGCCAACCGCGCGGCAGCAGGCCGCCGCGGCTGGCACGCGCGCCGATGTAGGCGTCGAGGTCCTTGAAGGCCAGGGTCATCGTGCGCGCGCCCGACTGCACCAGCAATGCGCCGCCCGGCGACACCACGGCCAGCGCCACGACCTGCTCGGTGCCGCGCTTGGCCTTGGGGATCTCGATGATCTTGTTGCCTTTGCCCTTGTCGAGTTCCGGCAACTCGGCGACCGGGAACGCCAGCAGGTGGCCGGCGCTGGTGACCACCACCAGCCGATCGGCCTGGGCATCGCGGACCGCCGCCGGCTGCAGCACGGCGGCGCCGGGCGAGAGCGAGAGCATCGCCTTGCCGGCCTTGTTGCGGCCGGTGAGGTTCTCGAACCGGGTCACGAAGCCGTAGCCGTGCGAAGACGCGACGACGAAGCGGCTGTCGTTGTCGCCGGAGGCGAGGGTCTGGAACGCCGCGCCTGCGGCCGGCGAGAAGCGGCCGGTCAGCGGCTCGCCATTACCGCGCGCCGACGGCAGCGAATGGGCGATCGTCGAATAGCTGCGACCGTTCGAGTCGAGGAAGGCGACCTGCTGCGTGCTGCGTCCGCGTGCGAACGCCAGCAGGCGGTCGCCATCGCGGTACGACAGCCCCGCCGGGTCGACATCGTGCCCCTTGGCGGCGCGCACCCAGCCCTTCTCGCTGACCACGATCGTCACCGGCTCGCTGGGCACCAGGTCGGTCTCGGCCAGCGCCTGCGCACTGCCGCGCACGACCAGCGGCGAGCGGCGGGCGTCGCCGAACTTCTTGGCGTCGGCCAGCAACTCGTCCTTGATCAGTTTGCGCAGCTTGGCCTTGCTGGCGAGCGTGGCGATCAGGCGATCGCGCTCGGCCTCGAGCTCGGCCTGCTCGCCGCGGATCTTCATCTCTTCCAGCCGCGCCAACTGGCGCAGGCGGGTCTCGAGGATGTAATCGACCTGCTCGTCACTCAGGTCGAAGCGCGCCTGCAGCACTGCACGCGGTTCGTCCTCGGTGCGGATGATGCGGATCACCTCGTCGAGATTCAGGAACGCGATCAACAGACCGTCGAGCAGGTGCAGGCGGCGCTCGACCTTTTCCAGCCGATGGGTCAGCCGGCGGGTGACGGTGTCGGTGCGGAACTGCAGCCATTCGCTCAGCAGCGCCTTGAGGTGCTTGACCTGCGGCTTGCCGTCCAGACCGATGACGTTGAGGTTGACCCGGTAGCTCTTCTCCAGGTCCGTGGTCGCGAACAGATGCCCCATCAACTGCTCGGCGTCGACCCGGTTCGAACGCGGCACCAGAACCACGCGTACCGGGTTGGCGTGGTCGGACTCGTCGCGGATGTCCTCCAGCCACGGCAGCTTCTTGGCGCGCATCTGGGCTGCGATCTGCTCGATCACCTTCGACGGCGAGACCTGGTAGGGCAGGGCGGTGATGACGATGTTCGCGTGTTCCTTGTCGAACGTCGCGCGGGCACGCACGCTGCCGTGGCCGGTCTCGTACATCTGCAGCAGGTCGGACGCCGGGGTGATGATCTCGGCGCTGGTCGGGTAGTCGGGCCCGCGCACGTGCTCGCACAGGTCGCGCACGCTGGCGTCGGGATCGTCGATCAGGCGCACGCAGGCGCTGACGATCTCGCCCAGGTTGTGCGGCGGCACGTCGGTGGCCATGCCGACCGCGATGCCGGTGGTGCCGTTGAGCAGCAGGTGCGGCAGCCGCGCCGGCAGCCACGAGGGCTCCTCGAGCGTGCCGTCGAAGTTGTCGGTCCAGTCGACCGTGCCGTGGCCGAGCTCGGAGAGCAGCATCTCGGCGATCGGGGTGAGCTTGGACTCGGTGTAGCGCATCGCCGCGAACGACTTGGGGTCGTCGCTGGAGCCGAAGTTGCCTTGGCCGTCGATCAAGGGGTAGCGGTAGGAGAACGGCTGGGCCATCAGCACCAGCGCCTCGTAGCAGGCGCTGTCGCCGTGCGGGTGGTACTTGCCGATCACGTCGCCGACGGTGCGTGCGGATTTCTTGGGTTTGGCGGCCGCGCCCAGGCCCAGCTCGCTCATCGCGTAGACGATGCGGCGCTGGACCGGCTTGAGGCCGTCGCCGATGAACGGCAGCGCACGGTCGAGCACCACGTACATCGAGTAGTCGAGGTAGGCGCGCTCGGCGAACTCGCGCAGCGGCAGCTGCTCGAAGCCATGGAAGGCGGGGCGGACGGACTCGGTCATCGGGACTGCGGCTGCGGGGGAGCCGGCGATTCTAGCGGGTGCCGGTCGCAGGGGACGAGCCGCCGGCCGAGGCCGGGCCGATGGGGCGCGGGTGCGGGAATCGCGCTCGGTCGCGCTATCATGCTGTCCCATGGATACCAAGCTGCGCGCGCGCGGAGTCTCCGACCCCGCCTCCTCTGGCGCCCGCCATCCGCTGTCGGGCGCGCCCCGGCGTGCTTCCCACTCGGGCTGCGAGGCCTGCCTGAGCCGGCATCTGGCGGTCTGCGCCGCACTGCCCGCCTCCGAGACCCATGCCCTGGAGGCTGCCGTCGGCGAGGTCGTGCTGCCGGCCGGCGCCACGCTGGTCCACGAGGGCGGTCCGCGCCGGGACGTCTACACCGTGACCCGCGGCATGCTGCGCCGGGTGCGGCTGCTGCCCGACGGCCGCCGCTTGGTCGCCGGCTTTCTGATGGAAGGCGATTTCATCGGCTTCAGCAGCGCGGCGCACTACAAGCACACGATCGAGGCGATCAACGAGTGCGTGCTGTGCGTATTCCCGATGCAGAACATGCGCCGGCTGTGCGAGCGCTATCCCGAGCTCGAGGCCGGCATGCTCGCGCAGGCCTGCACCGAGCTCGACGCCACCCGGGCCAGCCTGATGCTGCTGGGCCGGCTCGGCCCGAGCGAACGGCTGGCGGGCTTCCTGGTCGACATGGCCGAGCGCCAGCAGCGCCGCGGTGGCCGCGTCGATCGCGTCGATCTGCCGATGACCCGTGCCGATATCGCCGACCATCTCGGGCTGACGATCGAGACCGTCAGCCGCAGCTTCACCAAGCTGCGCCAGGCCGGTGCGCTCGCCTTCGACGACCCTCGCCGCATCGACCTCGTCGACCTGGCGACGCTGCGCACCACCGCAGGGCTGTAACGGTCCGCAGCTGCCCGACCGGGCGCCGATGGCGATGGCCGCGTCACGGCCGTGTGTTGGATCGACCAGGCGGGCGGCGCATGATGCCGGTCATGACGACCCGGCGTGATCCACGATGACCGACCGCGACGCCGGGGTGCCGTATGGTCAGGACGGGGCGTTGCGCCGCCCGCTGACGTTTCCGGTGGTGGGCATCGGCGCCTCGGCCGGCGGCCTGGCCGCGTTGCGTCGCCTGTTCGAACAGGCCCCGGCGACCGGCGGCCTGGCCTATGTGGTCATCCTGGATCTGTCGCCGCGGCACCAGCGCCAGGCCAGCCAGGAGCTGCCGCATTGCACGCCGATGCCGGTGATCGAGGTCAACGCGCCGACCCCGATCGAGCCCAACTACGTCTATGTGATCGCGCCGACGACGTCGTTGACGATGGACGACGGTTACCTTGGGGTGCGCGCCGTCGATCGGCCGGCGGGGCAGCACATCGCGATCGACGCGTTCTTTCGCACGCTCGCCGATGCGCACATGGACCGGGCGATCGGCATCGTGCTGTCGGGCACCGGCAGCGACGGCAGCGTCGGCCTGGCGCGCCTCAAGGCGCAGGGCGGGGTGGCGATCGCGCAACTGCCCGAGGACGCCGAGTACGAGGACATGCCGCGCAGCGCGATCGCCAGCGGTTGCGTGGATTTCGTGCTGCCGGCGGTCGAGATCCCGGGCAAGCTCGTGGCGCTGTGGCGCGATGCCAGGCAGATCCAACTGCCGCGCCCCGAGCCGCGGGCCGAGCACATTCCAGCGACCGCGCCGTCGACTGGTGAGGCGCGCGAGCGGGCGATCCGCGACATCCTGGAGATCCTCGCCCAAGTGCACCAGCGTGTGCTCGCGGCCCATGCGCCGCCGCCCGTGGACGATCGGCGCACCGGTGACGGCGAGGCGCTGCTGCAGCTGGAACAGGAACTCCAGCGCACCCGAGACCGGCTGCAGGTCGCGATCGCGCAGTCCGAGGCCTCCAACGAAGAATTGCAATCGATCAAGGGCGCCCTGCGCTCGGCGACCGGGGAACTGGAGGCCAGCAAGGAGGAGCTGCGGTCGGTCAACGAGGAACTGATCCGCGTCAACCACGAACTGAAGTCGAAGGTCGAGGAAACGGCGAAGATCAATGACGAGCTGCAGACCTTCTTCAGCGCCACCGACATCGCCACCGTGTTCGTCGATGCCGGGCTGCGGATCAAGCGCTACACGCCCAAGGCCGAACTGATCTTCAACATCATTCCCGGCGATGTCGGCCGCTGCCTGCTCGACATCACCCACCGGCTGGAGTATCCCGAACTGGGCGAGGATGCCGGCAACGCGTTCGAGACCCGGCAACCGATCGAACGCGAGATCCGCAGCACCGACGGCAAGGGGTACGTCGCGCGCGTGGTGCCCTACCGCACCGCCGAGAACCGGATCGATGGCGCGGTGCTGACCTTCGTCGACACCACCAGCCTGCGCCCTGCCGGCGAACGGCGCGGCCAGGCCGACGCGAGTGTGCTGGCCCCGACCGATGTTGCGGTGCTGGTGGCCGACGGCCAGCGGCAGGTGATCTCTGCCAGTGGCGGCGTCGTCGACCTGCTGGGCTATGGCGAGCACGACCTGTTGGGCATGCGGGTAGATGCGCTCTACGGCGAGGAGGAGCGCGACAGCGGACAGCCCGAGCACGACTTCGCCCAGGCCGGGGCCGGGATCGCGGTCGAGGGCTTGCGCTGGTACAGCAACCGCCGCGGCGACCGGACCCAGTGTCGGGTCGCGCTGTCGGCAATCCGCGCGCAGGACGAGGTCGTCGCCTACGTGTTGCTGCTCGGTGCCAGCCGCAAGGGCGGCGCGCGCTCGTGGGCGGGACGCTACGAAGCCGATGCGTCGGTCACCTTGCGCGACGAGTTCCTCGCGGTGATGTCGCACGAGTTGAAGAACCCGCTGAACCTGATCAGCGTCAACACCGAGCTGATGGCCCGGTTGCCCGGCGTGCGCGAGTCCTCGAGCGCGATCGCCTCGATCGAGACCGTGCGGCGTGCGATCCGCAGCCAGACCAAGATCATCGACGACCTGCTCGACATGTCGCGCATCCGTACCGGCAAGCTCGCGCTCAAGCCCGAGCCGGTCGATGTGGGCATGGTCGTCACCGAACTGGTGGAGGTCGCGCGGCTCGATTCGGCATCGGTGGGCATCGAGTTCCGGATGCAGATCCCCGACGCACCGGTCATGGTGCGTGGCGATGCGTCGCGGATCGAGCAGATCGTCTGGAACCTGCTCAGCAACGCGATCAAGTTCACGCCGCAGGGTGGGCGGATCTTGCTGATGGTCGGGGTCGAGGCGCGCTATGTGCGCCTGCGTGTCCAGGACACCGGGCAGGGCATCGATGCGCAGTCATTGCCGCGGATCTTCGACCTGTTCGGACAGGGCACCGGCCATGCGATCGGCCGGGGCGGCGGCCTGGGCATCGGGCTGTCGCTGGTGCGCCAGCTCGTGGACCTGCACGGCGGCCGGATCGAAGCGCATTCCGACGGCCCCGGGCGGGGGGCCACGTTCACGCTGTGGCTGCCGCGCTTCACCTACCCATTGTTCGGGCCGGGCGAATCGGATGGCCGACACGAGGCGATGCGCTGGGACGGGCTGCGGATCCTGGTTGTCGACGACGATGTCGGCACCGCCGACGGGCTGGCGCAGTTGCTGGAGCTGCAGGGTGCCTCGGTCGTGGTCTGCCACGATGCGGCCCATGCGCTCGATCGGCTCGATGCGCAGGTCTTCGACCTGGTGCTGTCGGACATCGGCATGGACGGCATGGACGGCTACGCCTTCGCCCGCCAGGCGCGTGCGCTGGCCGGGGCCGATCGACTCGCGCTGGTGGCGCTCAGCGGCTATGCCCGGCCCAGCGACATCCAGGAGGCGAGTGCCTCGGGGTTCGACGCCCACCTGAGCAAGCCGTTGTCGATGGATGCCCTGGCGGCGGCGATGCGCGATGTCCTGGCCAAGCGGCAACCGCAGGCCTGAGTCCACGCAGCGATTGCAGCCAGGGCGTGCGGCGGCTACGTCGGCTCGTCCGTCTCGCCTTCGATCGGCGCGCGCACCAGCGCGAGCAGGTGCGCGCAGCCGTGTTGCGCGCGCGCCAGACTGCGGACGACGGCCGGGCGATCGTCGTGCTGGAGCAACAGCTCGATCATCTCCAGCGCGATGCCGACGCCATTGGCCGCATTGCGCAGGTCGTGCAGCCAGGCGGCCTGCCTGGCTCGAGCATCCATCGGCTGCAGCGGCGCCATCGGGCAGGTCCTGTGGGCGGGAGGAAGGCGCCTGGCCGGCGCAGGGCGACGGCAGCGACGGCAGATCCACAGTCGTGGTGTAGCTGCGGCGATGTCGCCGGTGCGTGCAGTGCGTGCCGCGAACGCGGCGACGGCCGGAAGCCGTTGCCCCCCCGGCCTTCTGCACGTGGCTTGCGCCGGGCCTGCGGGATCGCCCTTGAATGCGTTGACAAGCCGTGCGCGGATCGACAACATACGCGCCCTGACCTGCCCAGGTGGCGGAATTGGTAGACGCACTAGCTTCAGGTGCTAGCGGGGGCAACTCCGTGGAGGTTCGAGTCCTCTCCTGGGCACCAGGTCATCGCAGCCTTACCGACTGCGACAACGAACCCGCCGAGTGCGGGTTTTTTTGTCCCTGCCGTTCCTGACGCGCGCTTTCGACTGCGGCCGGGAAGGGCGTCGCGACACGCGCCGGGCGTGTCCGATGGCGATCGTCCTGCCGACCGGTCCGCACGGTCCCGGCGCCAGCGGACAGGAGCGCGCGCGTCGTGTCCCGAGCACTGCTGAAGCTGGTCCTGGGTCCGCTGCTGGGCTTGTTCATCGTCTGCCTGGGCAATGGCTTCGTGTCGTCGTTGACCGCGTTGCGGCTGGACGCGGCCGGCGTGTCGGACACGATGATCGGCATTGTGTCGTCGTCCTACTTCGTCGGCCTGGCGCTGGGCGCGATGTTCAGCGACCGGCTGATCGCACGGATCGGGCACATCCGGGCCTACAGCAGCTTCGCCTCGCTGACTGCGGTGACGTTCCTGCTGCAGGGGCTGGTGTTCGATCCCTGGGCCTGGTTCGTGTTCCGGCTGATCAACGGCTGGGCGATCGTCGGCATCTTCCTGGTGGTCGAGAGCTGGCTGCTGCTCGCGGGCGATTCGCGCATGCGCGGGCGCCTGCTCGCGGTCTACATGATCGCGCTGTACGGCTCGGGCATGCTCGGCCAGCTCCAGTTGGGCGTCATCGACGGCTGGGGCGCGATGGCGCCGTTCATGGTCGCAGGCATGCTCGGCTCGCTGTCGGTGTTGCCGGTGGTGATCCTGCCGCGGGTCTCGCCCGAAGCCGGGGCGATCGAACCGCTGACGCCGCGCGACCTGCTGCGGGTGACGCCATCGGGCGTGCTCGGCTGTTTCGGTTCGGGCGTGGCGATCGCGGCGATCTACACCCTGCTGCCGATCTATCTGCAGCGCGTGGGCATGGACGTGGCCGAGGTCGGTCAATTGATGGCCTGCACGATTCTCGGTGCGATGGTGCTGCAGTACCCGGTCGGTCGCTGGTCGGACCGGCAGAACCGGCAGGTGGTGTTGCTGGTACTGAGCCTGGCGTGCGCGGCGCTGGCGCTGGCGATCCTGTGGCTGCCCGACGAGCGCTGGTTGCTGGCGGCCTTGCTGTTCCTGCTCGGCGGCGGCGTGTTCGCGATCTATCCGGTCGCCGTCAGCCACTCGGCCGACCGCGCCGCGTCCGATGAGTTGGTGCGGCTGATCCAGGGCCTGCTGCTGGTCAACTCCGTCGGCGCCGCGCTCAGCCCGTTGATGATCGCGCGGGTCATGAACCAGGTCGGCACGCAGGGGCTGTTCTGGTCGTTTCTGGTGCTCAACCTGCTGTTGGCCTGCGTGTTCCTGTGGCGACGCAGCACCTCGCCGGCACCGTTGCCGGCTGCGCCGTTCGAGCCGGTGGTGCAGGTCTCGCCGATCGGTGCGGAGTTCCGGGTCAGCGAGGCGATGGTGCAGGCCTCGCTCGATCGCGAGCAGCAGGAGGCGGACGCGGGGCAGGCCGATGACGCACCGCGCGCCTGAGGCCGCCTCGGCCAACGGTCCAATGCCGCGCGTTGACAGCCGCGCACGCGCACCGCAAAATGCGCGTCTGACCTGCCCAGGTGGCGGAATTGGTAGACGCACTAGCTTCAGGTGCTAGCGGGGGCAACTCCGTGGAGGTTCGAGTCCTCTCCTGGGCACCAGGTCACGCAGCCTTACCGACTGCGACAACGAACCCGCCAAGCGCGGGTTTTTTTGTGGGCCATTTTCCAAATGCGCAATGCCAAGTCGCCTTGACTTGACTCGGGCGCCAGCCCTCGCAAAACCGGGGTCCAAAACCGGGGTCAGAGTGCAATTCGCGAGGCGTAATTGGACTCTGACCCCGGTTTTGCGAGCGGCGCGCTCGACGCGGCCATCGGCCGTCAGTCCGCTGTGCGGATCTTCGCAACCCGACTTCGGGCGGGCACAGTGGCCCGCTGGAAGAAGGGGCACGCTTTAGGGTTCGGTACGTCGTACTGGCCCTGAATTGCGATAGCAGGGGGGCGACCTGCAGGGTGCGCCAACCGCTCTCGACGCGGGCCTCGCGGCGTGGGGTGTACCATGGCCGCAATGGCAAAACCTCCCAGCAAGCGCGGCAGTCGCCGCGATTCCGAACGTCCCGCCCCGGCCGCCAAACGCGGCGAGGCCGGCGGATCCTCCCACAGCGGCAAGCCGGCAGCCTCGTTGCCGCCCTGGATGCCCGACCCCGGTCTGCAGCGTGCGCTGCGCTCGGGCGCGCGCTCGGGGTCGCGCCCGTCTGACAGACCCGTCGCATCCGCCCCGCCTGCGCCACGCCCGCCGGCGTCGCGCGGCGGCCGGATCGACGATCCGCACGCCAACCGCGAAGCGGCCCGCTACGCCAATCCGATCGCCAGCCGCGAGGCAATCCTGCAACTGCTCGCCGACGCCCCCGGGCCGCAGACCGCGACCGAACTGGCGCAGGCGCTCGAGTTGACGGATCCCGAGCGCTTCGATGCGCTCGGCAAGCGGCTCGCCGCGATGCTGCGCGAGGGCCAGTTGCTGCAGAACCGCCGCGGCGGGCTGGTGCCGGCCAAACGGCTGGACCTGATCCCCGGCACCGTCATCGCCAACCCGGAAGGCTTCGGCTTCCTGCGCCCGGACAGCGGCAGCGGCGACGACCTGTTCCTGCCGCCGGCCGAGATGCGCAAGGTCATGCACGGCGATCGCGCGATGGCCAGCCTGACCAACGTCGATGCACGTGGCCGCCGCGCCGGCGTCATCGTCGAAGTGCTCGAACGCCGCACGACCCGGCTGATCGGCCGGTTTTCGGTGGAGTCGGGCATCAGTTTCGTGGTGCCCGACGACCGCCGGATCCAGCGCAACGTGCAGATCCCGCAGGACGCGCGGCTCGACGCGCAGGACGGCCAGTTGGTGGTCTGCGAGATCGTCGCCCCGGGCGACGCGCGGCGGCCGCCGATCGGCAAGGTGCTCGCGGTGCTGGGCGATGCGTTGACCCCGTCGCTGGTGGTCGAGGCCGCGATCCACGGCCACCATCTGCCCCACGAGTTCCCGCAGCCGGTGCTCGACGAGGCCGCGGCGGTGCCCCTCAACGTCGAGGAGCGCATGCTCGGCGACCGCGTCGATCTGCGCGCATTGCCGCTGGTGACGATCGACGGCGAAGACGCCAAGGACTTCGACGACGCGGTGTATTGCGCGCCCAACCGCGACGGTTTCCGTCTGGTGGTGGCGATCGCCGATGTTTCGAACTACGTCAGGCCGGGCACGCCGCTCGACGATGAAGCACAGCTGCGCGCGACCAGCGTGTATTTCCCGGGTTTTGTCGTGCCGATGCTGCCCGAGACCCTGTCCAACGGCATTTGTTCGCTGATGCCGCGGGTCGACCGGATGTGCTTCGTCTGCGACATGCAGGTCGGCCGCGACGGCGAGGTGACCGGCGCGAAGTTCTACGAGGCGGTGATGAACTCGCACGCCCGGCTGACCTACACCCAGGTCTGGAAGGCGGTGGGCGAGCAGGACGAGGACGCGCGTGCGTCGATCGGCGCACTGCTGCTGCCGCAGGTCGAGTACCTGCACCAGCTGTTCCGCGTGCTGGCCAAGGCGCGGGCCAAGCGTGGCGCGATCGAGTTCGAAAGCTCGGAGGTGCGCTTCGTGCTCGACAACCGCGGCGAGGTCACCCAGGCCGGCATGCTGGTGCGCAACGACGCGCACAAGCTGATCGAGGAATGCATGATCGCCGCGAACGTGGAGGCTGCGCGCTTCCTGCTCGAGGCGGGCATTCCCGCGCCCTACCGCGTGCACGACAAGCCGCCGGAGTCCAAGTACACCGACCTGCTGGAGTTTCTGAAGGAATTCGCGCTGCGCATGCCGCCGTGGGCGAAGGTGCAGCCCAAGGACTTCACCAATCTGCTCAAGAAGATCCGCGACCGCAGCGACGCGACGCTGCTCGAGTCGGTGCTGCTGCGCAGTCAGAGCCAGGCGGTCTATTCGACCGAGAACCTGGGCCACTTCGGCCTGGCGCTCGCAGCCTATGCCCACTTCACCTCGCCGATTCGCCGCTACCCCGACCTGCTGGTCCATCGCGCGATCAAGCATGTGCTCTCGGGCAAGCCGTTGGCGAAGTTCGACTACACGCCGCGGATGATGGAAAGCCTGGCGCTGCAGTGCTCCGAGCGCGAGCGCCGGGCCGACGAAGCCGAGCGCGAGGTCGATGAGCGCTACCGCGCAGCGTGGATGGAGAAGCATGTCGGTGGCCAGTTCGACGGCGTCATCAGCGGCGTGACCAGCTTCGGGCTGTTCGTCGAGCTCGACCAGTCGAAGGTCAACGGCCTGGTGCATGTGACCCAGTTGCCGAACGACTTCTACCGCTTCGATCCGGTGCGCCGGATGCTGACCGGCGAGCGCGCCGGCCGCGAGTTCCGGCTCGGCGACCGTGTGCGCATCCTCGTGCTCAAGGCCAGCCTGGAAGACCGCAAGATCGACTTCCGCCTGGTCGAGGAGGGCGCGCCGCAGCCCGGCGAGCCGAAACCGCCGCCGCCGCGCGGCAAGCCGGCGAAGCGCGAGAAGGCGCCCTACCAGTAGAATGGACGCCCCTTCGGGGCCGGGGCCCGGGTCCCGGCCCCGAAACGTGTGAGACCCCCAACGCCGAAGCCCGACGCATGAGCAGCAAACAGAACCAGTGGATCGTCGGCATCAATGCCGTCGCCGCGGCCGTCGAACACGACGCCGAGAACGTACGCGAAGTGCTGCTCGAGGCCGGGGCGAAGAACCCGCGGATCGTGGAGATCGAGACCGCCGCGCGTCGCCGCGACATCGACGTGCGTCGGGTCGCGCAGCAGGCGCTGGACGGCGTCGCCGGCGGCCTGCGCCACCAGGGCGCGGTCGCCCGCTACGCGGCGGCCCGGACCTGGGACGAGAACGAACTCGAGGGCCTGGTGGAAGCCGCCGAAGGCCGCGCGCTGCTGCTGGTGCTCGACGGCGTGCAGGACCCGCACAACCTGGGCGCCTGCCTGCGCAGCGCGGCGGCGGCCGGGGTCACAGCGGTGCTGATCCCCAAGGACAAGGCGGTGCAGGTCAACGCCACGGTGCGCAAGACGTCTGCTGGCGCCGCCGACCATGTTCCGGTCGTGCGCGTGACCAATCTGTCGCGCAGCCTGCGCGACCTGCAGAAGCTCGGCGTGTGGATCTACGGCCTGGCCGGCGAGGCGAGCGCCTCGTTGTACGGCCTGGACCTGCGCGGCAACGTCGCGCTGGTGCTCGGCGGCGAGGCCGACGGCCTGCGCCGGCTCACCCGCGAGCATTGCGACCAGTTGGTCACCATCCCGATGCCCGGCGCCGACGCCGCCGGCGGCGTGGAGAGCCTCAACGTCTCGGTCGCCTCGGGCGTGGTGCTGTTCGAAGCCGTGCGCCAGCGCCTGGGCTGAGCGCTGCTTGCCCGCCGGAACGTGCGGGCGGATGATGCGATCGGTTTTCGCGTAGAGGAGAACGGCATGGACCTGCTCTGGCATCAATGGTGCGGCATCGTCGGCGCGTCGCTGATCGTGCTGGCGTACTTCCTGCTGCAGGTAACGCGGTTGTCGGGCGCCGGCCTGCCGTATCTGTTGCTGAATCTGTTCGGCGCCATCGGCGTGGTGCTTTCGCTCTATGGCGGCTTCGATGTGACCGTGCTGGTGATGCAGCTGGCCTGGATCGCGATCAGCCTGTTCGGCATCGTCCGCACGCTGAGCGCCCACAGTCGGGTGACCGGTCCGCGCTGACGGCAACGCGTCCGATCACGGCGCGTCCGCCGCCGGCGCATCCTGGTTCGACCGCAGTGGGTCAGGCCGCGGTCATCCCTTGCGGCAGCGCCTGCGCCAGAATGCCGCGCAGGAAGCGGGGACGACCCCGCCGCTCCATCCATATCCGGGGACGGCCCCATCGCCACGATGGAGGTATGTCATGTCCTGGATCATTCTCGTGCTGGCCGGTCTGTTCGAGATCGCCTGGGCGATCGGCCTGAAGTACACGCACGGGTTCACCCGGCTCTGGCCCAGTGTGGGCACGCTGGCGGCGATGGCGATCAGCGTCGGCCTGCTGGGGATCGCGATGCGCACGTTGCCGGTCGGCACCGCGTACGCGGTCTGGGTCGGCATCGGCGCGGTCGGCACCGTGATCCTGGGCATCGTGCTGATGGGCGATGCGGCCAGTCCCGGACGCCTGATCAGCCTGGCGCTGATCGTCGCCGGCATCATCGGCCTCAAACTCGCCGGCTGACCTGCGCAACTGATCTCGAAAGAAAGGTCTTCTCCCACACGCGGAGATGGCCATCGAAAAACCGGGGTCAGAGTCCAAATTTCGCAAGGCGAAAATTGCACTCTGACCCCGGTTGTCCTCTGGTTTGGCGAAGCACCAGGAAAGCGCCGAGGGCTGCGGTTCGGCGCCCGGTGACTGCTGCGAGACAGGTGAATCGCCGCCATCGCGATGCTGGCACCGATACCTCGCATCGAAGACCATAGCCGGCCCCACGTCGGCACGTCGCGCACGCGCCGGCCAGTTGCTGCCTGGAATCCGTCGTGCTCAGTGTCGTCGCCCTTGTCCTCGCCTCCTATCTCGCGCTGCGTCTGGTGCTGCCATTGCGCTGCGCGTGGCCCTTGCGTGTCGCATTGGCGGCGCTGATCTACGGGCTGGCACTGCATCACCGCATCGTTGCGCGCTTTGCCGGCAGCATGGCCTCGCCCGAGCTGCCGACGCTGGTCATCGCCGCGCTCGGCACCGGGTTCGTCGCGCTGCTGCTCACGGCGCTGCTGGTGCTGGACATCGCCACGCTCGCGGCCTGGGCGTTGCGCCGGCAGGGGGCACTATCGGCGTTGCGCAAGCACTGGCTGCGGCCAGGCGCGGCCGCGCTGGCGCTGCTGCTGTCGCTGTACGGCACCTGGCAGGCGATGGCGGTGCCGCAGGTCCGCCAGGTCGAGATCGCGATCGCCGACCTGCCGCCGGCGTTCGAGGGCTATCGGCTGCTGCAGCTGACCGACATCCACGCCAGCCGACTGCTGACCGGCGACTGGGTCGCCGAGGTCGTCGCGCGTGCGAATGCGCAGCATCCGGACCTGATCGTCATCACCGGCGATCTGGTCGATGGCAGCGTGCGGACGCGCGCCAATGACGTGCGTCCGTTCGCCGAACTGCGCGCGCCCGACGGCGTCATCGCGATCACCGGCAATCACGAGTACTACGGCCAGTACCGCGAATGGATGGACGCGTTCGCGGCCTTGGGTATGACGGTGCTCGAGAACGCGCACCTGCGGATCGCGCGTGGCGATGCGGCGCTGACCGTCGCCGGCGTCACCGATCCGATCGCCGCGCGCTACGGCCTGCCGCAGCCCGATGCCGCGGCTGCGCTGACCGGCGTCGATCGGAAGGCGCCGGTGATCCTGCTCGACCACCGTCCGGGCGAAGCCCGCGCGCATGCCGCGCGCGGGGTGGCGCTGCAGTTGTCCGGCCACACCCACGGTGGCCACATCATCGGCATGGACCGTCTGGTCGCGCGCGCGAACGGTGGCTTCGTGTCCGGCCTTTATCCGGTCGACGGCATGCAACTGTACGTCGGCAACGGCGCCGGGTTGTGGCCGGGCTTTGCGACCCGGATCGGCGTGCCGTCGGAGATCGCGCTGATCACGCTGCGTCGGGCGGTGGACTGAGGTCGGCGGCTTCATCCGGCGGCGGCGGGGCGCCCATCGCCGGCCAGGCGTTGGCGATCCGGCAGAACAGCTGCGCGGTCAGCGTCGTGTCGTACAGCGCCGAGTGCGCCTGTGTCTGGTCCCACGGCAGGCCGGCGGCCTGCACCGCGCGGGCCAGTACGGTCTGGCCGTAGGCCACGCCGGCCAGCGTGACGGTGTCGAATACGCTGAAGGGGTGGAACGGATTGCGCTTGTGGCCGCTGCGCTCGACCGCGGCGTTGACGAACCCCAGGTCGAAATGCGCGTTGTGGCCGACCAGGATCGCGCGCTGGCACTGGTGCCTTCGCACGGCCGCGCGCACATGCGCGAACACGTGCTCGAGCGCATCGCGCTCTGGCTTGGCGAAGCGGAACGGATGGTGGATGTCGATGCCGGTCACTTCGAGCGACTTGGGATCGATCGTCGTGCCCGGCGCGGGCTCGACGTGCGCATGCGCCGATGCGTCGGCGACCAGACGGCCGTCGCCATCGAGGTCGAGCGGGATCGCGGCGATCTCCAGCAGCGCGTGCCGGCGCGCATCGAAGCCTCCGGTCTCCACGTCGACCACGACGGGCAGGAAGCCACGGAAGCGGCGGGCCATCGGCACAAGGGCGGTGGGGGCGGCAGCGGCCGGCGCGTCGATCTCAGGCATGCGCGCAAGCCTAGCAGAGCGTCGCGCTGGATCGGCAGCAGGAACCGGCACGCGGCCCGTCGTTCAGACGACCGTATTGGTGCCGTCGCGCTTCTCGCGCGGCGGCAGGTCGTCGTCGCCGTGTTCGAGGAACCAGATGTTCTCGGCGATGTTGGTCGCGTGGTCGCCGATGCGCTCGATGTTCTTGGCCATGAACAGCAGATGGGTGCTCGGTGTGATCGCGCGGGGATCTTCCATCATGTAGGTCAGCAGTTCGCGGAACAGGCTGGTGTAGACCGTATCGATCTCCACGTCCTGGGCGCGTACGCGCTGGGCCGCGTCGGCATCGGTGTTGCGGAACGCCGCCAGCACTTCGCGCACCTGGCGCACGGCCAGTTCGCCCAGCACTGCCAGGCCGCGGGTATGCGGCAGCGGCGGCGAGAGGTTGAGCGCGGTCGAGCGCTTGGCCACGTTCGCCGCGTAGTCGCCGATGCGCTCGATGTCGGCGGCGATGCGCAGCGCGGCGAGGATTTCGCGCAGGTCGCGGGCCATCGGCCCGCGCAGTGCGAGTTTCATCACGTCCTGGCTGATCTCGCGTTCGAGGATATCGATCGCATCGTCGTTGGCGACGATCCGGTCAGCGGCCCGGTCGTCGCGGCGCTCGATGACGTCCAGCGCCGATTCAAGCTGCGCGGCCGCCATCTCGCCCATGCGCAGGATCTCGCCGGTCAGACGGCTGCGTTCTTCGTCGTAGCTCTTGACGATGTGGTCGTGCGGTTGGGTGGGCATGGTGGTTACCTGGATAGGGAAGGCGCGGACGCGTTCGTCTTTGGATTGGCGTCGCCCTCCATGGCGGGATGTCGCCGGCGTCGGATCGACCGGCCCGGCCTCCATGGCCGGGCGTTCGGGGCGCGATCGAGGCCGGATGGCCTCGACCGAGTGCGCCCCTCACCCAAACCGGCCGGTGATGTAGTCCTCGGTCTGCCGCTTGGCGGGGTTGGAGAAGATCGTCTCGGTGGTGTCGTGCTCGATGAGGTCGCCCAGGTACATGAAGGCGGTGTAGTCGGACACGCGTGCGGCCTGCTGCATGTTGTGGGTGACGATGACGATCGTGTAGTCGACCTTCAGTTCCTCGACTAGTTGCTCGATGCGACTGGTGGAAATCGGGTCGAGCGCCGAGGTCGGCTCGTCGAGCAGCAGCACGTCGGGGCGCAGCGCGACCGCGCGTGCGATACACAGGCGCTGCTGCTGGCCGCCCGACAGGCCCAGCGCATTCTGGCCGAGCTTGTCCTTGACCTCGGTCCACAGCGCGGCCTGGGTCAGCGCCTGCTCGACGCGCTCGGCGAGCTGGCCCTTGGAGAGCTTCTCGTGGTGGCGGATCGCATAGGCGACGTTCTCGAAGATCGTCATCGGAAACGGCACCGGCTTCTGAAACACCATGCCGACCTTCGAGCGCAGCCGGTTCATCGGGTAGCGCGGCGAGAGGATGTTCTCGCCATCGAGCAGCACGTCACCGCTGGCCACCAGCCTGGGGTACAGCGCATAGATGCGGTTGAAGATGCGCAGCAGCGTGGACTTGCCGCAGCCAGAAGGCCCGATCAGCGCGGTCACGCGTTTTTCGGGAATCTCCAGGTCGATGCTCTTGAGCGCGTGGAAGTCGCCGTAGTGGAAGTCCAGGCCGCGCGCGGCGATCTTGACCGGTCGCGGGGCCAGCACTTCGCGGGCGTGGGTCGCCAGCTGGATGCGTTGCGACGGCGCGGTATGCAGGTCGTTCATGGCCGGATCCGGTCGAAAGGAAGGAATGGGATAGGGAAGGCGGGGCGCGGCGTCAGTCATGTGTCACCCGGTTGCGCAGCAGGATCGCGCGGGCGCCCAGGCTCACCAGCAGCACGAAACAGGTCAGCACCAGCGCGCCGGCCCAGGCCAGTTGCTGCCAGGATTCGTAGGGGCTGCCGGCGTACTGGTACATGACCACCGGCACGCTCGCCATTGGGCGCAGCACGTCGCTGTTCCAGTACTGGTTGCCGAACGCGGTGAACAGCAATGGCGCGGTCTCGCCGCTGATGCGCGCCAGCGCCAGCAGCACGCCGGTGACGATGCCGGCCGACGCGCTGCGGTAGAGCACCTGCACCACGACCTTCCAATGCGGCACGCCCAGCGACAGCGCGGCCTCGCGCATCTGCGTAGGCACCAGTTGCAGCATCTCGTCGGTGGTGCGCACCACGACCGGCAGCACGATGAAGGCCAGCGCGATCGCGCCGGCCAGCGCCGAGAACCGGCCGCCGGTCTGCATCACGAACAGCGTGTAGACGAACAGGCCGAGTACGATTGACGGTGCCGAGAGCAGGATGTCATTGATGAAGCGCACGACCACCCCGGCCTTGCGGGCCCGGCCGTACTCCGACAACCAGGTGCCGGCAGCCACGCCCAGCGGCGTGCCGATCGCGATCGCCAGCGCGCACATCACCGCGCTGCCGAAGAACGCATTGAGCAGGCCGCCCTCCTGCATCGGCGGCGGCGTCATCTGCGTGAACAACTGCAGGTTGATGCCACCGGCGGCTTTGCTGACCAGCGTCCACAGGATCCAGCCCAGGAAGAACAGTCCGAACGCGGCGGTCAGGCAGCCCATGAGGATGGCGATGCCGTTGCGCACGCGGCGGCGCGCATACAGGCGGTCGGCGACCTGGCGTTCGCGTTCGGTGACGGTGGCGACGGCGGTCATCACTTGCCCTCCCGGCGGGCGAGTTGCATCAGCATCAGGCGCGCGATCGCGAGCACCACGAAGGTGACGATGAACAATACGAAGCCCAGCAGCAGCAGCGCCGAGCGGTAGGTCTCGGTGGCTTCGCCGAAGTCGTTGGCGATCAGCGCGGCGATCGTCGTGCCCGGTTCCAGCAGCGAGGGCGTCAGCCGCACCGAGTTGCCGATCACGAAGGCCACCGCCATCGTCTCGCCGAGCGCGCGGCCCAGCCCGAGGAAGATGCCGCCGATGACTGCCGAGCGGGTGTAGGGCAGTACGATGTCCCAGCTGACCTCCCACTTGGTTGCGCCCAACGCGTAGGCCGATTCCTTGAGCCGGGTCGGCACGGTCAGGAACACCTCGCGCATCACCGCCGAGATGAAGGGGATCACCATGATCGCGAGCACGAAGCCGGCAGTCAGCGTGCCGATGCCCAGCGGCGGGCCCTGGAACAGCAGGCCGATGCCGGGAAGCGTGCCCAGGTGGTCGTTGAGCCAGGGCGTCACCCAGGTGGTCATCACCGGCACCAAGACGAACAGGCCCCACATGCCGTAGATGATCGACGGGATGCCGGCGAGCAGTTCGATCGCCGTGCCGACCGGGCCGCGCAGCCAGCGCGGTGCGACCTCGGTCAGGAAGAACGCGATGCCGAAGCTGACCGGCACGGCGATGATCATCGCGATCAGCGCGGTGACGATGGTGCCGGCGATCGGGGCCAGCGCGCCGTAGCGGTTCTCGACCGGATTCCAGTCGGCGCTGGTGAAGAACGACAGGCCCTGCGAGGCGAGCGCATCGCGGCCGCCCCAGAGCATCGACAGCGCGGCGCCGGCGAGCGCGAGCATCACCAGCACCACGGTCGTGGTCAGGACGAAGCGGAACAGGCGATCGGCGCGTGCGTCGCGCAGGTCGCGGTCGCTCGGGGCATCAAACGCGGCGGAAACGGTGGCGGCGGTCATTGGATGTCCAGACAGGAGAGTGGGCCGCAGGTGGCGGGTGCCGTCATTCCCGCGCAGGCGGGACGTGCTCTTCGACAGTCGAACGGCGGGTCACCCCGGGTGGACGCGACCATCGCGATCGGTCCGGGCGGTCTCGCCACCCGCGCAACCCGCATCGCCGCGGGGACGCGGCGTGTCCGCGCCCGCTCGCACGGGCGCGGACACACCGTCACTTGAACTCGGCCGCCCAATAGGCCTCGATCTGCTGCACCAGTTCGGGCGGCAGCGGCACGTAGTGCAGCTCGCTGGCCTGGGCCTGGCCCGACTCGAACGCCCACTTGAAGAAGTCGCGGGTCGCCTGGCTGCGGGCCGCGTCCTTGGGCTGCTTGTGCATCAACATGAAGTTGGTCGCAGTGATCGGCCAGGCATCGGCGCCGGGGGCGTTGGTGATCACCAGGTTGAAGTCCTGCGCGCTGGCCCAGTCGGCGGTCGCGGCCGCTGCGGCGAAGCTCGCTTCGCTCGGCTGCACCCAATTGCCGGCCGCGTTCTGCAGCGAGGCGTACGGCATGCCGTTCTGCAGGGCGTAGGCGAGTTCGACATAGCCGATCGAGCCCTTGATCTGCTGCACGTACGAGGCCACGCCCTCGTTGCCCTTGCCGCCCACGCCGGTCGGCCACTGCACCGAAGTGCCTTCGCCGACCCTGGACTTCCAGTCGGCGCTGACCTTGGACAGGTAGTTGGAGAAGTTGAACGTGGTGCCCGAGCCGTCGGAGCGGTGGACGATGCTGATCTTGCCCGCCGGCAGCGTCACGCCGGGGTTGAGCGCGGCGATCGCCGGATCGTTCCAGGTCGCGACCTTGCCCAGGAAGATGTCGGCGAGCACGGCGCCGGTGAGCTTGAGCTGGCCGGGAGCCAGGCCCTCGACGTTGAGCACGGGCACCACGCCGCCGATCGCCGACGGGAACTGGCCCAGGCCCGCGGCCTGCAGTTCGGCGCTGTCGAGCGGCTTGTCGGACGAACCGAAGTCGACGGTGCCGGCCTTGATCTGGGCGATGCCGCCGCCCGAGCCGATCGACTGGTAGTTGACCTTGTTGCCGGTGGCGGCGTTGTAGTCGGCCGACCACTTGGACACCAGCGGGTAGATGAACGAGGCCCCGGCGCCGGAGATCTCGGCGGCGACGCGATCGCGCGCGCCCTGTTGCGCGGCGGGTGCACCGTCGGCGGTCTGGCCGGCCGGCGCGTCGTTGCCGCCGCAGGCGGCGAGAAAGAGCAGGGAGGACAGCGCGAGTGCGCTGATGCGGACCGGATGACGGGACATGCGAAAAGCTCCATGTGAGGAAGCGACGCAGCGCGCCGCCGGGGTGCGCTCATGAAATGATGTTTTTGTTACAGGCGTATGACGGCGTGGCTGGCGCGCGCTGACCCTCTGACGGGCGGGAGTCGGACCCATGGGCGCGCAGTGCCGCGGTTCCCCGCCACCTGCGACTGTCGACGCCATCCCCCGCCTGGCGGGCAGGGTGGAGAGAGGCGTCGAGCCGGCCCGAGAAAGGCCCTTCTCCCAGAGGCGGGACTGGGAGTTTCACTTCGGATGGGCCGCCGCCTGCCAGCCGAAAACCGCCTTCTCCCCTCGGTCAAAGCCGCTTCGCTGTCCGCTCACGCGAAGCGCAGATCGCGCTTGCATGGAGGTGCGTCGCGCCAGCCATGCCCCCTCTGTGCGACTCGGGCGCGCGCCCGGGGGGCGAAGCCGGCTCGCCCCTGGCGCGCTTGCCCCGGCCACGCGCCGTCAGTCCGCCGCCATAGACGTCTGTAACAGGACTTCGGTGGATGCACAGTCGCTTGCTGAAACAAGCCGCGCGCTTTCGGTCTCAGTGCGTCGTGCTGGTCGCTCCCGTTTCGCGCCGGCCGGCGCGGGCGGGCTCATCGGCGGTCGTGGAGGGTGACGTGGTAGCCGTCGGGATCGGCAAAGGTGAAGGTGCGGCCGAAGGGGCCGTCGATCGGCGCGGAGACGATCGTGTGGTTGTCGGCGACGAGTGCGTCGTGGATCGCCTGCACCTCGGTCGCGTGAAACCACAGCGCGATGCCGACACCCGGCTGCGGCGCAGCCTCCAGATCCGTGCCGGGTACGAGATTGCGGAGGGCGAAGGCGATCGGCTTCGTGTCGAAGACGACGGCGTGGGGCGGCCCGGCGGGGGAGCGGACGAGGCCGAGGTAGCGCTCGTAGAACGCCTGGGAGGCGTCGAGGTCGCGCGTCTGCAGGGAGAGGAAATCGAGGCCGGTGGCGGGCATGATCGTGCTCCTTCATTCGTGTCAGTTAGTTGACACGAGGCACTCTATGTTAGAATCCTGACATGAGTCAAGGTGGAGTCGATCTCGAGACGTCGGTGGGCTACCTGCTCAAGGAGGCCTCGAGCGTACTTCGTGCCGCGATGATCGAGGCGCTGCGGCCCCTCGGCATGACGGTCACGCATTACGCGTGCCTTGAGCTGCTCGCGCAGCGCCCGGGGTTGTCGAACTCCGATCTCTCGCGCGGCGCTTTCGTCACGCGGCAGTCGATGAATGTGCTGCTGCAGGCGCTCGAGCGCGAAGGGCAGGTGACCCGCCCGGCGGAGGCGCCTGTGGGCAAAGCCCTGCCCACGCGTCTCACCCCGCTCGGGCGGCGCAAGCTCGCGCAGGCCACTGCCGCGGTGCGCGACGTCGAGGTGCGGATGCTGGGCGGCTTGAGCGACGGCGAGCGCGCCGAAGCCTTCCGGCTGCTGCGCAGCATGGTCGACGCGCTGCGCTGAGCGTGTCGCTGCCGTCTTTGCGCCCGGCCTGGGTGCAGAACTCAGGAGGGATGCGGCTTGTCGGGGCGCTCGGGGCTTCGCCGGGCCGGACTGCGGAGCGCGCCGACTGAGCCGGACGGTTAGCGCCCGGCGCGACGGGCCCGAAGGCCCGTCGAGAAAGCAAAAGGACGCAGCGCGGGGCCGCGGACCGGCTGGGAGAGGACAACCGGCCCGCGGTGTTGCGAGTGCGAGGCGTCGAAGGAATCAGTAGCGCGCGTTCTGGGTCCAGTAGCGCTCGATCTGCTGCACCAGCGAGGCCGGCAGCGGCACGTAGCCCAGCTCGCGGGCCTGCGGTCCGCCGTTGGCGTAGACCCAGCGGAAGAAGTCCTGCGCATTCTTGGCGCCGGTGCGGTTGCGCGGCGCGCGGTGCATCAGGATGAAGTTGGTTGCCGTGATCGGCCAGGCGTTCTCCCCCGGGGCGTTGGTCATGACCAGGTGGAAGTCGCGCGTCGAGGCCCAATCGGCGCTGGCGGCCGCGGCCGAGAAGGTCTCCTCGCTCGGATTGACGAAGTGGCCCGCGGCATTCTTCAGGCGCGAATAGGCCAGGCGGTTCTGCACCGCATACGACAGTTCGACGTAGCCGATGCCGCCCTTGATCTGCTTGACGTACGCGGCGACGCCTTCGTTGCCCTTGCCGCCGATGCCGACCGGCCACTTGACCGTCGTCCCTTCGCCCACGCCGTTCTTCCACTCCACGCTGACCTTGGACAGGTAGTTGACGAAGTTGAAGGTGGTACCCGAACCGTCAGAGCGGTGGACGACGGTGATGCGTGCATCAGGCAGGGCCAGGCCGCCGTTGAGCGCGACGATCGCCGGGTCGTTCCAACGGGTGATCTTGCCCAGGAAGATGTTGGCCAGCGTGTCGCCATCGAGCTTCATCGCACCGGCGGCGATGCCGTCCACGTTGATGATCGGCACCACGCCGCCGATCACCGAGGGGAACTGGACCAGGCCGGACTTCGCCAGATCCTCGGGCGGGAGCGGTGCGTCCGAGGAGCCGAAGTCGACCGTGCCGGCCTTGATCTGGGCGATGCCGCCGCCCGAACCGATCGACTGGTAGTTGACCTGCTTGCCGGACGCGGCGCGGTAATCGGCCGACCACTTGGTCATCGCCGGATAGACGAACGAGGCGCCGGCGCCGGTGACATCGTTGGCCAGTGCGGGCGCGGCGAATGCGGTCGCCAGCAGGGTGGTCGACAGTGCAAGGGTCGCGACCCGGTTCTTGAGCAGTGCGTACATGAGGTTCCCTGGAGTGATGGACGGCCCACAGCGCCGTGCGGCGTATTTCACGCATGCGAGATGACGGGCCGGCTTCAATCCCGTGACCATGCGATGACGGTGCGCGAGGCGCGGGCCCAGCGCGCCGCCGGGCGCGCTGTCATCGCACTGTCATCGGGTTGCCATCGGCCTGTCAGCGAGCCAGCGCAGTCTGCGCAGCGTCGATAACGGGCGCTTAACGCTGGGCCGGCTCACGCGGGACGTGACGCAAGGTGTGGCGCTTCGACACCTCTCACTCTCTCCACGGGACACCACCATGCGTCATTCCATCCTGGCCGCATCCATCGCCCTCGCTGTCGCGTCCGTTTCCTCCGCCGCTGCCGCCCAGTCTCCGCGCGATGCCGAGGTCGCCGCGCTGCGCGCGCAACTGGCCGAGCTGCAGGCCAAGGTCGACGCACTGGAAGTGCGCACCGATGCGCAGTCGGACATCAACATCGGCACCCAGGAGAGCCTGGACAAGATGGCGACCACCCTGCCGGTCGTCGACACCAAGGGCGGGCTGAAGGTCACCTCGGCCGACAAGCAGTTCGAGTTCTCCGCTGGCGGCCGCCTGCACTTCGATGCCTACGCTTTCGACCGCGACCAGGCCTCGACCACAGGCACCACCGAGTTCCGCCGCGCACGCATCACGTTGCAGGGCAAGGCCTATGGCTGGGATTACAAGTTCGAGCAGGACTTTGCGGCCGGCAGCGGCCTGGATGGCTTCCGCGACGTCTACATCGCCAAGTCGGCGCTGGGCGGCAAGTTCACCATCGGCCACTTCAAGCCGTACCGCTCGATGGAAGAACTCACCAGCTCCAACGAAATCCTGATGATGGAGCGGCCGTTCGCTTCGGCCACCGGGTTGTTCAGCGGCCGCCAGTTCCAGCAGGGCGTGGGCTACCTGCGCGCCGACGGCAACTACACCGCCGGGCTGTCGGTGTTCAACCTGCGCAGTGCGTCGGGCAGCCGCAACGAGGGCGTCGGCGCGGCCGGGCGCGTGACCTTCGCGCCGATCAACACCCAGGACAGCACGCTGCACTTCGGCGGCTGGGTCAGCCAGGAGAACCTCAACCAGGGCTCGGCGGACTTCTCGGCGTCGGCCCACTACGCCGGCCGTCGCGGCCCGTCGCAGACCATCGCCACGACCACCGGCGCCAGCCGCAACCAAGTCACTGCGGTCGGTATCGAAGCCGCGGGCTCGTTCGGGCCGCTGTTCTTCCAGGGCGAGTACGCCAACGCCACGTTCGGCCAGCCGAACGGCCCCGACCAGGACGTCGCGACCTGGTACGTGCAGGGCAGCTGGCTGCTCAACGGCGGCCACAAGGCCTACAAGCCGGGCAACGGCATCTTCGCCTCGCCCAAGGTCGCCGACCGCGGCCTGTGGGAGCTGACCGCGCGCTACGACACGATCGAGAACAAGGACGTGCGCAACATGGACGTCAGCAGCTGGATCGTCGGCATGAACTACTACGTCAATCCGAACCTGCGCTTCATGTTCAACTACACCAAGGGCGACAACACGCTCACTGGCGATGAGACCGGGCAGTACGCGCTGCGCACGCAGTTTGCGTTCTGACCCACGCGGTCCGCGCCACGCACTGGGCCCGCGGTCGATGCCGCGGGCCTTGTGCGTTTTCGGGGCCGCGACCGTCCCACATGCGCATGCGCCATGCCGATAGGTGGAATCGGACATGCGCGGGAGGCGTCGTCGTGCCCGGCTGCGGTTAGCATGGCGGTCCGGCGCCGCGGGAGACGGCGCCGTCGCCGGCCCGTCCTTGTGCGGGCTTTCGTTCCGCAGTCCCCGGGGAGTCTCGTGAGCACGCAATCCCACGTTTTCCGCCTGTTGCAGGCGGCACTGGCCGCCGTTGTCCTGTCGCCGGCGCTGGCATTCGCCCAGGCCGTCGAGCCGGTCGATCTCGATGTCGTGGCCCGGATCCGCCACGAAGCCTTCCATCGTTCGCAGGCCGCCGCCAATCTCAAGGAACTCACCGAAACCGTGGGGCCGCGCCTGACCAACTCGCCGGCCTACGTGCGGTCGAGCGCCTGGGCACGCGGCAAGCTGGCGGGCTGGGGCCTGTCGAACGTGCACGACGAGGTCTACGACCCGGCCTTCGGCCGCGGCTGGGAGTTCCTCGCATCGCGGGTGGAACTGCTCGCACCGCGCGCACTGCCGATCCACGCGCTGCCCAAGGCCTGGACCCCCGGCACCGATGGCCCGGTCGAGGGCGAGGTGGTCCTGGCGACGTTCAAGACGCTTGAGGACATCGACAAGCAGCGCGGCAAGCTCGCCGGCAAGATCGTGCTGCTGGATGAGGCGCGCGCCTACAAGCCGGCCGACAAGCCCGACTTCCGCCGCTATACCGAGGAGGACCTCGGCGAGCTGCAGACCTTCCCGGTGCCGCAGGACCCGGCCGGCGATGCGCAGGACAAGCGCCTGGACGAGTACCGCAAGCGCCAGGCGCTCAACCGTGCCCTCAACGCGTTCTTTGCCGAGGAAGGCGTGCTGGCGACGCTGTCGATCAGTTCCTGGGACAACGGCATCGTCCGGGTGATGGGCGGGGGCGCGCGCAAGGCCGGCGAGCCGGTCGGGGTGCCGGATCTGGTGGTCGCCGCCGAGCACTACAACCAGCTCGTGCGCGCGGTCGAGCGCGGCCAGGCGCCGCGGTTGCGGGTCGACGTGGATGCGCGCTTCACCAGCGATGACGATCTGCCGGCCAGCAACACCTTTGCCGACCTGCCCGGCAGTTCGAAGGCCGACGAACTGGTGATCATCGGTGCGCACCTCGATTCCTGGCATACCGGGACCGGCGCGGCCGACAACGGCGCCGGCGTGGTCGTGATGATGGAAGCGATGCGTATCCTCAAGGCGATCGACGTGCGCCCGAAGCGCACCATCCGGATCGCGCTGTGGGGCGGCGAGGAGCAGGGCCTGCACGGGTCGGCCGGTTACGTCTCCAGGCACCTGGCGGCCTATCCCGAACCGACCGATCCCGAGCAGCGGGCCCTGCCGCAGTCGTTCCAGCGCGGCACCGGTCCGCTGCAGCGCCAGCGTGGCTACGACCGGTTCTCCACGTACTTCAACTTCGACAACGGCACCGGTCGCATCCGCGGCATCTATGCGCAGGAGAATCACGCCGCGGTGCCGATCTTCCAGGCGTGGCTGGCGCCGTTCGCCGACCTGGGCGCGCGCATCGTCACCACGCGCAACACCGGCAGCACCGACCATATCTCGTTCGATCGCGTCGGCCTGCCAGGCTTCCAGTTCGTGCAGGACCCCGCCGACTACTTCAGCCATGTCCACCACACGCACCTGGACACCTACGACCACGTGGTGCCCGAGGACCTGAAGCAGGCGGCGGCGATCATCGCCTCGTTCGCCTATCACGCCGCGATGCGCGAGCAGCGGTTGCCGCGCAAGCCGTTCGTCGAACGCGACGAGTGATGCGGTCGGGCACGGCGGTGCAGCCGCCGCCGTGCCGGCGCGCTCGCTCGAGCGGGCACAGGGCCTTGGTTCCGCTTGAGCGCTATCGCTCCGGGATACGCACGACAGAGGCCCGGCAAGGCCCCGCGGCACGATGGATGGGCGTCAGTCCACCGTCCCGGGGGTCTTGTCCTTGAACCGGCACAGGTCGCGGATCACGCACTTCGGGCAGTCGGGCCTGCGCGCCTTGCAGGTGTAGCGGCCATGCAGGATCAGCCAGTGGTGCGCGCCGAGCAGGAATTCCTCGGGCACCACCCGCAGCAGCCGGTCCTCGACCGCGCGCACGTCCTTGCCCGGCGCAAGACCGGTGCGGTTGGACACGCGGAAGATATGCGTGTCGACCGCGATCGCCGGCTCGCCGAACACGGTGTTGAGCACGACATTGGCGGTCTTGCGGCCGACGCCGGGCAAGGCCTCGAGCGCAGCGCGATCGTGCGGGACCTCGCCGCCGTGCTGCTCGACGAGGATGCGGCAGGTGGCGATGACGTTCTTGGCCTTGGCGTTGAACAGGCCGATCGTCGCGATGTGGCGCTTGAGGCCGTCCTCGCCCAGGTCGAGGATCGCCTGCGGCGTGTTGGCGACCGGATACAGCCGCCGGGTGGCCTTGTTGACGCCGACATCGGTGGCCTGCGCCGACAGGATCACCGCGATCAGCAACTCGAACGGCGTGGTGTATTCGAGCTCGGTCGTGGGCTCGGGATCGAGCGCGCGCAGCCGCGAAAACAGGTCGTGGATCTCGGCCCGGGTCAACGTCGGGCCGCGGCGCCTGGGCGGGGTGGGCTGGGCGCCGTCGCTCATGCGCCGCCTGCGCGCGCCTTGGCGCGGGCCAGGATGGCCGCGGCGCTGGCGGGCAGTGCCGGCCGCGGCGGCAGGGCGGCATCCGCTGCGGAGGCGGGCGCTGCGACAGGCGCCGGCGCACGTGCGGCCTCGCGTGCGGCCTCGCGTGCGGCCGCGCGTTGTGCGAGCCGGGCGTCGCGGCGGCGGTACCGTGCGCGCGCGTCCCAGGCTGCCTGCAGCCGTGCGCGCGCGTCGAGCAGCCGCGTGCGCGCGTCGTCGTCGAGCGACGCGGTCGCCGCGTCCGGCCAGGCGGCCATCAGGCCGGCCTCGATCGCACCGTCGAGATCGTCGCGGCGCAGCAGAGCGACCAGGTGGTGCATCGAGGCTGGGCTGGCGATGGGCTGGCCGGGCATCAACGGTTTCCGAACGTGGGCTTGCGTCGCTCGAGGAATGCGCGCGTCCCCTCGCGCATGTCCTGCGTCGAGAACGCCAGGCCAAACTGCGCGGCCTCGTAGGCCAGGCCCTCATCGAGCGCGGTCTCGCCGCCGATGTGGACGCAGTCGAGGATGCCGCGCAGCGCCAGCGGCGCGGCCTGCGCCAGTTGCGTGGCCAGCGCCATCGTCTCGGCCTCCAGCGCATCGGCCGGCACCACGCGGTTGACGATGCCCAGCGCCTGCGCGCGCGTCGCGTCGATCGGTGTGCCGGTCAGGCACAGTTCGAGGGTCGCCGCGCGGCCGGCCAGGCGCAGCAGGCGCTGGCTGCCGCCGAAGCCCGGAATCAGGCCGAGATTGATTTCCGGCTGGCCGAGTTTGGCGGTATCGGCAGCGATACGCAGGTGGCAGGCCATCGCCAGTTCCAGCCCACCGCCGAGCGCGAAGCCGTTGACCATCGCGATCACCGGCTTGGGCATGGTCTCGATGCGGCGCATCGTGCGCTGGCCGCGCAACGCGAAATCGCGCCCCTCGACCGGGCGCAGGTCGGCCATCTCGGCGATGTCCGCGCCCGCGACGAAGGCTTTGGGGCCGGCGCCGGTCAGCACGACCACACGCACGTCGGGCGCCTGGGCCGCGGCCTCGAAGGCCTCGAACAGCGCATCGAGCGTCGCCGAGTTCAGCGCATTCAGTTTTTCCGGGCGGTGGACGGCGACCACGCGGATGCCGTCGCGATCGTCTATCAGCAGCGGGGAGTCGGCCATACGGGCTCCTGGCGCGGGACGCGGCGCCTGGAACTCGCCGGACCGCGCGCGGTCGGATAGGGAGGTCGTCAGTGGCGGTTAAGCCCTGCGACCGCTATCCTAACGCGTCAAGAGGGGCGGTTCGACCGCCCTTTCTCGTACAGGCGATATCGAAATCTGACCTAGCGGAGAACCAGGGAATGAAGTTGCGTTTTATTGCGGCCGCCGTGGCGGCCATCACGTTCAGCGGTTCCGCGTTCGCACAGCAGCAGGCCGCAGCTCCCGCGGCATCGGCGACCGACAGGACCACGCTGAGCTATGCGCTGGGGTTCGATCTGGGCAATCGCCTGGCCGAGACCGGTGAGTCGGTCGACGTCAACACGATCATCAAGGGCCTGCAGGACGGTCACGGCAAGCGCGAGCCGACCTACACCCCCGAGCAGATGGGCGCGGCCTACAACGGCTTCCAGCAGCGCATGCAGCAGAAGATCGTCGCCGAGCGTCGCGCGGCGCTGACCGAGAACGAGGGCAAGGCCTCGGCGTTCCTGGCCGAGTACAAGGCGCGCGAAGGCGTGGTGTCGCTGCCCAGCGGCGTGATGTACCGCGTCGTCGAAGCCGGTTCGGGTGCCAAGCCCACCGCGTCGAGCCAGGTCGAGATCGCCTATCAGGCGCTGATCGTGCCGGTCGGTATCGGCGTCAGCGCCGAGGACAAGACCGCGCCCTTCCGCGTGTCGGAGGCCCAGATCACCGGTCTGCGCGAAGTGCTGCCGCTGATGCCGCTCAACGCGGTCTACGAGATCGTGCTGCCGCCGGGCAAGTTCGTCACCGGGCAGAACGCGCAGGAGATCGCCAAGCAGCCGGTCGGCGTGATGGTGAAGCTGCTCAGCGTTCGCTGATCACGGTTTTGCAAGTGTGTCCGACGACGCCGACGTGCCCCGCACGTCGGCGTCGTCGTGTCCGGGCCACGCGCTGCCTGGCGCACGCCGCACGTGCGCCGCGCCGCTAGAATGGCGGGATGGATGCTTCCTTCCGCGCCGTGCCCACGCCGTGCACCGGCGTGTGCACGCTCGACGACCAGGGCCGCTGCGACGGCTGCCTGCGCAGCACCGAGGAGATCGGGCGCTGGCTGCAGATGAGCGATGCCCAGCGCCGACATCTGATGGAGGTGGTCTTGCCCGCCCGCCAGGCCGCACGCGCATGACCCCGCCCGTCCTCGCGGCACGCCTGCGCCGGGTATTGCACCCGCTCGACGGGGCGCCGACCGCACGCGGCTGGAATGTCGACGAACTCGACGGCCTGCTCGCGCCGGACGCGACCTTGCGCGAGGCCGCGGTGCTGGTCGGTCTGGTGGAGCGCGAGCGCGGCCTGCAGGCGCTGCTGACGCGGCGGACCGACACGCTGCGCCATCACGCCGGCCAGGTCAGCTTTCCCGGTGGCCGGCTCGAGCCCGAGGATCACGGCCCGCTGCAAGCCGCACTGCGCGAGGCGAACGAGGAAATCGGACTGGTGCCCGCTCAGGCCGCACCGCTGGGCTTTCTCGATCCGCTGGCGACCGTGACCGGCTACCGTGTGGTGCCGGTGGTGGCGATGCTCGATCCCGGTTTTGCGCCCGTGCCCGATCCGGGCGAGGTCGCCGAGGTGTTCGAGGTGCCGCTGGATTTCCTGATGTCGCCGGCGACGCTGCGCCAGGTCGACATCGCGTTCGCCGGACGCACGCGCCACGTGCTCGAGTACGAAACCGTGCCCGACGCGCCGACCCATCGCATCTGGGGCGTGACCGCGTCGATCCTGCTGAATTTGCGGCGTCATCTGGAGCGCGCATGAGCGCGGACTGGCGCACGCTGGTCTCCGCCGAGGCGCTGGCCGCCGCGCTCGGTCGCGACCGTCTGTGCGTGGTCGACTGTCGGTTCTCGCTCGCGGCCTCGGCCGGCGCCCTGGATGCCGGGGAACGCGCCTGGCGCGCGGCGCATGTGCCCGGTGCGGTGTACGCGCATCTCGATCGCGACCTGTCGGGGCCGCACGGTCCCGGCCGAGGCCGACATCCCTGGCCGACGGCGGCTGCGTTCGCGCAGACCCTGGGGCGCTGGGGCATTGATGCGGCCACCCAGGTGGTGGCCTATGACGACGGCGACGGCGCATTCGCCGCGCGGTTGTGGTGGCTGCTGCGCAGCTTCGGCCATTCCCGGGTCGCGGTGCTGGACGGCGGTTGGGCGCGTTGGACCGCGCTGGGGTTGCCCGTCGAGGCGCAGGCGCCGGTGCGCGTGTCGCGCGAGGTTGCCGGCACCTTCGATGCCGGCGCGCTGCTGCACGCAGCCGACGACGTCCAGCGCCATGTCGCCGCGGGCGGCTTGCTCGTCGACGCCCGTGCCGCGCCCCGGTTCCGCGGTGAGGTCGAACCGATCGATCCGCGTGCCGGTCACGTGCCTGGCGCGATCAATCGGCCGTATGCCGACAATCTGGCCGACGGCCGGTTCAAGCCCGCCGATGCGCTGGCGCGCGAGTTCGGCGCGCTGCTCGACGGCCATCCGCCCTCGGCGCTGGTCGCGATGTGCGGCTCGGGCGTGACCGCTTGCCATCACCTGTTGGCAATGGCGCATGCCGGGCTCGATGGCGCGCGGCTGTACAGCGGTTCGTGGAGCGGCTGGATCGACGATCCCGCGCGTGCGGTGGCGACCGGGCCGTAAATCGTGCAGTGTGTTGGGCGACGCGTCAGCGCCCCAGCCGCGCCACCAGGGCGCGCAGGCCGGCCTGGGTGTCGGGCGCCTGCCAGGCCGCGAGTTGGCGGTCGAGATCGAGCCGGTCGGGCTGCAACGCCTCGACGAGATCGGCGCGTGCGATCCGGCGCGTCTCGCGCATCGGTGCCTGCGGCAATGCCAGCAGCGACCGCAGCCAGCCACAGGCGGCCGCTACCGTCTCTTCGGGCTCGGCCAGGGCGTCGACCAGTCCGAGCCGCAGTGCTTCCTCCGGATCGACTTGCAGGCCGCCCACCAGCAGGCGCTCGGCCTGGCGCTGGCCCACGGTGCGCCGCATCAGCTGCTGGATCCCGATCGGCGCGACCAGCCCGACCTGGGTCTCGTTGAGGCCGATCCCGAACGCGCCGCGCGTCATCACCCGGTAGTCGCAGGCCAGCGCCAGCACGCAGCCGCCGGCCGGCGCGTGGCCGGTGATCGCGGCCGCGACCGGTACGGGCGAGACCGCGACCGCGCGCACGGCATCGAAGAAGCCGTCCCAGGCCGCGCGCAGCGCGGACGCATCGAGCGTCAGCAGATACGGCACGTCGAGCCCGGCGGAGAAGAACCGCGGCTGACCCGACAGCACCAAGCCGGCGACGCTGTCGTCGTCGGCTGCTGCCTCCACGGCCTCGCGCAGCGCCCGGCACAACGTGGGGTCGAGCGCATTGACCGGCGCGCGTGCGAGCCGCAGCTCGCGGATCGGGCCATGGGTGAGGATCTCGATCGGGGACGGCATCGTGGACCTTCCGGCAGAACAGGAGCGGCGATGGTAGACGATGCCGTCGGCGCGGCCGATCGCTCGAGCAAGCGCATGCGGCACGTTACGCCGCTTGTGTCTCCGGCGTGGTGTCAGGCCAGCGCCTTGGCCCGCACCGACTCGGGCAGCGCCGTCGGCCGCCCGGTCGCGCGGTCGATCCAGACCACGACGACGTGGCCGTCGGCATGCAGGGTGGCGCCGTCCTCGGACACGATGCGGTGGCCGACGGTGACGCTGGTCGTGCCCACGCGCTGCGCCGACAACTCGACGACGATGCGCGAAGGGTAGGGGATCGGCAGCCGGTAGTTCATCTGCACCGCCGCCAGCAGCGGCGCAGTGGCCTCGGTGACCCATGCTTCGCCGATCGAGTCGAACCAGCGGATGCGCGCTTCCTCCAGATAGGTCATGAAGGTTGCGTTGTTGACGTGGTCGAACGCGTCGAGGTCGCGCCAGCGCAACTCGATCGGCACACGGATCAGCACCTTCGCATCGTTCATGCCTTGGCTCCCTTCGCCTTGCTCGTCTTGCCGGCCCGCTTGGCCGCGGGCTTCGACTTGGGCTTGGTGTCGGTCTTGCGCAGTTCCGCGCGAGCGGCGGCCTCGGCCTCGGCGGCCTTGGTCGAGGCGCCCTTGCGCGGCAGCGGCTTGGGCAGGTGCGCGGTCGACTTGCGGGCCAGCTTGCGCGCCGCCCGCGGCTCGGCAGCCTCGGCCGGCACGGTCTGCAGCAGGCGCGCGAGGAACTGGCCGGTGTGCGACTGGGGCATCGCGGCGACCTGCTCGGGCGTGCCTTCGGCGATGATCTGCCCGCCGCGGTGGCCGCCCTCCGGGCCCAGGTCGATGACCCAGTCGGCGGTCTTGATGACGTCGAGGTTGTGCTCGATCACCACGACCGTGTTGCCGTCGTCACGCAGCTTGTGCAGCACGCTGAGCAGGTGCTCGATGTCGTGGAAGTGCAGGCCGGTCGTGGGCTCGTCGAGGATGTAGAGCGTGCGCCCGGTGTCGCGGCGCGAGAGCTCCTTCGACAGCTTGACGCGCTGCGCCTCGCCGCCCGACAGCGTGGTCGCGCTCTGCCCGAGCTTGACGTAGCTCAGGCCGACATCGACCAGCGTTTCGAGCTTGCGCGCGATCGGCGGCAGGTGCTCGAACAGCGTCAGCGCGTCCTCGACCGTCATCTCCAGCACGTCGTGGATGCTGTGGCCCTTGTAGAGGATCTCCAGCGTCTCGCGGTTGTAGCGCTTGCCCTGGCACACGTCGCAAGGCACGTAGACGTCGGGCAGGAAGTGCATCTCGACCTTCAGCAGGCCGTCGCCCTGGCAGGCCTCGCAGCGACCGCCGCGCACGTTGAAGCTGAAGCGGCCTGGCGAATAACCGCGCGCACGCGCCTCGGGCACCTGCGCAAACAACTCGCGCAGCGGCGTGAACAGGCCGGTGTAGGTCGCCGGGTTGGACCGCGGCGTGCGTCCGATCGGCGACTGGTCGATGTCGACGACCTTGTCGAACAGATCCAGGCCCTCGATCTCGCGGTAGGGCGCGGCCTTGTGCGAGGCGCCGTTGATCTCGTTGGCGGCCAGCGAGTGCAGGGTGTCGTTGATCAACGTCGACTTGCCCGAGCCCGAGACGCCGGTGATCGCGGTGAACAGCCCCGAGTGGATCGTCAGGTCGACGTTCTTGAGGTTGTTGCCCGACGCGCCCAGCAGCCGCAGCCGCATCTTTGGATTGGGCGTGTGGCGCTTGGCCGGGATCTCGATTCGCCGCTTGCCCGACAGGTACTGGCCGGTCAGCGAGCGCGGGGCCTTGAGCACGTCGTCGTAGCTGCCCTGGGCGACAACCTCGCCGCCGTGCACGCCGGCGCCCGGGCCGATGTCGACGATGTGGTCGGCCAGGCGGATCGCGTCCTCGTCGTGCTCGACGACGATCACCGTGTTGCCCAGGTCGCGCAGGCGGGTCAGCGTGCCGAGCAGGCGCTCGTTGTCGCGCTGGTGCAGGCCGATCGACGGCTCGTCGAGCACGTACATCACGCCGACCAGGCCGGCGCCGATCTGCGAGGCCAGCCGGATGCGCTGCGCCTCGCCGCCCGACAGCGTGTCGGCCTTGCGCTCGAGGGTCAGATAGTCCAGGCCGACGTCGACCAGGAAGCTCAGCCGCTCGCCGATCTCCTTGACGATCTTGGCGGCGATCTCGCCGCGCCAGCCCGGCAGCTCCAGGCCTTCGAAGAACGCCAGTGCCTCGTCGATCGGCAGCACCACCAGCGACTGCAGCGGCCGGTCGGCGACGAACACGTTGCGCGCCGAGCGGTTGAGCCGCGCGCCGCCGCAGTCCGGGCACGGGCGTTCGCTGATGAACTTGGCGAGCTCCTCGCGCACCGCGGCCGACTCGGTCTCGCGATAGCGCCGCTCCAGGTTCGGCACGATCCCCTCGAACCGGTGCTTGCGCTGGGTGCGCGCGCCCGAGTCGGTGATGTAGGTGAAGGTGATCGTCTCCTCGCCACTGCCCAGCAGCACCGCATCGCGCGAGGCCTGCGGCAGGTCCTGCCACGGCGCGTCGACGTCGAACTTGTAGTGACGGGCCAGCGACTGGATCAGCTGGAAGTAGTAGGCGTTGCGGCGGTCCCAACCGCGCACCGCACCGGCCGCCAGCGACAGCTCGGGGTGCACGACGACGCGGTCGGGATCGAAGAATTCGCTCATGCCCAGGCCGTCGCAGGTCTGGCAGGCGCCCATCGGTGCGTTGAACGAGAACAGTCGCGGCTCGAGCTCGGGCAGCGCGTAGTCGCAGACCGGGCAGCTGTACTTGGACGAGAACAGCTGCGGCGGAATCGACGCATCGTCGATCGCCTGCACCGAAGCCATGCCCTCGCCGAGCTTGAGCGCGGTCTCGAAGGACTCGGCCAGCCGCTGCTTCATGTCCTCGCGCACCTTGAAGCGGTCGATGACCGCTTCGATGGTGTGCTTCTGGCGCAGCGCCAGCGTCGGCAGCGCGTCGATCTCGTACAGTTCGCCGTCCACGCGCACGCGCACATAGCCCTGGGCGCGCAGTTGCTCGAAGACCTGCGCATGCTCGCCCTTGCGGTCGCGCACGACCGGCGCCAGCAGCATCCAGCGCTGTTCGGGATCGAGTGCGAGCACCTGGTCGACCATCTGGCTGACGGTCTGCGCCTCGAGCGGGTAGCCGTGGTCGGGGCAGCGCGGGCTGCCGACGCGTGCATAGAGCAGGCGCAGGTAGTCGTAGATCTCGGTGATCGTGCCGACGGTCGAGCGCGGGTTGTGCGAGGTCGACTTCTGCTCGATCGAGATCGCCGGGCTCAGGCCCTCGATGTGGTCGAGATCGGGCTTCTCCATCACGCTGAGGAACTGCCGCGCATAGGATGACAGCGACTCGACGTAGCGGCGCTGGCCTTCGGCGTAGATCGTGTCGAAGGCCAGCGACGACTTGCCCGAGCCCGACAGGCCGGTGATGACGATCAGCTGGTCGCGCGGCAGGTCGAGATCGATGTTCTTGAGATTGTGGGTACGGGCACCGCGAATGCGGATGGTGTCCATCGCCATCGACGTCAGGTCCGGTTGGAGGGCGGGGGAGGCACGCGCGCGCCCTTGAGAGGCGCGGGAACGGGCAATCGGTCAGACTACCGAGCCGGTCATTTGGGGGCAAATCGGCCGAACGCCAGTGTGACGGGGGCCGGTCGCAGGCCGTGAGACGAGGCGGTTCAGGTGCCCGGGCTGGCGCCTGCCCCGCAGAGCGGCGCGCACGTCCGTCCGATCTGGGGCGGTTTGACCGCAAGCCGCTGATCGCATTACAATTCCGCTCCTGTCCGCCCTCGATGGCGGCAGCGACCACAATAACTACAGAGGAAGTCTGGTCATGAGTTATGCAGTCCTGGTGACGGGCGGCAAGCAGTACCGCGTGATGGCGGGCGAGACGCTGCGCGTCGAGAAGCTCGACGGCGACGTCGGCAGCGAGATCAAGTTCGACAACGTCCTGCTGCTCGGCGACGCCGACGGCGTGAAGCTCGGCGATGCGCTCGCCGGCGCCAGCGTCAGCGCGACGATCAAGTCGCACGGCCGCGCCGAGAAGATCCGCATCATCAAGTTCCGCCGCCGCAAGCACCACATGAAGCGGCAGGGGCACCGTCAGCACTACACCGAAATCGAGATCACCGGCATCGCCGGTGGCAGCAAGTAAGGAGCAGCAGGCATGGCACACAAGAAGGGCGTAGGTTCCTCGCGCAACGGCCGCGACTCCAACCCGAAGTACCTCGGCGTCAAGATCTACGGTGGTCAGGCCATCGAGGCCGGCAACATCATCGTGCGTCAGCGCGGCACCCAGTTCCATCCGGGTAGCGGCGTCGGCCTGGGTCGCGACCACACGCTGTACGCGCTGGTCGACGGCAAGGTCGAGTTCACGACCAAGGGTCCGAAGAACCGCCGCACCGTCAACGTCGTCGCCGCGCAGTAATCCCCGCGCGACGTCGTCCGGCACGAAGCCCCGCTCCGGCGGGGTTTCGTCTTTCTGGCGGCGCAGCCCACCAGGAAAGACGGGATTCGGGAATGGGAATTCGGGCGCCGCACGCGCGCACCGCATGTCCAGAGCCGGTCCACCAGAGCGAGGCAGGTAGACTGCTGCCGCCCCGCTTGTCCCAATCCCCCATTTTTTTCGAATCCCCAATCCCATGAAGTTAGTCGACGAAGTCGAAATCACCGTCACTGCCGGCAACGGCGGCAATGGCTGCGTCGGGTTCCGGCGTGAGAAGTTCATTCCGCTCGGTGGGCCGGACGGCGGCGACGGCGGCGACGGCGGCAGTGTCTGGTTGATCGCCGACGAGAACCTCAACACGCTGGTCGATTTCCGTCACCAGACGATGTACCGCGCGCAGCGCGGCGAGAACGGCATGGGCCGGCAGATGTACGGCAAGGGCGGCGACGATCTGGTGATCGTGGTGCCGGTCGGCACCGTCGTGCACAACGTCACCACCGACGAGGTCATTGGCGATCTGACCGCGCACGGTCAGCGGCTGCTGGTGGCGCGCGGCGGCAAGGGCGGCCTGGGCAACATGCACTTCAAGAGCTCGACCAATCGCTCGCCGCGCCAGTCGACGCCGGGCGAGGGCGGCGAGGAGCGCACGCTGCGGCTCGAGCTCAAGCTGCTGGCCGACGTCGGTCTGTTGGGGTTCCCGAACGCCGGCAAGAGCACGCTGATCCGGGCGGTCTCGGCGGCGACGCCGAAGGTCGCCGACTATCCGTTCACCACGCTGTATCCGAACCTGGGTGTGGTCAGCGTCGAGCCGGCGCGCAGCTTCGTGATCGCCGATATCCCCGGTCTGATCGAGGGGGCGGCCGATGGCGCGGGGCTGGGGGCGCTGTTCCTGCGCCACATCCAGCGCACCCGGTTGTTGCTGCATCTGGTGGAGATCGCGCCGCTCGACGGCAGCGATGCGGTCGACCAGGTGCGCGCGATCGAGCGCGAGCTCGGCAAGTTCGATGCGGCGCTGCTCGACAAGCCGCGCTGGCTGCTGATCAACAAGGCCGACACGCTGCTGCCCGAAGAGGCGCAGGCCGAGGCAGCGCGGATCGTCGATGCGTTGGCGTGGGCGGGTCCCTGGTTTCTGATCTCGGGGCTGGCCCACGAGGGCACGCGCGAAGTGATGCTCAAGGTCCAGGCTGCGCTCGACGAGCTCGATCGGCAGGCCCGCGAGGCGGCCGACGCAGTCTAGGCCGCTGCCCGCAGTTGCCCCTTTGAAGCCCGGCCTCTGGCCGGGCTTTTCTTCGTGCGCGCTTGTGCGCGCAATCGTTCGATCACGGTGAGGGCGGGCTTCGGTGGCGGCGTTGCGCCTGCCGGGGTTGCTCCTCGGCTCGGTCACGCATCAATCGGGAAAACCGGGGTCAGAGTGCAATTTAGCCGTTCGTACATGCACTCTGAACCCG